>JBBDNU010000211.1:0-51081 GCA_040877365.1 Planctomycetales bacterium
CGCATCGCCGTGATCGGCGCCGGCACGATGGGCCGCGGGATCATCGAGACCGCCGCGGCGCATGGGCTTCTCGTGCATGCCGCCGAGATCGACGCGGCCCAGCGCGAACGCGCTCAAGCCGCGATCCGCAAGTCGATCGAAAAGGGGATCGCCCGCGGCAAGCTGAACGTGAAAGACGCCGACGAGGTGACGGCCCGCATCCGCTGGCACGCCGACGTCGTCGAGGCCGCGGTCGAATCGCGGTACGCGATCGAGGCGATCGCCGAGGATGAATCGGCCAAGCTCGATCTGTTCCGCCGGCTGGACGGCGCGTGTCCTCCCGAGACGGTGCTGGCGAGCAACACCTCGAGCATCTCGATCACCAGGCTCGCCGCCGCCACCGGCCGGGCGGACCGCGTGGTCGGGATGCACTTCTTCAACCCGGTCCCGATCATGCAGCCGGTCGAGATCGTCCGCGGACTGGCGACCTCGGAGGAGACGGTCGAAATCACGCGGCAGCTCGCCCGCCGGATGGGGAAGGAGCCGTTCGCGGTCGCGGACACGCCCGGTTTCGTCGTCAACCGGGTGCTGATGCCGCTGATCAACGAGGCGGTGTTCGCCCTGCAGGAAGGGGTGGCCGACGCGAAGACGATCGACTCGCTGATGAAGCTGGGTTGCAATCATCCGATGGGCCCGTTGGAACTCGCGGACTTCATCGGCCTGGACGTGTGCCTGTCGATCCTCCGCGTGCTGCACCGCGAGCTGGGGGACCCCAAGTTCCGCCCCTGCCCGCTGCTCGCGCGGACGGTCGACGCCGGCCGCCTCGGCCGCAAGTCCGGCCGCGGGTTCTATGAGTATGAAGAGTGGACAGTGGGTAGTGGTTAGTGGATAGTGGGCGCGGGACGCAGACCATCCACTAACCACTATCCACTGACCACTCCTTTGCCGAGCCTGACCGTCGAGAACTACCTCAAGGCGCTGTTGCAGATCGCGCAGCGGACCGGCGCGCCGACCGTCGCCCCGGGAGAGCTCGCGACGGAGCTGGAGGTCGCCCCCGGCACCGTGACGAGCATGTTGAAGACGCTCGCCGAGTCGCGGCTCGCGAACTACACCCCGTATGAAGGGGCGAGCCTGACCGCGGCGGGACGCAAGCTCGCCCTGCGGGTGCTGCGGCGGCACCGGCTGATCGAGCTGTTCCTCGTCCGCACGCTGGGCCTCACCTGGGACCGCGTCCACGAGGAGGCCGAGCACATGGAGCACGCCGTCAGCGATTACCTCATCGACCGCATCGACGAGTTCCTCGACCATCCCGAGGTCGATCCGCACGGCGACCCGATCCCCTCGGCCGAGGGGGAGATGCGCGGCGAGGCGGACGCGGGGCGGCCGCTGTCGAGCTGTGCGGCGGGAGAGCGGGTGCGGATCGTCCGCGTGGTGAACCAGGACCCGGAGTTCCTGCGGTTCCTGGCGGAGTCCGGCCTGCAACTCGGCACGCCCGCCACGGTCCGCGACAACCACCCCGCCGCCGGCGTCGTCACCCTCGACCTGGAAACCGGCCCAATCGCATTAGGCCACCCCGCGGCGGAGCAGGTGCTGGTCGAGGTGGGGTGAGTGAATCCGTTTAGCCGCGACCCGAAGCCGAGCGGCGCAGCCGCGAGCGCAGGGGAGCGCGGCATCGTGCTCGTGCTTCCGTGAGCTCGTCGCGAAATCGAAGGCCGGTGCCCGCAAGCCCTTCCGATCGAGCTGAATCGGCGTCGTCACGCCCGAATTCGCCAACCTCGAATGATTCGCGATCCGGCTGATTTTCCGCTTGAGGTGCGGCATTCCAGCATTAGACTGACGTATGCCGCACCTTGCTGCCTTCGCAGCAGAGATGCTGGCCGCGGGTCTTACCGGCGGCGGGACGCGTTAAGGGATAGTCCGATGAACGTGGCAAATAGGCTGATTCCCGCCCTTGGCACGTTGGTCGCCGGGACGGCCGTGCTTCTCGTCGTATTGCACGAGCGCTCGCCATCGAAGCAGGACGCGAACGAGGCGAGCATCGCACCGGCATCCGTTCGCCCCGCCGCGGCCTCGTTGCCGTCGATCCTCGAGCATGAAATCGACCCGGACGCCCCACCCAAGCACGCGGTACTCCGGCTGGGCACGACCCGCTGGGTCCCCCGGCACGGCATGATGCACGGACTGGCGTGGTCGCCCGACGGAACGCGATTGGCAACCTGGTCGTCGCCGACATTCGGATCGTCCAGGAACGAGCTGGCCGTTTGGGAACATGCCACCGGAAAGAACGTCGTCCCCGCGGCGCTCCGCCCGAAGAGAACCACCGCGGCGGCCTGGTCGTCCGACGGCCGCCGAGTCGTGGTGAGTTGCGATGCGAGAGCGAACCGGTGGAGAGTCCTCATCTGCGATGCCGACGATGGGACGACCATTCGCGATCTCGGCGAATTCGACACATATTGCGACGCGCTCGATTGGTCCGCCGACGGACGGTGGATCGTCGGCGGGCGGTCGAAGGGCGCGACGACGGTCTGGGACGCACGAACCGGCGAGGTGCATGCGACGATCGACATGCCGGCGTTCGCGGCGCGCTTCTCGCCCGACTCGAAGTTGCTCGCGATCGGCTGGGACAAACTCGTGCTTCGCGACGTGGCGAGCGGCAAGGAGCTGCGCCGCATCCACGATTTGAGGAGCAACGAGCCGGAGAGCGCCGGCTTCACCAACACGGTCTGGTCGCTCGCGTTCTTCCGACAGAGTCGCCGATTGGCGATCGCCGCGAGCGGTCAGGCACTCGTGTGGGAGTACGACGAGGAAGCCCGTCCCGTGCCGATGAAGGAGTGCAACGTTGGACCGTCTTCGATCACCGTCTCGGCCGACGATCGACTCGTCGCCGCCGCCGGGTTCGCGCCACGAGTGCAGGTGTGGGACGCGGCGACGGGCGAAATCCAGGCGCAGTTCGAGGCGCTCACGGGGGGCTATTCGACCGCCTTCTCACCCGACGGCAAGTCTCTCGTGCTGCCGGGGACGCGGCTCAGTCTCGTGAACGTGTCGCAGATGGAAATTCGCGACCCGCTCGACGGGCACTTCGGCAATCTCATTCGCACTCTCGTCACGCCGGACGGTCGCCATGCCATTTCGGGGGGCGTCGGCCGGAACGTCTGCGTCTGGAACCTCGATACCGGTGATCTCGTCCGCACCATCGCACGCCGGACCGGCAGCACGCAGGCGATCGACCTCGCCCGCGACGGCAAGACGCTCATCGTCGCGGGGACCGGCAGCGGGATCATCGAGATGCGCGAACTGGAGACTGGTGATCTGATCGGCGAGTTGGACACTGAGTGCGAATCACTGCAATCGGTCGCCTGCTCGCCCGTCGCCGACTTGCTGATCACGGTCGGCTACCTCCCCCGCGCCCCGGACGCGGAAGCCACATCGCGTCGCCCGATGAAGAAGCCCGCAGATGATGATGATGAAATCGAGTTGCCGGATATCACGAACTCGCTCCAGGTCTGGAACCTGAAGGACCGGCGATTGCTATCCAAATCACAGTGGGAAGCATCCCCCGGATTCTCGCACCTTACATTCGCTCCCGATGGCATGCACTTCGCGTTGTCGCACGGCGCGCCCGCGGCCCTTGAAATCCATTCGGCATCGCGGCTGTCGGAAGGTGCGCTACCGCGAGGTGTTCCCCTCCAGCGTGCGACCACGACGTCCTTCGCAATGCCCGTCGCCTTCGCTCCCGACGGATCGCGGTTAGCAGCGGAATTGCTGGGCGGCGGACTCCTGCTGATGGTTCGCGAACTTGGGTCGCGGCGGGCTCCCGGCCCGACATTGGAACAGCCCGACGAACTTCAGTTCATCGACCTCGCGTGGTCCCCGGATGATCGCTTGATCGCGGCGGCCACGATCAAGCCCGACGGAAACGGCGACTTGCGGCACGACATCCGAGTATGGTCCGCGAAGAGCGGCAAGATCGTGCAAGAGATGAGCGGACATTGGGACATGATTCGCGATCTCGCCTTCACCCCGGACGGCAAGCGGCTGTTGTCGGCGAGCCAGGACAGCACGCTGCTGTTGTGGGACCTCGCCCCGGCGCTGGCGAAGCTCGCGGTGGAACATCGGCCGGCTGTCGCGCCCTGAACGGGAAGGGGCCTGTCCCGTTCAGCCGGTCGCCTGCAGGGCGGCGCGTTTCACGGCGATCGTGTCCAAAAGCGCTTTCTGCGGGTCGGCGAATTTCTTCACCCCCTCCCGCATCAGCACCGCCTCCAGCTTCGCGAAATCGACCTTCGCGTCGATCTCGTCCAGCACCTCCCGCGGGGGCATCTGGTCCACCGTGCGGGTGAACGTCTTGCCGGGCATTCGCTGGATGGCGGCGTTCGTCTCCGGGGGATTGGTCATGATGTCCGAGCCGGCGAGGGCCGTCACGTATTTGTCCGCCGGGTCGCTTTTGTCCTTTACGCCGGTGCTGGCGAAGATGAACTCCTGGGCGAGCGGCAGCTTCTTGTCCTTCCAGAACTCGCGGTTGTCGCGCCACAGCCGCTTCGCGTTGACGATGCCCACCTGCCCCTGCGCCATCGGCGACAGCTCGGGGAGGTGTTCTCTCGTGTAGACGTCGATGCGGCTGATGAAGATCGAGTACACGCTCTTGAACCCCTCGAGCGACTTCCGCCGCTGCGCCCCGCGCCAGATCGCGTCGCGGGCGATGCGGTACTGCCGCTCGGTGAACAGGAGCGTCACGTTGAGCGTGACGCCCGCGGCGGCGAGGGCTTCCAGCGCGTCGAGCCCGGCGTCGGTGCCGGGGACTTTGATCATCCGGTTGGCGTGCCCCGCCGACCACTCTTTGCCCAGCTCGACGTAGCGGGCCGTGCGCTCGGCCTGCGACAGCGGCGAGTCGAAGTCGTCGATCAGCGGGTCCAATTCGAAGCTCACGTAGCCGTCGTTCCCGTGCGTGCGGCGATGGACCTCGGCGAACTCGTCCTGCGCGAGGCGGACGAAATGGTCGGTGAGCTTCCAGGCGATCGTCTCGTCGTCGAGTCCGTCTTCGAGGGCATCGACGATCGGCCGGTCGAAGCGGTTCGTGCGGACCAGGTCCGAGACGATGACGGGGTTCGAGGTGGCCCCCGTCGCCCCGTGGGCCTTGTTCTGGCGGACCAGGTCGGGATCGACGCTGTCCAGCCAGAGCTTGGTGCCGGTGGCGACGAGCGATTCGAGCGGCGTCATCGTGGACGAGTCCTTTCAGCGGGAGCGTGCCCGGTCGATCGCGGGACGAATGGAGTTTCCGCCTCAAGATTATAGCCCGGCCGCCGTTCCGGCAACCGCTTTCCCGCACGCAGGTCCATTCCAGCAGAATGCACCTGCCGTTCGAGGGGGACCGCACGCTGTCGATCATCCTCTCGAAGGCGTTTCTGCTGGCGGAGGACGCGAAGATCGACGACCCGACGATCACGGCGCAGTTGCGGCGCTGAGTCGGCGGGAGGCGCGAAACGAGGACACAATAGGAGCCGAGGGGTTTATCCCCTCGGTGCTCTCGCGGGACCGGACCAAACCGGCGAGATTCTTCGTGCGGCGACCGTGTTCCCACCGAGGGGGTAAACCCCTCGGCTCATCTTTCTGCTTCGCCGGAAACAAGATCGTCCGAATGGATCCGACCGCGGAGGGCGCAGAGGGCGGTGCGTTGGCTCCCCTAACTTGAACGAACTTGAGATTGGTTCCGGCTCCGCCGGGCTGGGAAATGCGTGGCCGATCCCGCGAACTGCCGTTTGCGTCGCGACGGCCGAATGTGACCGAAGGCGGCTGGTTGAGCGATGTCCGTTCGCCGGCGGGGTCGGCCGCGTTTGAGTTCCGCGCGTTCGCGCTCCCCCGGGATGTTGTGGGGCGCGAACGACGCCTCACCCAGCGGTTGTGTGCGGCGGAGCGGGTGCGGCTGCTCAAACGCGGCGTTCGTTTCACGTGAAACGCTCACGGCAGCTTGGGGCCGTCGAGTTGGGCCTTGTGGGCGGCCCACCAGAGTTGCCAGGTGCGGGCGTCGTAGCCGAAGTCCTGCCCGGCGAGCCGTTGCAGGGCGGTCAGGACTTCCGGGTTCTGCTGGTTGACGCGGACCGTGACGACCTTGGTGCGGACGGGGACGGCGGGCTGCGACGGGAGCACGATCACGCCGTTGGGGAGCTGCCCGGCGAGGAGCATCGCTTCCAGCTCGCGGGGGAGGCCCCCCGTCCCCGGCGCTCCGCCGAGCGCGAACGCGCCGTTCGTATTGAACGAGATCGCGTCGTTGACGGGGAGTTCCACGCGGTACTTGTGCGAGGTGACGAGGGCGGCGATCAGGTCGGGGACCGACGACTGGTCCCCCACGCGGTCCAGCCCCCGCGCGGCCCGCCGCACGACGGCGTTCAGGTCGTGCGTCAGCCCGCGGACGAAGTAGGGCCGGGCGGCGGCGTACTGCTCCGGGTCGAGCGCGTTGAGCGCCTTCCAGCGGACGTCCTGGTCGGCGTCTTCGAGCGACTTCTCGACAAGGGGAGGGACGGCGACGTTCTCCGGCATGCGGTCGAGAACGCCCACGTACAGCAACCGCAGCCCGCGGTCCGTATGGCCCGACAGGAACCGCTCGAGCGCCGGGAGGGCGGCGGGGTCGTCGATCGCGCCGAAGCCGGCGAGCGCCTCGTCGCGGCGGCCGGGGTGCCGGCCTTCCGCCCACGTCAGCCACACGCGGACCTTGGGGAACCACTCCTGCTCGGCCTTGCGCTCCGCCTCGGTCTTGCGGATCAGGTCGAGCTCCTGCGGCGTGATGTAGCGGTTGCGGTGCTTGACGTAGCCCTGGGCCCGCATCCGCTCGTCGCGGCCCATCCATTGTCCCTCGTAGCGGGCGTGGCCGAGGGCGGCGCGGGCCTCGGCGTCGTCGGGGTCGATTTCGACGATCCGCTCGAAGAGGGTCTTCCGCTGCTGGGTGAGTCCCTTTTCGCGGCACCACTCGACGAGCTGCCGGTGCGCCTCGATGTCGCTCGTCGGGAGGTCGCGGAGGCGGGTCTCGAATTCCTCTTCGGCGGGGGACCGCCAGGTGAGGAACTGGATGTCCTTGCGGGCGACGGTGACGGTCGCGCCGGTGAGGGTCTCGATGGTCACGGTTTCGCCGGCGATCGCCTTGCGGGAAATGCTCCCGCGGATCTCGCCCCCGTTCTTGAGCTTGATGACGTCGCCGCGGGCCGCGGAAGCGGCGGTCGCGGTCGCCGCGAGGACCAGCAGCCAGCGAATGCATCGAGCCATGGTGCCCCTTTCCCGAGTCGTCGCCGCGGGATGGTGTGGTGGGGGAAGACGCGCGGCCCGGTCGCCCTTATTGTATCGGTCGTCCGCCGGGGGGACCAACGAGCTTGCCCCGATCCTGGCGAAAACCGATAAATCCACGAGGAACGGGCTGGGCGGAGGCCGGGCGGCGGGGTTAGGATGGATTGGCCAATTCCACGTGGTTCCCACCCGATCGTGAGGCGGCGATGATTTCCTGGCGCGTGCTCCCGTCGATGCTGTGCTGCCTGGCGGCCTGCTTGCCGGCCGCCCGCGGCCAGTCGCAGCGGACCGAAAGCGTGCTCCCGTCGCCGCGGGAGCTGGGGCGGCACGGGCTGGTCCTCGACTGGCACAACCACGCCACGATGGACCCCCAGCGGGACCACGTGCTGCACATGACCAGCGACGAGGACACGCTGTACGTGCAGGCGACGGTGGGGACGATCACCGCCTTCGACATCGAGACGGGCCTGAAGCGGTGGGCCGTGCAGCTCGGCCGCCGCGACCGCACCAGCCATCCCGCCGTTTCGAACGAAGCGCTGGTCCTCGTGTCGTCCGGGATGCAGCTGTTCGCGCTGGATAAGACGACCGGCCGGACGCAGTGGACGATCCAGCTTCCGACGCATCCCTCGACCAGCCCCGCGATCGACTCCGAGCGGATCTACATCGGCTCGCTGGACGGCAGCGTGTACGCGCTCGACCTGAAGCAGATCCGCCGGCTGTACGACATGGACCGCCTCCCGCAGTGGTCGCACCAGACGATCGCCTGGCGGTATCAGGCCGACTCCGAGGTGACGACGCCGCCGGTCGTGACGCCGCGGGTCGTGAGCTTCGCCAGCCGCCGCGGCTCGCTGTACTCGGTCTCGGCGAACAACCGCAAGCTGGTGTTCCAGTTCGAGACGGACAAGCCGGTCTCGGCGCCGATGGCCACCAGCGGTCCGCTGTTGTTCCTCGCCTCGGAGGACTTCAACTTCTACGCCCTCGACTCGGAGAACGGCCGGGTGCGGTGGGAGTTCGTGACGGGCCTGCCGATCCGCATGCAGCCAAGCGTGATCGACGAGGACGTGTACCTCACGCCGACCCGCGGGGGGCTGCACTCGCTGAAGACCGCCACCGGCCGGCGAAGGTGGTGGAACGCGGACGCCTCGCAATTCCTGGCGGCGACCGCTGCGACGGTGTTCGCCTCGGACCATCTGGGGAACGTGCTGCTGCTGTCGCGGGAGACGGGGCGGCCGGTCGGGGCGCTCCCGCTGCGGCACTACGCCGCCCGGTTCTCGAACGACCGAACGGACCGGCTGTTCGTGGCGACCGACAGCGGCCGCGTGCTGTGCATTCACGAAGAGGGGCGGGATTTCCCGCACTACCACCGCTTCCCGGAGCGGAAGCCGATCCTGCCGGAATTCACGCCCGAGGAGCCGGAGGAACCGGCGACCAACGCGGCCTCGCCGTAGCAGAGTCGCGCGTGTCCGTCATTCCCGCGGAGGCGGGAATCCAGCTCTGTCCGTCATTCCCGCGAAGGCGGGAATCCAGCTCTGTCCGTCATTCCCGCGAAGGCGGGAATCCAGGCCGCCGGGGAGCGCTTGCCGGATGCCCGCCTTCGCGGGCATGACGTAGCTGAATTCGCAAGAATTCAGACGGTTGAGCAGCCGTGACAGACCGCGGTCAACGACCGCGGCGAGTTCGGGAGCGGCTCTTCGGGAAGCGCGAACACAGCCCGCCGGCGGGAAGTTTCCCGCCGGCTATTGTCGTCAGGCGGCCTGCTCGGGCTCTTGCGTCGCGCGGGCCGAGCGGGCGCTCTCGCTCCCGAACGCCTCCTTCCCCTCGATGATCGAGGCGGCGTCGAACCGCTTGCCGAAGTACAGGGCCTGGGCCGCAGGGTCGCCGAGCACGGTCTCGGCGTCGCCGCTGACGAGCACCTTGCCGGCGCAGATGATGTAGCTGCGGTCGGTGATCGTGAGGGTCTCGCGCTCGCGATGGTCGGTGAGCAGGATCGCGATGCCGGTGCTCCGCAGGTCGGCGATGATGTCCTGAATGCTGTGGATCGTGACGGGATCGATGCCGGTGAAGGGCTCGTCGAGGAGGATCAGGGCCGGGTCGCTGGCGAGGCAGCGGGCGATCTCGAGCCGCCGCCGCTCCCCCCCCGAGAGGGTCGAGGCGATCTGCCGCCGCTTGTCCGTCAGGCCGAACTGGTCCATCAGTTCTTCGACGCGGACCAGTCGCTCGCGGCGGGGCATGTGCAGGTATTCGAGGATGGCGAGGATGTTCTTCTCGACGGAGAGCTTGACGAACACGCTGTCGTCCTGGGGGAGGTAGCCCATGCCGCGGCGGGCCCGGCGATACATCGGCCAGTCGGTGACTTCGGTCCCCTGGAGGAACACCCGCCCCTGCGTGGGCTCGATCAGCCCGCAGCACATGCGGAAGGTGGTCGTCTTCCCGGCGCCGTTGGGGCCTAAGAGGCCGACGATCTCGCCCGACTCGACGACGACGTCCACGCCGTCGACGGCCCGCTTGCCGCCGGGATAATCCTTGACCAGTCCGATTCCTTCGAGAAGCGGCATCCGTGCCTCCTTCGTTAGTGGTCAGTGGTCGGTGGTCAGTTGCGGAAGACGACTCCGTCAGTTGCATCGGCAACTGACGACGGACAACGGACAGCGGACGAATCAGCGGATCCGTTCCATCCTTCCGAACTGGGGATAGAACGGGACCCGGAAGCTGGGGTAGTCGGTCTTGAGGACCCGGACGCCCTCCTTGCCGTTTCGGTCGACTTCGATTCGCCGTTCCTGGTGGTAGAACCAGTTCGACAGGAAGGCGGTGTCGAACACCGAGTTTCCATCGTCGGGATAGCCCCGCCCGTCGTTCAGAAATGGCCGCCCGTGCGGCCAGTAAATGAAGAACGCCTTGCCGACGAGCGCCGACCGCGGGACCGCGTGCCGGTGCTCGGCGTAGCGGGTGTTGCCCCACAGGCGGCTGTCCTGGCTTTGAGGGCTGTTGTCTCCCAGCATGAAGAACTCGTCCTGGCCGAGCGTGAACCTGACGGCATGGGGCGAATCGTCGTTCTCGGGGATGTGCTCGGGGCCCTGCCGCGGTCCATCGTCCCGGGAAGGGCGGTGCTGATCGTCGGGGTGCAGCATGTCCGCGCGGTAGTAGATGTCGCGCTCCAACAGGAGCCGCGACACGGTCGCCTCCACGCCGCGGGCCGCGATCCCCGCCGGGGCCTTGTCGGCGTCGGTCGCCGCTTGCAACCCGCCCATGCCGCCCATCGGCGGATAATCGGTCGCTCCGCCGGCCGCGTCCCGTTCTTGACCGGCGCGATCGAACTGGACGAGCTTTCGGTCGATCCACAGGCACAGCCGGTCGTCCGCGTTCGCGAACGAGACGTCGTGCGTCCCGCCGGCGCGGAGCTTCGTTTTTCCGGACGCGAACGGGCGCTCGGTGCGGCTGTTCTCGTCGAGATACGACAGCGCCGCCTCTCCCGTCGCGACGTCGATCGTGCAGCGATACCAGCGGTCCCCTTCGTTCAACTCGAAGATCAATTGCCCGCTCTCCGACTCGCCGACTTCGATCCGGCAGGACAGAGTCAGGTCGCCCACCCAATGCAGACCGTGGTGGGTGCCCGAGTCCGGGGGGCCCTCCGACCCCGGCAGGAGCCGGGTCGTGAAGGCGTTGTAGCCGGTGAAGTCCGAGACGTGCTGCAGCCGCCGCATGGGATCGAGGCTCGCCGCCCGGCCTGCGGCGCGGGCCGCCAGGGCCTCCACCCAGTCCTCCGGCTCGGGGACGAAGTGGCGATAGCGGACCCACCGCGGGGCGTCGCCGGCGGCCGCCGCGCTCGACAAATGGAACGATCGCGCCTCGGCGTCGCGCTTCCAGCCCTCCTCGTCGTCCAGCCAGCCGGCGATCCGCCCTTCATCCGCGCGGTCGCCGGGCCTCACGGCGGCCCACCGCTCGGGCCAGGCGAGCTCGTGCAGCAGCTTTTCGGGAAAGCGGTCGTCATAGACCAGGATTTGCAGCTCGCGCTGCTTGTCGGGGTCGTCCTTGCGGGCGATCCGCCACTCCGGCTGCTCCGCGCTGTTGACGTACACGTCCCCCTGCCGGATTTCGAGCGTCTCCCCCGGCAGTCCGACGACCCGCTTGATGTAGTTCGTCGTCGGCGACTCGGGGTATTTGAACACCACGACGTCCCATCGCTGGGGGTCGCCGAACTCGTACGGGAACTTGTTGACGAGGATGCGGTCCCCCTTGAAGACCGGGAGGTACTCGATGTCGGTCCCCGGAATGTTCTTGACGTGCGTCTCGAACCGGCAGTTGGGACAGAGCGCCGTCTCCACGACCTTCCCGACGAAGTACCCGTCGTTGTCGACCTCTCCGCTCGCCCCGACGGCGTAATCGTACCCGCACTGCGGGCAGTGCACGTCGATGTGCCGGCCGTACAGGGTCGGGGCCATCGAGCCGGTCGGAATGACGAACGCCTCCGCCTCGAACGTGCGGAACAGGAACGCGAGGATGAACGCGACCACGATCTGCTCGACCGTCTCGCGCGTGCCGTCCTGCCGCCGCCGCTTCTCGTCCGGTTTCACCTCGGCCATGATCGTCTCGGTCCCCTTCAGTCAGCGAATATAGCGAATGCGGGAGATGTCCGGAATGCGGATGTGCGCCGTCCGCCCGCCGATCCGCAACCGGCCCGGACGCGACGGCAGATGCACCAGGAACGGCTTCCCCAGGAACAGCCGCCCCGGCACCGCCGGCGTCGGCCAGCAACGGCTGTCCGCCGAGACCGGGCTGTTGTCGCCGAGCACGAAATACTCGTCCGGCCCCAACTCGCACTCCCGCTCGGTCCCGTGCCGCGCCGAGCGCGGGGTGTCGGTCCGATAGTGTACGTCGCGGAACAGCTTGAGCTCCGTCACCCGCACCGACAGCCCCCGCGCTCCGAACTGGACCGGCGTCCGCGGCGGCTCGCTCTCGTCCGGGAGCGGATCGAGCGGCAACGGGTCGAACAAGGGCGCGTCGCCGACCGTCGCCAGCACCTGCCGGTCGAACAGCGACATCTCGACGAGCGCCGGCCCGGCGAGCGCTTCCCGCGCGAAGGGGGCGGTGCGGGCCGGCCGCTCGTCGTCGTCGACCCACAGGTGCGCCTGTTCGGCCGCCAGGTCGAGCACGAGGTCGAACCGCTGCAGGCCGTCGGTCATCCGCACGCCGAACCGTCCCGCGCCCCCCGTCGCCTGCACCATGGCGGAGAACATCAGGTCGCGGACCGGGACCGGGGCCGCCTCGCCTTCCCGCCGATTGTAGCCGTACACGTCGGTCACCGGGGCGTAATGCGACTCCTCGTACAGCCGCTGGACCTGCTCGGCGAACTCGGCCCCGTGCCCGGCGTCGAGCAGCCGCTTCCGCCACGACGCCGACAGCGCCCCGGTGCAGGACAGCACGCCGGACTCCGGATCGTAGCGGACGGGAAGAAAGCTGGTGGTCGGCGGATCGCCTCCCGCCGGCCAGTCGCCGATCGTCACGCTCGTGTCGTGCGTCCCCCCCGCGCGGACCCAGTGGCGATAGACGACCCACGAGACGTCCGGCTCGGCCCCCGGTTTCGCTCCCGATGAAGAAGCCTCTGCGATCGCGAAGCCTTCCGAGGTCTCCTTCCACGACAGCGTTGCCCCCTCGACCTGCCAGCGCGGCCGCCAGTTCGCGTCCTGCGGCGCGTAAGCGTGCTCGTGGACCGCGACGCGCACCGCCTGCTGCATGCGGTGGTCCTTGCGGGCCGCCGCGCCGTCGATCCACACGTCCCCCGCGACGATCCGCAGCCGCTCGCCCGGCAATCCGACGATCCGCTTCACGTAGGCCTGCGTCGGCTGGTGCGGATTGCGGAACACCACCGTCTCCCATCGCCGCGGCGGATGGAACCGGAACGCGTTCTTGTGGACGAGCAACTGGTCTCCCTGGCTGCGGGGGACCTGGGCCACGTCGATCGCCTCCTGCCCGCAGTTGGGACAGACGCACGGCTCCGCGGGCGACCGGCCCGGCGCTTCCCCCTCCTCGCCAGCGTCTTGCGCATCGAGTCCGCTCTCGTCCTCATCGAAGGCGACTCCCATCGCGAACGGGTAGCCGCAGGTCGGGCAGACGACCCGCTTGTGATAGCCCCACAGGCTGGGGGCCATCGAGCCGGTCGAGATCATGTAGCCTTCGACCTCGAACGTGCGGAACACGATGACGGCCAGCACGAGGCAAACCACCGCCTCGACCAATTGCCGCATCCCTCCCGGCCGGGAAGCCGCTTCCCCCGCAGCGTCCGCGTCGCGATCGGTCGTGAGGGAAGCCATGCGTATTGCCGAACGCGAGCCGCGTGGAGGAATCGTTCACGAGAAATCCGCCCGGCTCGATTGTAGCCGTCAACCCGCGAATCGGGAAAGAAGGAAGTCCGGCACGATCGATCTTCCCGTCACCAACGGCAGCGCCGTTGCAGTCCATCCGACCGTTGCCGGGGCCGTTCGATGCAGCGAAATGCGTGCCGGTCGGCGAAGGGCGTTGCCGAGCGGCAACGTATGTTTCTTCCTGACCGGACGGCGGCCCCGAGAAGCGGACGGAGTTGGCGACGATGCCCCGAATCGTATTCCCCCCTCGACCGGGCGGCCCGTCGGCCGTCCCCGCGACTCGGCGGGGATCGATTTCGTTCATCGCGCTGGTGCTCTGGGGGTGTGGAGTCGCGGCCGGTTTCGTCTGGGCGCTCGTGTACGAGAACACCCCGGCGCGGACTGACGCGGCCGCGGAGCAGTGGCCCCTGGAAAGCGAATGTCCGCTCGCGGCGGACCGCCCGACGCTGGTGATGTTCGTTCATCCGCGCTGCCCCTGCTCCCGCGCCAGCCTCGATGAATTGGCGGTGCTGATGACGCGCCGCGGGGACCGGCTCGCGGCACACGTCTTGTTCCTCCGGCCGCGATCCGCGCCCGACGTGTGGGCCGAGACCGACTTGTGGCGGAGCGCGGCCCGGATCCCCGGGGTCGCCGTCCGCGTCGACGCCGGCGGTGTCGAGCAGCGGCGGTTCGGGGCGCGGGTTTCCGGAGAAGTCTTTCTGTATGCGCCGAGCGGGGGGCTGTCGTTTCACGGCGGAATCACGGCCGGGCGCGGGCATGCCGGCGACAACCCCGGCCGCTCCGCGATCGAGTCCGTGTTGCTCCAGCACGAACCGCCGGCCGTTGCGACCGCCGTCTTCGGCTGCGAACTGAGCTCTCGCACCGATTCCGACGACATCGCGACGAGGCCCGATCGATGAGAACGAATGCCATGAACGCTCCCACCGCTGCGCCCGCGCTGGCGACTCGTGCCGAGACGCTGCTCGAGTCGCATCAGCAGCAGATCTATCGGCGGACCGACCGGATGTTCGCCGTGTTGATGCTGGTGCAGTGGGCCGCGGCGATCGGAGGCGCGTATTGGCTTTCTCCCCGCACCTGGTCGGGAGCGAGCAGCAGCGTGCATCCGCACGTCTGGCTGGCGGTCCTGTTCGGGGGGACGCTGTGCAGCCTGCCGGTGACGCTGGCCTGGCTCGCCCCCGGGAGGGCCGTGACGCGGTACGTGATCGCCGTCGCCCAGGTGATGTTTTCGTCGCTGTTGATCCACATCAGCGGCGGCCGGATCGAGACCCACTTCCACGTGTTCGGGTCGCTGGCGTTCCTGGCCGCCTACCGCGACTGGAAGCTGCTGCTGCCGCCGACGCTCGTGGTGGCGGCGGACCATTTCCTCCGCGGGGTGTTCTGGCCGGAGACGGTGTTCGGCGTGCTGTCGGCCAACCCCTGGCGGTGGATGGAGCACGCGGGGTGGGTGATCTTCGAGGACATCTTCCTCATCATCTGCATCCTGCAGGCGGTGCGGGAGATGCGGGCCACGGCCCGCCAGACCGCGCAGCTCGAGGCCAACCAGGCCCAGCTACAGTTGGCCAAGGAGCAGGCGGAAGCGGCCAACGCCGCCAAGAGCGAGTTCCTCGCCAACATGAGCCACGAGATCCGCACCCCGCTGGCGGGGATTCTCGGCTTTGCGGACGTGCTCCGCGGCGGCGTCGGCACCGCCGAGCAACGCGAGAACCACATCGACACCATCCAGGCCAGCGGGCAGCACCTGCTCACCTTGATCAACGACATCCTGGATCTGTCGAAGATCGAGGCCGGCCGCATCGAGTGCGACCGCGTCCCCTGTTCGCCGCACGAGATCCTGTGCGACGTGCTGTCGGTGCTCCGCGTCCGGGCGCAGGAGAAGGGACTCCGGCTCGACTGCGAATGGACGACCCCCGTCCCCGAGACGATCCTCACCGACGGGGCCCGGCTGAGGCAGTTGCTGATGAACCTGACCGCGAACGCCATCAAGTTCACCGAGCGCGGCAGGGTCACGATCCGCGCCGGCGTGCATCCCGGCCGCGCCGAGCCGCGGTTCGTCTGCGAAGTCGAGGACACCGGCATCGGGATTCCGCCGGAGCACCTGGAGCGGATCTTCCTGCCGTTCGATCAGGCCGACAACTCGATCACCCGCAAGTTCGGTGGCACGGGACTGGGGCTGACGATCTGCCGGCACATCGTCCGGGAGCTGGGGGGCGAGATCGGCGTGGAGAGCGTGCCGGGCCGCGGGAGCACGTTCCGCGTCACGTTGGAGAGCGGCCCGCTGGAAGGCGTGCCGTTCGTTTCCGGAGAATTCGGCGAGGCGCTTCGCCCGAACGCCCGCCGTCAGCGGTCGCGGCTGGCGGAGCGCGTGCTGCCGCCGGTCCGCGTCCTGCTGGTCGAAGACGGAGAGACGAACCGCGAGCTCGTCTCCCTCGTGCTGCGGGAAGCGGGCGCGTCGGTGGTATGCGCGGAGAACGGCCGGCAGGGGGTCGACCTCGCCGCTGCCGGCGCCTTCGACCTGATCCTGATGGACATGCAGATGCCCGTGATGGACGGCTACTCGGCGACCCGCACGTTGCGGTCGCTCGGCATCGAGACCCCCGTCATCGCGCTCACGGCCCATGCCATGCGCGGCGACGAGGAGAAATGTCTGGCCGCCGGCTGCACCGGCTACCTGTCGAAGCCGGTGCAGATCGACGGGCTGATCGAGACGATCGCCGCCGCCCTGGATGTTCCCTTCGAGGACGACGCCGAGGGCGCGGACAGCGAGGCGGCGGGGGCCTTGACGGCGGAGGACCGGCCGGCTCGCCCGATCACCTCCACGTTGCCGGTCGAGCTCCCGCAGTTTCGCCGGATCGTCGTCGATTTCCTCACCAAGCTCGCCGAGAAACTGGACGAGATGCACGCGCGGCACGCCGCGGGCGATTGGGAGGCCCTCGCGCAATCCGCGCACTGGCTGAAGGGATCGGGCGGGACCGTCGGCTTCGACTGCCTGACCACGCCGGCCGGCGAGCTGGAGCACCACGCCCGGCAACGCAACGCCCACGGGGCGGGGGGCGCGCTGAAGGAGTTGCGGGAGCTGGCGGCCCGCCTGGCTGTCGCCGCCGTTTGATCGCTCGAACTGAAATTTCTTCGGAGATGAACTTCACGATGATTTCGCTGCCATCGCTCGACCAGCGGGCGCCGATCGCGCCGGCGACGATCGCCCGTCCGGCGGGTGAAGGGCCCGGTCCGGCCGCGCTCTTCCAATCCCGGATTCTGATCGTCGACGACGAATCGTTGAACATCGACGTCGTGCGGGGCTATCTGGAGATGGCCGGCTATCGGAACATCCGAACCACGGATCACTCTCTCGACGCCCTGCCGCTGGTGAGATCGTTTCGTCCCGACCTGGTGCTGCTGGACATCCACATGCCCGGCCTGAGCGGACTGGAGATCCTCCGCGCAATCCGCACGGACCCGGAACTCTCCACGCTTCCGGTGGTGATCCTTACGGCCAGCTCGACGAGCCGCAACAAGCTCGAAGTCCTCGAGGGCGGCGCGACCGACCTGCTCGCCAAGCCGGTCCACAAGTCGGAGCTGCTGGCGCGGCTGCGCAACGTGCTCGCCGTCAAGGCCTACCAGGACCGCCTCTGCCGGTACTCCGAGGAGCTGGAAGAGGCCGTCCGCGAACGGACCGCCGACCTCGAGGAATCGAGACTGGAATTGATCCGCTGCCTGGCCCGCGCCGCCGAGTTCCGCGACGACGACACCGGCCATCACATCGTCCGCGTCGGCCGGTATGCGCGAATCATCGGAACGGAACTGGGGCTGCCGGCGGCCCGGCTCGACGTGCTGGAACCGGCCGCCCAACTCCACGACGTGGGGAAGATCGGCATTCCCGACGCGATCCTGCTCAAGCCGGGCCGGCTCACCCCCGAAGAGTTCGAGCTGATGCAGAAGCACTGCGGATTCGGCAAGAAGATCGTCGATCCGCTTCCTTCACGGGAAGCCGAGCAGGTCCGCGGCCATGCCGAGCTGGGGGCCCGGATCATGGACGGGCGCTCGCCGATCCTCGAACTGGCCCGCCAGATCGCCCTGACGCACCACGAGCGCTGGGACGGCGGGGGCTATCCGTTGGGGCTTGCCGGCGAAGACATCCCGCTGGAAGGCCGGATCACCGCCGTGGCCGACGTGTTCGACGCGCTCAGCTCGAAGCGGTGCTACAAGCCGGCGTTCCCGTTCGAAAAGTGCTTCCGGATTCTGGAGGAGGGACGGGGCACGCAATTCGATCCCGCCGTGCTGGACGCCTTCCTGGCGAGGCGCGAGGACGTGGTCCGCATCCAGATCGACCTCGCGGACACGGAATGACGCCGGCCGCCGGCCGGTTTCGTTGTCCTGCGCACGGAGCCGTCGGGGCGGCCCTGCCGGCTGAATCAGCTATAATCAGAGAGATGTATTGCAAAGGACTTCGGGAGTAATGGCACATGCCCGCTTCGGGGAATCCGACGGTTGATATTCGACAAGCCAAGGAACTCTGGCAGGAGTATCAACGAACACACGAGATGCTGGCGAACGGCCAAGCGATCGACGAGAAGGTGTATCTCATCGAAATCGAGTTCGACGAACGGCGGATCGCGGTCGAAACGACTTTCGCCGCCGGCACGAGCTTCGGTATGATCGGAACGCGGCTACTGACGGACCATTGCCTGCAAATCGATTTCCGCACCGGCGCCGTGAGCCTCTCGCGCGAGGCGCCGCCATGCGAGGTGGTGTTCAAGGTCGTCACCTCACAGGATGCTGTCGCGGAACGTTGAGGTACCGCGAATCGCCGGATTTATCGAGTCTGCTTCAAGCAGCTTCGTAGCGGAATTCGCAAGAATTCCGGCGATGTGGGAACTCGGTCGACGATGCGTCGGAACTCTTGCGAGTTCCGCTACGACTCTGTTACGACAGCTCCATGCGCATCACCCTCGATTACGCCCGCGGCGGGCTCGATGTCGAAATTCCCGACCGCAATCTCGTTGGGCCGCTCGAAATCCAAGCGGTCGAGCCGCTGGCCGATCCCGCGGCGGCGCTCGCCGAAAAACTCGCGCGACCGACCGCGTCGCCGCCGCTCGCGGAACTCGCGCGCGGGAAGCGCACCGCGTGCGTCCTCATCTGCGACATCACCCGGCCGGTGCCGAACGAACTGCTGCTGGACGGCATTCTCCGCACGCTCGAAGCGGCGGGGGTGCCGCGGGCGGGGATTCTCATTCTGATCGCGACCGGGCTGCATCGGCCGAACCTGGGAGACGAGCTGGTCGAACTGGTCGGCGAGCGGATTGCGGGGGAATACCGCGTCGAGAACCATGACGGCCGCGATCTCGCCGCGCACACGTTTCTCGGCGATTCGCCGCGCGGCGTGCCGGCGTGGATCGACAGCCGCTATTGCGACGCGGAGCTGAAGATCGCGACCGGGCTGATCGAGCCGCACCTGATGGCGGGCTACTCCGGCGGGCGGAAGCTGATCTGCCCGGGGATCGCGGCCCTCGAGACGGTGAAGGTCTGGCACGGGCCGCAGTTCCTCGAGCACCCGCGGGCCGATTGCGGGCTGCTCGACGGGAACCCGGTCCACGAGGAGAACACGCGGATCGCCCGCATGGCCGGCTGCGACTTCATCGTCAACGTCACGCTCGACCGCGCCCGGCGGATCACTTCGATCGTCGCCGGCGACATGGAGCGGGCGTTCCTCGAAGGGGCCCGCTTCTGCGAGCGGGTCGTCAAGGCGGAGGTCGCGGAGCCGTGCGACGTGGTCGTCACCTCCAGCGCCGGCTATCCGCTCGACACGACCTTCTACCAGTCGATCAAGGGGTTGACCGGGGTGCTGCCGATCGTGAAGCACGGGGGGACGATCATCCTCGCCGCCGGATTGACGGAAGGGATCGGCAGCCCGGAGTTCTGCCGGCTGTTCGAGGAGCACGCGAGCCTCGACGCGTTCATGGAGCGGATTCTCGGCCGGGACTATTTCGTGCTCGACCAGTGGCAGCTCGAAGAGCTGGCGAAAGTCCGCCGCAAGGCCCGGGTGCGGTACGTGAGCGACGGCCTGCCGGCGGAGACGCTCGAAAAGCTGTTCGTCGAGCCGGCCGCGTCGGTCGAAGCCGCGATCGCGGAGGCCCTCGCCGAACACGGTCCCGATGCCCGGATCGCAGTGGTGCCGAAAGGGCCGTACGTCCTGCCGGTGCTCGCGACATAGCCCGACGCGCCAGCCGCGACATAGCCCGACGCGCCAGCCGCGACATAGCCCGACGCGCCAGCGAGGGGAGAGTCGGCAATCGAGCCGGACCCCATCAACGGCCGCCATTTTGTCTGGCATTCTCTGGCACGACCGATTAGCATGCGCCGATATATCTGGCGCACTTGTTGCTTCCGAGCGAAGATTCTCCCGGGAGATGCGACGATGCTGCGAATCGCCGGCTTCCCGAAGACGTTGTGCGACGGGATCACGCGGCGGGAGTTGCTCTCGATCGGATCGGTCGGGTTCCTCAGCCTGAGCCAGTGGGGACGCCTGCGGGCGCTTCAGGCGGCCGTCGAGCCGAGCGAGTATCGCGGGAGCTTCGGCCGGGCCAAGTCGTGCATCCTGCTGTTCCTGTTCGGCTCGCCCAGCCAGCACGACACGTTCGATCCCAAGCCGGACGCTCTCGTGGAGATCCGCGGCGAGTTCGGCTCGATCCCGACGAAACTGCCGGGCGTCCGCTTCTGCGAGACGCTGCCGGGCATCGCCGGCATCGCCGACAGAATCACCGTCGTCCGCTCGATGACGAGCCCGCACGCCAATCACGACGTGGCCTACGCGCTGACGGCCAATCCGATCAGCGACATCCCGATGCAGCTCAACCCGCGCGACCCGCGGAACTGGCCGTTCATCGGGTCGGTCGTCGATTACCTCGACGAGCAGGCCGGCCGCGGCTCGGCCGAGATGCCGCGGAACATCGCGTTGCCGTACCTGCTCAGTTCCCGCCGCTCCCATCCGTCGCGCGACTCCGGCCCGTACGGGCACTTTCTCGGCCCGAACTACGATCCGGTGTGGACCGATTTTCAGGGCGAAGGGACGGAGCACTATTGCTATTCGCCCGGCACCGACAACGAGCATCGCGATCCGTTCATCGGCGTGAAGCCGGGCTTCAGTCTGAAGCTCACCGCAGGGGAGGAGCGGTTCGCCCCGCACCTCACCGCCCGGCTGGACGATCGCCGCCGCCTGTTGGAGCAGCTCGAATCGGCCCGCCGCGCGTTGGACGCGGGGTCGACCGGCAGCTTCGACAAGCGGCGCCAGCAGGCGTTCGACCTGCTCATCTCGGGAAAGACGCGGACGGCCCTCGACCTCGAACGCGAGTCGGTGGAAACGCGGGAGAAGTACGGCATGCACCTGTTCGGGCAGGCGTCGCTCGCGGCCCGGCGGCTGGTCGAGTCCGGCGGCCGGTTCGTGACCGTGTTCTGGGACGACTTCCACCACCTGCAAAGCGCCTGGGACACGCACACGAACCACTTCTGGAAGATGCGGAACCTGCTCTGCCCGGGGCTGGACCAGACGTTCGTGACCCTCGTCGAGGACCTCGAGGCCCGCGGCCTGCTGGACGAGACGATCGTCGCCTGCTTCAGCGAGCACGGCCGCACCCCCCGCGTGACCACGACCGTCAGAGGAAGCGGGCGGGGGCACTGGTCGGACGCGTATTCGGCGATCTTCGCCGGCGGCGGGTTCGCCCGCGGGAAGATCATCGGGGCGACCGATCGGACCGGCGGCTACGTCGCCGAGAACCCGGTCTCTCCCAAGGACGTGCTGGCCACGATGTTGCACCTGCTGGGGATCGACCCGGAAACCATGATCCCGGACCGCCTGAACCGCCCGCTGGCGGCGGCGGGCGAAGGCCGCGTGCGGCACGAGTTGCTGGCATGATGCACGATTCCGCGGACGAGTCGCGCGACGCCATCGGCCGGCCGATGGAGATCCTCCTCGTCGAGGACAGCCTGACCGCGGCGCGGGTCACGATGGGGGCGCTCCGCAAGAGCCGCATCCCGCACCGGCTGGCGTGGTTCACCGACGGGAGCGAGGCCCTGGAGTTCCTGCACCGGGAGGGAAAGTACGTCCGCGCTCCTCGTCCCGACCTGGTCCTGCTCGACCTCGAACTGCCGGGGCGTCACGGCCGCGACATCCTCGCCGACTTGAAAGCCGACGACGACTTGCGGCGGATCCCGGTCGTGGTGCTCACCGCCTCGCTCGCCGAGGAAGACGTGGCGGCGGTCGACCGTTCGGACGTGGACGGCTATCTCACGAAGCCGGTCGACATCGGCCAGTTTCTCGAGCTGGTCCGCAAGCTGAACCGCTTCTGGCACGCCGATTTGATTCTGCCGGGCGCCGCGGGGCAGTGAGGCGTTCATCGAGCCGGACGGTGCCGCTCCGCTGCGCAAAGCCTTCGCGTCGCGGCTAACCTCGGTCGCGGCTAAACATCGAGGAGTGACGCGGCCTCGAGGGCGAGCATCCGCTGCTTGAGGCTGGTCCCTTGCGGGGCGGAGAAGCCCCCGAGCCGCCCCCGCGCGCCGATGACGCGGTGGCACGGGATGAGGATCGGCACGCGGTTCGACGCCATCGCGTTCCCCACCGCGCGGGCGGCCTGCGGCGAGCCGGCCTGCGCCGCGAGTTCGGCGTAGCTCAGCGTCGAGCCGTAGGGAATCCGCATCGCCGTCTCGTACACGCGGCGACGGAACGCGGGGGCGAGCGGGTAGCGGACGCGGCAATCGGCGAAGCGCGCCGCCTCGCCGCGGGCGTAACCCTCCAGCCGGCGGCGGAGGTCCGGGTCCCAATCCTGCTCGACGAAATCGGCGGCGGGCGCCGCCTCGCGGACCGCCCGGCGAACGTCTTCCGGCCCGAGGTGTCCGATCACCAGGCGGAGCACTTCTCCGTCCTCGCCCACGAGTCCGAACCAGCCGAGATCGGTCGGAAAAGCGGCGAATTGCGGCATGGCTGCTCCTGGAGATCGCGGGGAGGGTACGGAAGGCGACGACGGGGGGTGCGGATCGGCACTTTGACCCGCTCCCACCCCGTCTATACAATACGGTGTCGCAGGGTTCCAGCCTGTGCCCGAATCGCCGGATCGCCAAAGGTCTTTCGCATGAACGCGTACGGTTCGTTCGCAGACGACTTCTATCTGAACATGAACCTCAACACCGAGATGCGCCTCCCGGAGAGCCGGGAGACGATCCTCGACTTCTTCACGCGGGTGCAGAAGAACTACCCGTCGATGCGAAACTTCTACACCCGCGACAACGGCGATTTCGTGCTGGAAGAGGACAAGGACCAGGGGCACCAGCGGTGGATCGCCCTCGAGCCCCGCCGCGTCTGCAGCGGATACGTCAACCCGCTCGACGTCGACGCCGCCTTCGCCCAGCACCAGCTCGTGCTGGGTCTCGTCCCCTACATGCTCTCCGTCAGCCCGCTCGACTGCGAGGCCCTCGACTACATGATGGGCTTCGACTTCACCTACAGCGGCAATCACGACGAGCTGGTGGCCGAGGCGCTCGGCACCGGCGGCGCCCTCGACGGCCTGATGGACGTCCAAGGGGCCCAGGTCCTGAACTACGAGCCGTCGATGACGATCGGCCTCGACGAGACCTGCCGTCTCCAGGCACGGCTCATGGTCGAGACCCGCACCAGCGCCTACCAGGTCCGCCGGCAGGACTTCCCGGAGGACCAGATCAGCGTGTACTTCACGGTGCGGCAATACGGCAGCCTCCCGCCGGACGCCTCGTTCGAAGACACGCTCGGCACGCTGCGCATGCACTGCGAGCGGCTGCTGGACGACTACGTGATCGAGCACGTTCTGCGGCCGTTGGCGCAGGCGATCTCGACGAAGTAGCGCCGCGGGACGCGCTCCGCTGCGCAAAGCCTGCGCGTCGCGGCTAACCTCGGTCGCGGATGACCTTGAACGTCCGGAAAGATGTCCTGCATGGCGCGGTCCCGGACTTGGCTCGGCTGGGCGCTGGCGGTGTATTGGATCGCGCTGGTCGTCGGGACGCACATTCCGCTGCAACGCGTGCCCGCCCCGGGCGGGCAATGGGACAAGCTCCAGCACTTCCTCGCGTATGCGGGACTGGCCACGCTGTTGGCGGCGTGGCTGGCCCTTTACCGCGGGGGGACGCGGCGGACGTTCCTCTGGGCATTCGCGATTGTCGCCGGCTTCGGCCTCCTGGACGAGCTGACGCAGATCCCCTTCGGCCGCAGTTGCGAGTTTCTCGACATGCTGGCCGACTGGATTGGGGCCGCGGTGGGAACGGCGGCGGTGGCGGCGTGGGTGAAGGAAAATCGCCAATGACCAAGCCCCCAATGACCAAGCCCCGATGACCAAGCCCCGATGACCAATGCTCTGAATCGTTGGTCATTGGTCATTGGTCATTGGTCATTGGTCACTCGGTTCATTCGGTCCGTCGATCGTTTCCCCGTTGACGCCCGCGCGGCGTCGTGCGACAACGAAAGCGTCATGTCCACGATCAAGTTCACCCGCAACGAGCGGCCCACGATCGGCGTCGAGCTCGAGTTGCAGCTTCTCGACGCGGAGACGCTCGCGCTGTCGAACTCGATCGACCGCGTGATCGAGCGCGTCCCAAGGCACCTCGCCGAGCGGATCAAGCCCGAGCTGATGCAGTGCTACCTCGAGATCAACACGGGGATCTGCCGCACCGTCCGCCAGGCGGGCGACGACCTCCGGGAGTGCCTCGCCGCCCTCGAGGAGATCACCGACGCGGCGGGCCTGCGGCTGTTCTGGGCCGCCACGCACCCCTTCTCCTCGTGGATCGATCAGGAGATCACCGTCAACGACCGCTACTATCGGCTGGTCGAGTTGATGCAGGACATCGCCCGCCGGCTGGTCACGTTCGGCCTGCACGTCCACGTCGGGGTGGACACGGGGGACAAGGCGATCATGGTCTGCGACCGGATGCTGCGGCACCTGCCGACGCTGCTCGCGCTCTCCGCGAACTCCCCCTTCTGGGAAGGCCGCAACACCGGGTTGCACTCGAACCGCTCGAAGATCATGGAGGCGCTCCCCACCGCCGGGCTGCCGCGGCAGATGCGCAACTGGAGCGAGTACGTGTGGCTCGTCAACCACCTCGTCGATACGGGCTTCATCAACACGATTCGCGAACTGTGGTGGGACATCCGCCCGCACCACAACTTCGGCACCGTCGAGGTCCGCGTGTGCGACATGCCCGCCAACCTCGACCAGGTGCTGGCGCTGACCGCCCTCGTGCAGTGCCTCGTGCAGGCGATCTCGACCGAGATCGACGAGGGGACGTTCCTGTCCGAGTACCACCCGATGATGGTCGAGCAGAACAAGTGGCGGGCGACCCGGTTCGGCCCCGACGCCCGCCTCGTCGACAGCGGCGATTTCTCGCAGCGCTCGGTGCAGGAAGTGGTGGACCGCCTGATCGAACTCCTCCGTCCCACCGCCCGCCAGCTCGACTGCCTCGAGGAGTTGGAGTCCGCCACGCACCTCCCCAGGACGACCGGCAGCCGCCAGCAGCTCGCGATCTTCGAGAAGACCGGAGACCGCAAGGAGGTCGTGCGGCAGATGCTGGAGAACAATTCGTGGCGGTAACGGGAACGGAGGTTCGCCGCCGCATTGCCGAAATCGATTTCCCGCACACGACGATCGGAGGCCCCCGGTGCTTGCACGCGACCTGCCGCTGTGGGCCGACGTCTCCATCTTCCTGCTGGCGAGCGCGGTGATCGGCGTGGCCGGGGCGAAGATGGCCGGCTATGCCGACCGGATCGCCGACCGCACCGGCCTCGGCGAAGCCGTGACCGGGATGGTTTTCCTCGGGTTGTTGACCGCGCTGCCGGGGCTGGCCGCTTCCGTCACGGCGGCGCTCCAGGGGCACCCGGCGCTGGCGATTTCGAACGCGATGGGGGGCATCGCCATGCAGACCGTGGCCCTGGCCATCGCCGACATCGCGTATCGCAAGGCGAACCTGGAGCACGCGGCGGCGTCGGCCGCCAACATGATGCAGGCGGCGATGCTCGTCCTGTTGCTGACGATCGTCGTTACGTCGCTGAGCGGGCCCTCCGTGACGCTCGGGCACGTGCATCCCGGGACGGTCGTGCTGTTCCTCGCCGCCGGACTGGCGTTCTACGCCGTGCATCGCACCGGACGGTATCCGATGTGGCGGCCTCGGCGGACGAGGGAAACGGTCGAGGACGAACCCGCCCCGGGGCATCAGATCGAGAGCCTGCCGTTTCTGGCGGCGGCCCTGCTGATCGCCGGCGGCCTGACGTTGGTCGCGGGCGTGGTCATCGCGGAAGTCGCGGCCCACGTCGTCGTGGAAACTCCCATTTCCGAGACGGTGGTGGGAGGGCTGTTCATGGCGGTCGCCACCTCGCTGCCCGAACTGGTCACCTGCGTGGCGGCGGTCCGCCGGGGGGCGTTGACGCTCGCCGTCAGCAATATCGTCGGCGGGAACTTCTTCGACGTGCTGTTCGTGGCGGCGGCGGACGCCGTCTACTTCTCGGGCTCGCTGTACCACGGGGAGGGAGTCGGCCACCGCGAGATGTTCCTCACGAGCCTGGCGGTCCTGCTGAACATCGTCCTGCTGGCGGGGCTGATCTACCGGCAAAAAGGAGGGCCGGGGAAGATCGGCGTGGAAAGCGTGGCGATGCTCGCGCTGTACGTGGGCGGCTTCGTGATATTGTGGTGGTGGATGTGACTCTGGAGGGGCTTGTCCGGGAATCGTCCGTCACCAGAAATCGCCTTTGAATTCTGGCAATCCTTTAGTTGACTGTCGGTCATGTCTCGTCTATGCTGATTTGGAGCGAGCGCAATGCCCGGTCGAACTCTGCTGGAGTGTGCGTTTCTCATCCCGATCAGCCGTGACAGGAACCTGTCGGACGGTAGGCTGCACTCGGTTGACGTCTGGCGATGGCTCGAGGAGGAGTTGTGGGCAAGGTTCCGCGGCGCAAGCCGGGCATTGGTGCTGTACGAGGGGTTCTACGCCGATCCCGACACCGGCGGTCGCGTCGATGATCGATCGCGGAAGTACGAAGTCGCACTCGAGCGGAAGCAAATTCCGGAATTGCGAGACCTGCTGACGGAAACATGCCTCCGATTTCATCAGAAGTCGATCTACTTGAGCATTGCGGGCAAAGTCGAATTCATCGAACAACCGCCGGAATGACGGTCGAGCATGATTGCGTCGAATAGCTACGTCGATCTAACCGGCCGCGAACGCTCACTGTCCGATTTGGACGCCGAGGAGCTTACGCTCCTGGATCGCATCCGAGCTCACGCCGCAACGAATCCCGACTGGTCCGAATTCACGAACTTCTGGACTGGTGAAATCGCGGCACTCTACGATGGCCGTGGCTTGTCGCGCAAAGAGTCCGCGCGCTCGGCGCTTTTTCGGATCGCCCAGGATCTCGACGATCGCCTGGCGATCGCTCAGGGTCTCGCTCGCGCGCCGGATTACCGCGACGAATTGGCGGAGTTGATCCGCGAGCGGTTCAAGACGCGGCGGGAGTTCTGCCGGGCGACCGGCATTTCGGAGGACATGCTCAGCCACGTCCTCGCCGGCCGCAAGCACCTCGCGATCGATACGCTCCAGCAGGCGCTGGCCCGCATCGGCTGCACGCTCCGGATCGTGCCGACCGAAGCCACGCCTGCTCAGTGACCCCTTGGCGTTCCGCTGCCGGCGCGTATGATTCGACCATGACCGCCGCCAGCTCCGACGATTCCCGGCTCACCCCCCGCGACAAGGCCCGGCTGCTCCCCACCACCTCCGGCGTGTACCTCATGAAGGACGCCCTGGGGCGGGTGATCTACATCGGCAAGGCGGTCAACCTTCGCAGCCGGGTCGGGAGCTACTTCACCGAGGCGGCCGCGGTCGATCGTCGCACGGCCGATCTCGTCCGCGAGATCGTCGACCTCGATCACCTGCCGACCGACAGCGAGGTGGACGCGCTGCTGATGGAGGCCCGGCTGGTGAAGGACATCCAGCCGCGGTTCAACCAGGAGCTCAAGGACGACAAGACGTTCCCGTACCTCGAAATCCACCTGCGGGAGGACTTCCCGCGGGTCGAATTCACGCGGACGCCGCAGGCGAAGGGGACGAAGCTCTACGGGCCGTTCACGAACGCGAAGAAGCTCCGCGGCGCGATCGCGGTGCTGCAGAAGATCTTCCGCTTCCGCACCTGCTCGCTGGAGATCGACGAGGCGGACGAACGCTGGCGATGGTTCCGCCCCTGTTTATTGGCGAGCATCAAGCAGTGCACCGCCCCGTGCAACCTGCGGATCGGCAAGGAAGAGTACCGCAAGGACATCCGCCGGCTGCGGATGTTCCTCGATGGGAAGAAGGACAAGCTCCTCCGCGTGATGCGCCGCGACATGCAGGCCGCGGCGAAGGAGTTGAAATTCGAGAAGGCGGCCCGCATCCGCGACGAGATCCAGGCACTCGAGAACCTGAGCCTCCGCGGCAGTCTCGAATCTCACGCCCAGCCCGAGGTGTTCTACATCGACCCCAAGAAAGGGCTGGCGGGACTCAAGCGGGTGTTCGACCTCCCCGAGCTGCCGCGGAGGATCGAAGGGGTCGACGTCGCCCACCTGCATGGCGGCGAAACGGTCGCGAGCCTCGTGCAGTTCATCGACGGTCTGCCGTTCAAGCACGGCTACAAGCGGTTCCGCATCCGCACGGTCGATGGCGTGGACGACTTCGCCGCGCTGCGGGAAGTGGTCAGCCGGCGATTGCGACGGTTGCAGCAGGAAGACGAGCCGTTCCCGGACATCCTGCTGATCGATGGCGGGAAGGGGCAGCTCAACGCGGCGCTCGAGGCGATGCGGGCGATCGGCGTCGATCCGCCGTTCACCATCTCGCTCGCCAAGCGGGAGGAGGAGGTGTACGTGCCGGGCGAAGCGGCGCCGCGGAAGCTCAGCCGCCATTCCTACGCCCTGCGGCTGTTGCAGTACGTCCGCGACGAGTCGCACCGGTTCGCCCAGCACTACCACCACGTCCTGCGGCGGAAGTCGGCGCTGGGGACGGATGAATGAGCGATTTCCCGGCCGGGTTCTTGCGTGCGCCTGCCAGCGTATCTTATCGTGGATTGGTCCGCCGCCAATCGGGACTCACCCGCGCATGAAATCCAAGTGGGCCTGGCTTCTGCTGCTGCCGGTGCTGGCGCACTGCGCGGTCGTCGCCTCGACGGTGTTCTTCGAGGACTACACCACGCTGGCGTGGAGCGACCTCGCGATGCTCGGCGGCACGCTCGCGTATCTCGTGGCGCTGGCGGTCGTGTTGCGGTCCGGTAAGGGATTGAAGCCCTTTCTGATCGGCACGTATTCGCTGCTCGCCCTGTACGCGGTGGTCGAGCTGACGGCGCAGGCGCTGTTTCCGCGCGTGCCCGCGGGGCTGCCGCTCGTGCCGGGCGTCCGCGAGAGCGTCGCCGCCGATACGATGCCCGGCATCTCCGGCCCCATCACCTACTCGGTGAACAGCCTCGGCGTGCGCGGTCCCGAGGTCGATCTCGGCGAGATGGACCTGAAGATTCTCTGTCTCGGGAGCGCGATCACCGAGGCCCGCTACGTCACCGACCGCAAGAGCTGGCCGTGGCTGCTGCAGGACAACCTCGCCGAGCGGCTGGGGCGGACGGTGTTCGTGGGCAACGCGGGCCGTTCGATCGACATCGCCATCCAGCACGACTACCTGCTGCGCAATTATCCCCACACGCAGGAGTTCGACTGGGTGGTCGTCGCCTGCGGGACGAACGACGCGAACGTGCGGCTGGACGGCATCTACGGCGAGTTCGTCGAGGGAATGGAGCACAACGTGCTGACCCCCGCGCGCGAGCCGGTCCCCGTCTACGCCTACTATCGGCACTCGGCGCTCCCCCGCGCCTGGCGGGCCTTGTTCGCGCGGGAAGAAAGCGAGATGGACGACCGTGGCGAATGGTACGAGACGGAACGCGAAATCCGCCGGCGAAAGTTGGCGGAGACGCCGCTCAGCTCGCTCCCCCCGGAGCTCGACGTGATGGTCGATTCGTATCGGGCCGACCTTGAACGGCTCGTTGCGACCTGCCGCGAAATGAACCTCAAGCTCGTGATGCTCACGCACCCCACGCGATTCGGGAAAGACCTGCCCCCCGAGGTGACCGACACCTTCGTGCTGTATCAACAGCGCGGAGTGTACGTCCCGGAGGTGATGGAGCGGATCGTCGCCGAGTTCAACGGCACGATGCGCGACGTGTGCGCGGCGCACGGCGTGGACTGCATCGATCTCGACGCGGAACTGCCCAAGGACGAGACGGTGTTCTTCGATGAGCTGCACATCAACACGTCGGGCAACGAGCGGATCGCCCGGATCGTCACCGAGTTCTTCGTGCGGAAGCTGAAGGGGAACGACGGGGCATGAATTCGCGATGGCTCGTCCTGTTGCTGCTCCCCTTCCTGGCGCACGCGCTCGTCGTGTCGACGGTCGTCTGGCAGGAGGATCCCGTCACCCTCGGCTGGCTGGATCACGCGGTGCTGGGGCTCACGTTCGCCTGGCTGGGGATCCTGGCGGTGATCTTGCGCCGCGGGAAGTCGCCCGCGAAGCTGCTGCTCGCGAGTTGGTCGGTGCTGCTGGCGGTCTTGGCGTGCGAGGGGGCAGTGCGTCTGTTATATCCCGAGCCGCCGCCCGGTCTTCCCTGGCCGCCGATCGCGATCAGCGCTCCGGCCGCCGACACGATGAAAGGCGTCTCGGGCCGCATCGATTTCACGGTCAACAGCTTCGGCGTCCGCGGTCCCGAGGTCGATCTCGACGACATGGACCTGCGGATCCTGTGCGTGGGAGGCAGCACCACCCAGTGCCGATACGTCACCGACGCCGCGAGCTGGCCGTGGAAGCTCCAGGACGAACTCGCGCCGCGGCTTGGCCGCCGCGTGTTCGTGGGAAACGCCGGAAAGCCGGGGCACATGACCGCCGAGCACGATCGCCTGCTCCAGGATTATGCGCTCGCCCCGCGGTTCGACTGGGTGATCGCCCTGTGCGGCATCAACGATGCGAACGTGAGCGTCGCCGGCAATCACGACCGGCGGCTCACGCATCCGGAACTCGACATCGTCACCCCGCCGCACGTCGCCGCGCCGTGGTACGCCTACTACCGCGGGCTGGGCATCGTCCGGCTGCTGCGGGCTCTGGAGCGGCGGATCAGGTCGGACTCGCTCGTCCAGGACGACGCCGGCGAATGGTATCGCGACGCGCGGCGGCAGCGACGCGACGCGCTCGCTCGCCAGACGCTCACCGCGCCGCCGGACAATCTACCCGACATGCTCGATGACTACCGGCAGGATCTGCGAAACCTGATCGCCACCTGCCGCCGCCTCGAGCTGAAGCTCGTACTCCTCACGCAGCCGACTCGGTTCGAGGCGGACCTTCCTCCGGAAGTGGCCGAGACGTTCATCGTGCAGCACCACGAGGGGGCGTACACGCCGGACGCCTACGCGAAGATCATGCGGGCCTTCAACGAGACGCTGCTGGAAGTCGCCGAGGACGAAGGCGTGCCGGCGATCGACCTGGCGAACATGCTGCCGAAGGACGGGACGGTGTTCTACGACGAGTGCCACTTCAACATCTCGGGCTGCGCACAGGTCGCGGCGATCCTCGTGGAGTTCTTCGAGGAGCGCGAGGGACAGCCAGCGGCCGGCGTAAGCCGGCCGCGGGGCGGTGGGGAAGTTCGAGAAGAGCCGGCAGAATGATGGGGTTCGACCGGAGCGGCGACATCGCCATCGTTGATCCGAAGCGCTATGATGATGGCATGTCGGCAGCAAGCTATCTCGATCGTTTTCTCGATCCGGTGACCGAAGCCCTCACGCCGGAAGCGGCGCGAACCATCGTCGGCCTCCGCGCGGACGACGAGGCGCAGGCCCGAATCGAGCAACTTCGCGAGAAAGCCGAGAGCGGCGCGTTGACGCCCGACGAAGCGGTGGAATACCGGGAATTCGTCGAAGCGGTCGATGTGCTCTCGATCATCCAGTCCAAGGCCCGCAAGTTCCTGGCCGAACATCCGGGTTAAGCATGGACTCCCGGACGCGCGAGCTGGTTCGTCATCGTGCCGGCAACGCCTGCGAGTACTGCCATCTGCCGCAAGCGGCAAACCCCGCGATTTCCTCCACGTTGAGCACACCATCGCCCGACAGCACGGCGGCGTGGACGATCCGCCTTGGCTTGCGACCGCTGCCCTATAAGGGACCGAACCTGACGAGCATCGACCCCGTGACGGGCGCTGTCGTGCCCCTCTACGATCCGCGCGCCGATGTGTGGACGGAGCACTTCCACTTTCGCGGGGGAACGATCGTCGGCGTGACGCCTGCCGGACGTGCCACGGTTCGGCTGCTCAATATGAACGCCCCGCGCCGCGTGCAGTTGCGCGAGGAGTGGCTGGAGGAGGGGCGCGATCTGTGACCGCGACCGGCGGCGAAGAACTGCGCGGGAATGACGGATTCGCATTCTTGCAACTACTGTCACTTCCCAGCCGGGACCGCGTCCAGGTCCTTGAGCTTCACGTTCCTGAACCACACCTTGTGGCCGTGGTCCTGGAAGCCGAGGTGTCCCTTGCGGGGGAAGTCCTTGACCGCCAGCTTGAACTTGTGGCGGCTGCCGTCGGGCCGTTTGCCCGGCTCGGTCCACTCGTTGCAGTTCATTTCGGCGACTTTCTCGCCGTTGACCTCGACGGTGATCCGCGGCCGATCGCAGGTAAGCACGACGGCGTTCCATTCGCCGGTGGGCTTGAGGTTGTTCTTCTTCGGCGGGACGAGGTCGTAGATCGCGCCGAAGTCCTGCATGCCGGTCCCTTTCGAGTTCATCACCTGGATCTCGAACCCCGTCTGCACCGGGTCCTTCAAGTCGCCGACGCGGAAGAAGATGCCGGAATTGCACTCCTCGGGCATCTTCACGTCGCACTTGAGGATGAAATCGCCGTAGGGCCGCTCGTGGACGAGGAGATAGCCGCCCGACTGGTAGGGCATGAGCGCCCCGTCCTCGACGACGGAGGCCGGCGGCGCCTTGCCGTTGCTCGTGATCCAGCCGGAGGCGTCCTTGCCGTTGAACAGCAGCTTCCAGCCCGCCTGCTCTTCCTCGGGAGTCAGTTGGTTGTCGGCGGCCATCGCGGCTCCGGATGTGAGACAAGTCAGGACGGAAAGCGCCAGCGCGAGGGAGACGGACCGCATGATGAGGTTCCTATGAGGGAGTGCTTGGTAGCTGAACTCGCCAGAATTCAGACGGCTCGGACTGAATTCTTGCGAATTCAGCTACGGACAGCGGACGACCGACGACGGACGAAGTCACTTGTCCAACTCCGCCAGCCGCTGCTTCGCCTGTTCCCGCGCCTTCTCGATCAGCGGCGCCAGTGCGACCGCCGCGCCGTTCTGCCGCTTGCTTTCGTCCGCGGCTTCCATGAACGCGAACATCTCGATCGTCTCTTCCGGCCGGACGGGGACTTCGCCGGTCTTGAAGTAGTGGACGAACTGGGCCACCAGGGCGCGGTAGCTCACGTCGCCGCCCATCTTCACTTCTCCCGCGGTCCCCACGGCCTTGCCGCTGTACCCTTTCGCCTCGATGAACACGCCGGTGCGATCGCCGTCCCACTTGCCGACGACCTTGATCTTGCCCTCCTCGGTGGTGGTGCGGGTGACTTCGCGGCAGCCGGTCCCCATCACGGTGAACAGCGCCTCGACGCCGTGGATGCCGTACCAGAACAGGTCGGGGTGCGTCTTCTCGATCGGGGAGGGGCTGGTCGCCTCGGCGTAGGTCACCTTGCCGATCGACCCCTTCGCGACCGCCTGCGTGTCGCTCCCGAACCGCAGCGACGAGGAGGAGAACAACGGCACGCCGTACTTCTTGCTCGCCTCGAAGATCGCAATGCAATCGGCGAGCGAGCCGGCGATCGGCTTGTCGATGAAGACCCGCTTCTTCGCCTTGAGCACGGGGAGCACCTGTTCCAGGTGCGGGCGGCCGTCGTTCGTCTCCAGCAGCACCACGTCCACCTTGTCGAGCAGGGCGGGGATCGAATCGACGATCTCGACCCCCTTGTCCTGCATCGCCTTGGTGAACCCGGGCCGGCGGTCCACACTCGATTTGATGTCCGGGCTGCCTTGGGGATACGCCGCGACCACCTTGAAGCCCGCCACGTCGGGCTGCGGGTTCGGATCGTTGAGCACGTTGGTGAAGGCGGTCACGTGCGACGTGTCGAGCCCGATGATCCCCACCCGCACGAACGGTTTCGCACGCTGCGCGGCGGGCTGCTGCACCTGCGCGAGTGCGGAGTGCGGAGTGCGGAGTGCGGAATTCTCGGGCGACTCCGCATTCCGAACTCCGGGCTCCACACTTGCGGGGGCGGGAATGCCCAGCACGGCCGACACGTCCCAGAAGGCAAGGCTTTTGTCCTGTCCGCCACTGGCGAGCGTGCGGCCGTCGGGCGAGAGGGCCAGCGCGAGGACCGGCTGCGGATGGGCGGGGATCGTCGCCAGCGGGTCGCCATCGGCCCGGTTCCAGATCATCACCGTGTTCCCCCCTTTCGCCCGACCGCCCGCCGCGCTGAGGACCTTCTCGCCGTCCGGCGAGAAGACCGCGGCGTTCGTCGGCCGCTGGTGCTTGGCGAAGAAGCCGAGCGCCTTGAGCGTGCCGACGTCGTAGACGTTGATCGTCTCGTCGTCGCTCGTGGTGACGAGGAAGTGGCCGTCGGGGGAGAAGGCGACATCGGTCGTGGCCCGCTTGTGCGGCGCGGGAAGCGCGGCCTTCTCCTCGCCGGTCGCGGCGTCCCACAGCCTGGCTTCGCCGGGCCTCGTCACGCGGTCGGGGTCCCCCGCCGCGGTCGCGAGCGTGCTGCCGTCGGGCGAGAAGGCGACCCCCTGCACCGGGTGTTCGTGCCCCTCGATGACGATCCCCGGCGTGCCGTCGGCGGCGTTCCACAGCCGCACCGTGAGGTCCTCGCTCGAGGTCGCGACCGTCCGCCCGTCGGGCGAGAAGGCGACCCCGGTGACGTAGCCGCGGTGCCCGCGGAGCTCGAACCGGGGCTTCCGCTCCTCGACGTTCCAGGCGATCACTCCCTGATACGCGCCGCTGACGAGCCGCTTCCCGTCGGGCGAGAAGGCAAGTCCCTTCACGTAGCCAGAGGGGACCTTGAGGACCGCCAGCTCCTTGCGGGTGGCACCGTCGAACAGTTTGACGAGCTTGTAGCTTCCCGCCGCGACGTGCCGGCCATCGGGCGACCAGGCGACCGACGTGACCCAGTCGGGGAACCCGGAGACGCGGCCCAGGGGCTTCACGCCGCCGGCCGGCGCGGGCTTCGCCGTCTCGATCTGCTGGGCGTGCAGCGGCGCCACGGCCGATACGGCGACGGCCAACAACGCCGCCGCGGACAACAGCGAGCTGTTTCGAGACATGGTGCGGATCCCCTGGCTGAGATGTTCCTGGCGAGTCGCGAACGTGCGGCCCGATTATCGCATAAGCCCCGCCCGTTGCAACCGCCCCGCGCGCCGTCATTGCATTCTCTTCGTTCCGCACCCAGAATCATCCGCCGCGGCATCCCGGAACCATTCGGCGGAATCGCATGTCGTCGCTCGCTTCCGAAGTTCCTGCAGTCCGCGTCGGCGTGATCGGCCTGGGCCGCCGCGGGATGCACCATCTCGAGCGGCTCAGTCTCCGGTCGGACATGATCGCGGTCGCCGCGCACGATGCCGATCCGGGCCGCGCTCCGCTCGCGGCGGCATTCGGGGCGCGGTTCCATCGCACGCCGATCCACCTGCTCCGCGATCCCGAAGTCGAGGCGGTTCTCGTCGCGACCCCGGCCGCGACGCATCATTCACACGTCGTCAACGCGGTCGGCGCGGGGAAGCATGCGATCGTCGAACGGCCGCTGTGCGAGACGCCCCGCCAAGCGGACGTCATGCTCGCCGCCGCCCACGAATCCGGCCGCAGGCTCGCGGTCCTCCAGCCGCGCCGCTGGGACGACGACTTCCGCACGGCCCTCGACGCGGTCCGCACCGGGAAGCTCGGGGAGCTGAAACAGGCCCGGCTGATCGTGTGGGGGCTCGGTTGCTGGGAGGACGAGGAGGCATCCGGCGGCGTGCTGCTCGACCGCGGGGCCGACTACTTCGACCAGCTCGTGCAGTTCATCCCCTCCCGTCCGATTCGCATCTTCGCCCGGCTCGGCCCGCTCGATCCGGCCACGGGAGCGGAGCGCGGCTTCACGGCGATCGTCGATTTCGAGAACGGGGCCGAGGCGCATCTCGACGTGGACCTCGATCATCCCGCCGAGTTGCGCGCCGGCTGGACGCTGGCCGGGACCGCCGGGGCCTATCGCCGGTTCCAGCACTACTCGATCGCGGAGGACGGCGAAGTGATCGACGTGCCCCTCGAGCCGCTGCCGAGCGAAGGGGACCGGATGTACGAGGAGATCGTCGCCCATCTGCGGCGCGGCGCGCCGCTCGCCGTCACGCCGGAACAGTCTCGCGCCGTGGTCGCCCTGCTCGACGCGTCCCGCCGCTCGGCCCGGCTCGGCCAGCCGCTGGCCTTCGGCGATTGAGCCGAAGAGGGACTTTTCACGCGACCGCGTCGCGCCCCTCTTCGTGCCGCGCCATCTGCCGTTCGAGGTCGTCCCGCTTCTCGCGGAGCAGCGGCGCGACGCCGGCGATCACCCGCCGCATGTCCGCGACGATCCCCTGCTCGAGCTCCTGCGTCGAGATCCCCTCGCAGGCGTTGACGCAGGCGAGCACGCGACGGGCGAGGTCGCGGTTCTCCGGCGTGTCGTCGGCGTGCAGATCGCCGTCCGCCGTGACGATGAACCGGCAGGCCAGCGTGTGGTTCTCGGGAATGGTCATGATCGCGGCAGGTCCTGGATGGCGAGTCGCACGGCGCGGACAGGGAACCGTCGCGGTCCTCGGGGGCTTGCCCCCCGGGCCGGATCTCCCAACACGCCCGGTTTCTTATTCGTCCGTCGATGCCCCTTCGTGCGAGCCTTTCTTCGGGAGAATCCGCGGAATCGGAAGAATCGGATCACTGCGCAACGATCTCGGCGGCGAGCCGCGCCACGGCGAAGGCGCAGGCCGCCTCCGCCAGCTCCGGCGCGAGTGCGTCCGCGAGCCGCGTCCGAGCGATCCCCCGCAGCCTCGGCAGTCCCGCGACGACGCGCTCCGCGAGGAACGTCCCGCTCCCGGAGAGGACCGCGTGCCGGCAATCGGCCTGCTGGGCGATCAGCACGCGCTCGACCGCGCCGGCGATCCGCCGCCGCTGCACGTCGGCGAGGAACCGGGCGATGCGTTCGAGCTCGTCATCGCCGATCTCGGTGCGGTCGCCACACAGCATCCGCGCGAGGCGGTCGCGGGCGTGCTCGACCGTCGCCGGCCGGCCGTTCGCGGTGTCGACGTCGCGCGGGTCCTCCGGGATGTCGCCCAGCAGGAGGTGCACGTCGAGCGTCGTCGCGAACAGCTCCGCCGCCAGCGGGCAGTAGCCATCGCGGAACGGGACCGAGTGGGCGACCGCGCAGAGCGGCGTCCGCCGGACGCCGGTATAAACCAGCTCGCCCGCCTGCAGCCGTTCGACGTCGGTCAAACCGCGCGAGACCGGTGCGCCGTCCAGCAGCGGAATCACGTCGGCGGTCGTCGTGCCGACGTCGAGCAGGAGCGCCGCGCCGTCCGGCGCGATCCGCCCGGCCCAGGTCGCGAGCGCGTGCCAGTTCGCCGCGGCGACGAGCCGGGGGATCTCCCGCGCGACGTCCGGCGGGACGAACTCGCCTGCGGTCTGCCAGACGAGGACCGCCGCTCCTCGCGCCGCCTCCTCGACGGCAAGCAGCACCGCGTGCACTCCTTCCGCCTTGGTGCGGAAGCAGTCGGCGAGCTCGGCGGTCATCGTGACGGCGACCGCGTCGGCCTTGTCGAACCGCGACAGCGCCTCCGCCAGCGCGCTCGCGAGCCGCTGCGGCCCTTTCCAGATCGCGAACGGTCGCGACACCGCCCGGCCGTCGGCGTCCGCCGCCTTGATGTTCGCCCCGCCGACGTCGAGACCGATCACGTGCATGAATGACCTGCTCCGGCTGTTGTTGTACCTGGTCGATCGCTCGATCGACAGCGTGCGGAGGGCAGACATTCTTGTCTGCCCGAGCGGCAGGCTGGAAAGCCTCCGCCGCTTTGACACTGCGTTCCGCGTGTGGTGTAATGCGCCGGCGCTGTGCGTGCGTGGGGCGCATGCGCGACGCGCGGGGGGGGTCGAGAATCCCGCGGGGCGTCGCCCGCGGGCTTGGGGCACGATTCGCGTGGGCGAATTCACGGCGATTTCGAGGGAGCGGATGGCGCGGAACTGGAGGTTCTCCCCGTACGACGAGGCCGAGGTCCGCCGGCTGTGCCGCGAACTCCAGGTCTCGCCGCTGATGTCCCAGGTGCTGCTCGCCCGCGGGCTGTGCGTCGCGGCCGAGGCCGACCGCTTCCTCAACGCCACGCTCCGCGATCTGTGCGATCCCGAGCTGCTGCCCGGCGTTTCCGAGGCCGCCGACCGCATCGTGGCGGCCCTCCGCGCCGGCCGCCGGATCACGATCTACGGCGACTACGACGTGGACGGCATGACCGCTACGAGCCTGTTGTGGCACTGTCTGAAGCTCGAGCACGCCCAGGTCGATTACTACATCCCGCAGCGGCTCGAAGAGGGGTACGGGCTCAACTGCGACGCGATCCGCCAGCTTCACGAGGAAGACCCGCGGCGGCTCGTCGTCACGGTCGATTGCGGGATCGCCAGCGTGAAGGAAGCGGCCCTCGCCCGCGAGCTGGGCCTCGAGCTGATCATCACCGACCACCACAACTTCGGGGCCACGCTGCCCGAGGCGGCCTGCATCGTGCACCCGGCGCTGCGCGAGAGTCACGAGTCACGAGTTACGAGTGACGAGAGTGCGGAGTGCGGAGTGGGGAGCGCGGAATTCTCTGGCGACTCCGCATTCCGAACTCCGCATTCCGAACTCCGCATTCCGAACTCGTCACTCGTCACTCGTAACTCGTCACTCCCCTGCGGAGCGGGGGTCGCCTTCAAGCTCGCGTGGGCGATCTGCAAGCGGCTCGGGGACGGGAAGAACGCCTCGCCGCGGATGCGCGAGTTCCTCAAGTCGGCGGTGGGGTTGGCGGCGATCGGCACGGTGGCCGACGTCGTCCCGCTCCGCGACGAGAACCGCGTCATCGTGCGGTACGGCCTCGCGGCGCTCGCCACGAACGCCGGGCAGGGGTTGAAGGCCTTGCTCCGCGTCGCCCGCATCGAGGAGGACCGCGTCCTGCAGGCGGAAGACGTCGCGTTCGGCATCGCGCCGCGGTTGAATGCCGCCGGGCGGCTCGGCCAGGCCCGGCTCGCCGTCGAACTCCTCACGACCGACAAACCCGACCGCGCGCTCGCGCTCGCGCAGTACCTCGAAGAGCTGAACCGCAATCGCCAGACGGTCGAGCGGAAAATCTTCAAGCAGGCGAAGGAGCTGGTCGCCGCGCAGGAGCGGTGGGCGAACGATCCCGCGCTCGTGCTCGCTCATCCGGAATGGCACGCGGGGGTGATCGGGATCGTCGCCAACCGCGTCGCGGAACACTTCGAGAAGCCCGCCGTGCTGATCGCGCTCGACGCGCAGAAGCGGCTCGGGCAAGGCTCGGGGCGGTCCTTCGGCGGGTTCGACCTGCACGCGGCGCTGTGCGCCTGCGCGGAACACCTGGCAAGCTTCGGCGGGCATCGCGCGGCGGCCGGATTGCGGATCGCCGGCGACGGCGTCGACCACTTCCGCGAGGCCTTCTGCGCCTACGCGACGCAGTTCCACCGGCCGGCGCAGGACGCGGGAGACCTGCGGATCGACGCGGAAGTGCGGTTGGCCGACGTGACCGCCCCGGCGGTCAAGGAGCTCGACCGCCTCGGCCCGTTCGGCCACGAGAACCCGCGGCCCGTGTTCGTCTCGACGGGAGTGGAGCTGGCCGAGCCTCCCCGCACGATGGGCGAAGGGGACCGGCACCTGCAAATCCGCGTTCGGCAGAACGGCTCCGCTCCGGTGCGGGCGATCGCCTTCGGCAAGGGAGAATGGGCGGAGGAATTGCAGCAGGCCGGCCCGCGGATCGCGATCAGCTTCGCCGCGAACATCAACGCCTTCCGCGGCTTCGAACGCGTCGAGCTGCAACTCAAGGACTGGCAACCCGGTTAGCCGCGACGCGAAGCGGAGCGCTGCATCCTGATGAGCCGGGGGGTTTATCCCCTCGGTGCTCTTGCGGCGTCCTTCGCGATTGCACGCTCGCGCTCGATGCATGCGCGCTTCTTCACGCATCTGCCGCAAGGCCGCGAGCGATGCGAACCTCACTCGAAGCAAGCGGACCGCCAGACGACTGCGGGGGTAAACCCCGCGGCTCATGGACGACGCGCGAATGACATTCCCGATCGCGCGCGGGGGGTTTAGAATTGAGATGGCCAGTGCCTGCGCGGCGGTCCGAGCTGCGGCAGAACACTCTTCGACCCTTCGACCCGTCCGTCCGATGCTCGTCGAACAGGAACAACGCCTCTTGCGAACGCAGCTCGAAGCCCGCGGCATCGCCGACCCCCGCGTGCTCGCGGCGATCGAGCAGACGCGGCGCGACTTCTTCGTCCCCGAGGAACTCCGCGACCGCGCCTACGAAGACAGCGCGCTCCCCATCGGCGAGGGGCAGACGATCAGCCAACCCTACATCGTCGCCCTGATGACGCAGGCGCTCGAGCTGCAAGGGGACGAGAACGTGCTCGAAATCGGCACGGGGAGCGGCTACCAGGCGGCGGTCCTCTGCCGTCTGTGCCGGCACGTCGTCACGGTCGAGCGCCGCGAGGCGCTCCAGCAGGCGGCCCGGATCGTCCTCGACCAGATCCGCTGCGACAACGTCGAGTACGCGGTCGGGGACGGCTCCCTCGGTCATCCCGAGCGGGCGCCGTACGACGGGATCCTCGTCACGGCCGCCGCGCCGAGAATTCCCGACCCGCTGTTCGAGCAGCTCGCCGACGGCGGGCGGATGGTCGTCCCGGTCGGCGACGACTGCGCGCAGGAGTTGCAGCTCGTGCGCCGCCGGGGAGACGAGCCGCTCGTCGAGAAGCTGTGCGACTGCCGGTTCGTCAAGCTGATCGGCGCCGCGGGCTGGCCGGCGGAGTGAGGAAGGTCGAAAGTTGATGGTCGACGGTCGATGGCTTATGGTGGAGGGCATGACCACCGACCTCTTCGCCCAGCTCGACCACCTCCAGCAATCCGCCGGCCCCGCCGCCGCCATCGACAAGCTCGTCGAGGCGCTCCGCGCCCGGAAGGACTACTTCAACCTGTTCGACGCGCTGCTGTTGAAGCAGAAGTTCGAGATGGGGCTGCCGCTTGATCGCCCCACTTCGCTCGACGACGTCCCCGACGACAAACGGGCCGAGTTCGAGGCGGCGTACGTCGACGCGGCCCGCACGGTCGGCGACCTGTTTCTCGCCGCCGGCGACATTCCGCAGGCCTGGCCCTACCTGCGGACGATCCGCGAATCGGACAAAATCCGCACCGCGATCGAGAACCTCGACGGGAGCGGCCTGCCTTACGAAGACGCCGAGGCGCTCGTCAACGTCGCGCTTTACGAAGGGGCGAACCCGCCCAAGGGACTGGAAATGCTGCTCCGGGCGCACGGCACCTGCAACGCCATCACCGCCTTCGACCAGACGCTGCACCAGATGACCGCCCCGGACCAGAAGCGCTCCGCACGACTGCTCGTGCGGCACCTGTACGACGAACTGGGCATCGTGTTGCGGCAGCTCGTCGAGCAGCGGGTGGCCGCGGTCGCTCCGGGGGACTCGATCCGCGAGCTGATCGCGGGGCGGGACTGGCTGTTCGGCGAGAACAGCTACCACATCGACACCTCGCACCTCAACTCGGTCGTCCGCTTCGCCCGCGCCCTGGACAAGGGCGACCTCGAGCTCGATCAGGCGATGCAGCTCGCCGAATACGGCTCCAAGCTCCACGAATCCTTCCAGTATCCCGGCGACCCGCCGTTCCAAGAGTTCTACCCGGCCCACCTGAAGCTGTTCCACGTCATGTCCGGGAAGGACGTGGAAGGGGGACTGGAATACTTCCGCCAGAAGCTGGCCGCCGAGCCGGACGAGCGCGACCGCCGGCTGATCGCCTTCGTGCTGGTGGACCTGTTGTGCCGCGCCGGCCGCGAGGGGGAAGCGGTCGACGTGGCCGAGGCGCAGCTCAAGGACCTCGACGACCAATACGGCTTTTCGTTCGCCGACCTCTGCCGGCGGGCCGGAAGACAGGACGCGCTGCTCCGCGTCGCCCGCGAGAAGGGGGACCTGGTGCGCTACACGGCGACGCTGGCGGAAGCGTGAGCTGTTTTCATCGAAACCGGGATGATATGCTGGGGTTCGCAAGCGGAATTCTCGCTGGATCCCTGACGGAGGGCGTCAGATGCAGGTCGCGGAGAAGGCCTATGACGAGATCGTCGACCTGTTCGCGCGGGGCACGCCGCCGGCGGAGACCGTGAAGTTCCGCCCGTCGCGCAAGGCGCAGAGCCGCGCACGCGATCTGCTTTCCCGGAGCAAGTCGGGCGAGCTCACTCCCGAGGAAGCCGCCGAGCTCGATCGGCTGGGCGATCTGGAGCACCTTGTTCAATTGGTCAAAGCCCGCGCGCGTCTGTACGTCGAACGGAAGTCGTGAGCGCCGCCTACATACCGGCCGCACTGCGGCGGCGGGTCCGGTCGCGGGCCGGCGACTGTTGCGAGTACTGCCTGCTCCCGCAGGATGCCGCGTTCTTCCGTCACGAACCGGACCACGTCATCGCCGAGAAGCACGGCGGCGAGAGCACAATCATCAACTCCTTCAGTTGCTGAGCCGATCCCACAAGTCCAGCGCCAGCAGCGCGGCGGTCGCGAACACGAGCACCCACACGAACAATCTCATCGGCCGTCGCGAGGCTTCGCACTCCGCCTCCTCGACAAGCGCCCGCCGGTTCTGCCCGATGCTCTCATGGCACTCCGCGCACGTCCGTGGCGGCTCGAACTCATTCGACGTCATCGGGGAGACGGTGTCTTCGACATCGAGTTCGCACCCGCAATATCGGCAGCATCTCGTTTGCTCGCGGACCTCCTCGTCCCCATCCTCGGTTTCCGAACTCTCCTCTCGGTCGTCACTCGATTGCCCGTGATCCGGCGGATCCTCGCCGTGCCGAGCCGCGCCCGTGTTCGCCTCACGGTCTCGTCCCCCTGCCGATGGTCCGAGTTCCTCCACCGCCAGGAATCGCATGGCTGCGTGAAACGCCGCGCGGACATCCAGCCGCAGTTCCCCCGACCAGTCCGAACCATCTTCGCTCCGCGCGCGGGCGAACCGGGCGAACGCGTATCCATACGCGGGCATGTCGAGGTAGCCGCGGCGACTCATGCTCCAGCCCGAGACCACTCCCGCGTGCCAGTAATCCTCGCGCAGGACGGCGTTCGCCGTGAAGACCCCCATTCCCAGGAACACGGTGAGGAGGTCGGTCAGCGGCTCGTCGTCCTCTTCCGCATCGGAAATCCGACCGTGGCCAAGCAGGTGAACGTGGCCCAGTTCGTGTGCGATCGTGGCGACCAGGCCGAGCGGATCGTTCAGATTGGACACCTCCACCCACACGCGGAATTTCCCCGCGCCGTCCGGCTGATACAAGCCCGCGGTCCCCGGCCGCCATCGGCCTTCGTGCACCGGACTGCGGTCCTCGTAAAGGGACAGCTCGACCGTGGCGGGATCGATCGCCATATGCCCGCACACGCAATCCAGCATCCGCCGCACCCCTGCCTCGTCGCCGTGGTACGGGTCGGGGAAAAACTCGGCGTGGGGGAGAATGACGGAGGTATTGCGCAGGCGGTCCAGCCCGAACTGGCTCTCCAGCCAGTCCCACCTCCCATCGACCCACGCCCGCGTGGCGGGATCGACGGGACAATCCGCCTTCGGGCGAAGCCAACCGAGCATCGATTATCCCTTATGCGCGTCGGCCCCCCGGTAGAAGAACACGTCCTCGTCGGTGGCGTTCACCAGAAAGTACGCGTTCTGCTTCGGAATGTAGAGCCAGCGGCCGTAGACCCCCACCCGCGTCTTCGGCGTCGGCGTGACGGTGTTCGACGCGGCGGCGGGGTGCTCCGTCCACTCCCAGTTCTTCGTATCGAGGCTGTAGACCGACGTGCCCCCCGCCCAGCCGACGATCCGCTTGAGCGCCGGGTCGTAGGCGAGCCCCGGCCCCCGCGCCTCGCGGACGACCCGCGGTCCCTTCGTCTCCTGATTGCGGACCGTGTCGCGGGCGATGTCGTAGACGATCATCCGGTCGTTGCCGGCGGCCACGAAGATCCGCGCTTCGGCGTCGATCGCCGCCATCATGTCCTCGCCGCGGGCGATTCCACCCATCGAATGACGGGTCGCGTACTTGTCCGCGGCGGGATCGTACTCGGCGAACCGGCCCGTGTCCGAGAAGCCGAACAGCTTCCCCGTGACCGGGTCGAACGCCGAGGTCTGGCTGACTCCGAGCGACTCATGATCGGCGCGGCGGAGCCACTTTCCGGCGTCGAAATCGAACAGCCAGGTCGTCCGCGATCCGCCCCCCGCCCCGCTCCAGATCGAGCCTCCCGCGCGGTACAGCTTGTCCTGCGCGGGTAGGTAGTGCAGGCCGGCGTAGGTGTGCACGGCGCGCGGCGCTCCGTCGCGATAGGTCGCGGTGACGGGATCGCGGACGGCGGGGATGTCGGCGTTGGCCGAAGGCCCCCAGATCCGCGACCACTTCAGTTCGTCGAGGTCGAACACGTAGATCTCGTTCCCCGCGTAGTCGCCGTGTCCCCCGCCGTGCACGACCACTCGATTTCGCTTCGTGTCGAGCGTGGCCCCGTTCCAGGCGCTCATGACCGCCTTCTGCCCGGACGAGCCGGGCGGCGCGGGCTTCGGGAAGACCGTCTCGAGGCGCGTCCCGGGGGCCGACGCCCAATGTCCCGGCGCGAGGTCGCCGATCAAGTCCGCCGCCGGGCACGGCGCGGCGGACGACACGATGGCGACACCCACGACCGCAGCGGAAAAACGGCGTGACATCGGCTCTCTCCCGAGGCTGGTTCGTGCGAGTGTCGATGGCCGCCAAGGAGGCTGTGCGGCGATCGGTCGTGGGGAACCTCGACCGCGCCCCAGCTTGCCCCGGCGCGGAACGGGAGTCAAGGAAAATCGGCGAGCGCCTGCAGCACCAGGCGCCCCATCTTCGGCGGCGAGGCCTCGACGTGGACCGGCAGGCCCGCCTCGCGGATCGCTTCGCTGCACGTCGGGCCGATCGAGGCGATCCGGCAGCGCGAGGCGGCTGCTACCCATTCATCGCGCGCCCCCTCCGATTCCGCCACACGGAGCACGTTCCGCACCTGCTCGGCGCTCGTGAACAGCAGCACGTCCACCCCCCCGCCGAGAGTGTCGCGGACCGCCTGCCGCAACGGCTCGATGTCGTCGGGGAGCGCCCACCGATACACCGGGACCCGCAGCGCCCGCGCCCCGCGCTCCTCCAGAGCGCGATACAGTTCCTCGTTCGGCTGGCCGTACTCCTGCACCGCCAGCGTGCGGCCGCGGATTTCGACTGCCGCATCGAGCGTGGCGAGGAGCTCCCGCCAGGTGTTCGGCTCGGGAACCCGGTGGTCGATGCGCACCCCCCATTCGCGGAGCACGGCGGTCGGCTTCGGTCCCCGCACGACGACCACCGTCCGGTCGAGCGCGTCGAAAAACGCGCGGCGATCGTGCCGGCGCTCGACCGTCTCGAGCAGCGTCCGCGCTCCGACCCCCGTGAGGAAGATCACGACGTCGACCCGCCCCGCGAGCAGTTCCTCGGCGAAGGCGAACGCCTCGGCGTTCTCGTCGAGCGGGACCTCCCGCATCGACGGGGCGACCTGCGCGACGCCGCCGCGCTTCTCGATCAGCGTCCGCATCTCCGCGGCGCGGCGACTCTCGAAGCTCAACACGCGCGGCCGGTGCGCGGGAGCGATGGAGGAACGATCGTCTGCCATCGTGGTTCCAGCGAAGCGGCACGGCGAATCGACAGGTCGCCGATCATTATACGCCGGGACCGATCGCCCGCGATCCCCGGCGGCCGATGCGTGACGAAACGCTGCTATCCGGCTGGCGGCAGGTCCCTTCGGCCGGAAGGGATCTTTGCTTGACATAGCGGGGTCGGTTGCGCAGCGGCGATCGCCAGCAGTCCAAGCAGAACGGCGGCTGGGGCCATCCTCCAGTACATCATCTCCGTCCTTTCCCGACTGGGGGAAATCCGCGACTGCCGGCCGAACCGGGTCGCGCACGCACGCCCGGTCGGCCGGCGTCGTGAGCTTGTCGCGTCAGGATCGCCAGCAACTCGTCAACGCCAGTAGATCCCGACGCCGCCGACCTGCACTCCGCTGCGGTAGCCGCCGCCCCAGGCCGGGCTCCACCCGCCACCATAGTACGACGAGCCGTAGTAGGGCGAGCTGCCGTAATAGGGCGAGCTGCCGTAATAGGGAGAGCCGTAGTAGTAGCCGGGCTGGCCGCCGTAGTAGCTGCTCCGGTAACCGCGGTTGTAGTACGAGCGATACGGACCATCGTACCACCGCCAGTAGTTGTTCCAGTAGCCGTCGCGGTTCCAATCGCGTCCGGCGCGGATGACGACCTGGCCGTCCGCCGGCTCCGGAACGGCGACCGCGAAGCACGCCAGCAGCAAGCCGCCGGCGAACAGTTTGGTGATGAGACTCCGCATGGTCTTCGACCTCCTGATCTCGTGAAAAGTTTCAGCGATGAGTCCCGTGCCATCCGGCGGCAGGGGGCTGAATCGTGAGTGGATCGGAACCAGGCGCGAGAAACCGGCCGGCGCTACTCCAGGAACAGAGCTCGCGCCGGCGGTCTCGCGCTGGGTCCCATGTCACGGGTTCGGATTGTTGTTGGCGTTGTTCTTCAGCTTCAGATCCTGGCGGAGCTGCCGCACCTCCTCCTGCAGTTCGGCGAGCATCCGCTCCATCCGCTCGTGCTGCTCGGCGAACCGGCGATGCTGCTCGAGCATCATCGCGTGTTCGGGAACCGTCCCCGACTGGAAGTCGCCGAAGTGCGCCCGTCCCTGTTGCTGCTGGTCCTGGAACGCGCCGTTCTGGCGGGGCTGGTCCTCCTCGAAGAAGAAGTCGCTGCGATTGGCGAGCACCACCTCGATCGTCTGCTCCTGCTCGCCGCGGCGCACCGCGATCGGCACCGCCTTGCCGACCTGCTGCTGGCTGATGAGCCGGGCGGCCGCGTCGGCGGAAGTCACCTCCTGATCGGCGATCCGCACGATCACGTCCCCCTCGAACAGCCCGTACCGGGCGGCGGGGCCGCTGGGATAGATGTCGCTGATCCGGACCCCCTGCTGCGGCTGGACCTCTTCTCCCTCGCGGGCGGGAGCGGCGTCCTGAAGCTGCACGCCGAGCCATGCGCGGGCCTGAGCGCCGCCGCGGTCTTCAGGACGGAAGGCGGAGCTGCGTTCCTGTCGACCTTGGAACTGCCCCTGCGCGACGCGCTGGTCCTGCCGGAGCTGCCCCCGGGCCAGCGCCTGGTCCTGTTCGGTGAAGCGGACCGTGACCTGCTGCTTCTGCTGGTTCCGCCACACGTCGAACTTCGCTTCGCTCCCCGGCTTGAAGTTCGCCATCTTCTGGTCGAACTCCTCCGGCGAGGCGATCTTCTCGCCGTTGATCGTGAGGATGTAGTCTCGGGCCGCGATGCCGCCCCGCTCGGCGGGACCGCCCGGCATCACGTCGCGGACGTAGACGCCCGTCGTCGGGCTCTCGGTGATGTGCACGCCCAGCATCACCCCCTCGCGGCGCCCCGCTTGCGGCGCCTGGTCCCGCGCGGCCACTCCCGCCGCGGAATCGCGGACGACCGTCACGCGGGTCACCATCTGGTCCGGGTCAAGCTGGAACCGCACGTGATCGCCCTGACGGACATCCGCCCACTGGGCCGGGCGGCCGTCGATCACGATCACCGCGTCGTCCGCCAGCCGTTGCGAAACGACCCGGCCTTCCGCGTTGCGGAATTGCAACTGCCCGTTGCTGCGCTGCACGAACTGCCCGGTCTGAAGGTTCGCGTCCGCTCGGCCGCGCGCTTCCGCCTCGACATCCGCCTCCGCCTCGGCGCCGGGCGTTTGCGGCACCTCCAGTTCCACGTCCGCGTCTTGGGCGCGGACGACTCCACCCATCATGAAGGTCGCCCCCAACAGGGCGACCGCGGCCAAGCCTGCAGTCCTGGTCCGTTTCATCGCGCTTGCCTCCTTCAAGAAACATCTCGACCTGCCGGGGGAATCCCACCGAAACCCCTCTCGAAATTCGCGTCCACCGGCAGACTACGCGGCGCGGTCCCAGCGCGGAATCGGGAAGGTGGCGCGACATGAGGCAGGAGCCGCACGGTGGAGCGGGTCAGGCCACCCCCCACCCCCGCGCGATTCGTGGTGACCGCCTTCAGGCGGTCCCCGGGGGTTGTTCGTCGACGTTTGCCGCGCGCCCGGCTGCGCCCCGGCAGGGACCGGCTGAAGCCGGTCGCTACGAACGGTCGCTACGAACCAGTCAGCGCTCGGCCGGCTCGAAGGTATGGTCCCACGAGACGGGCTGCTCGCCCTTGTAGTCGATCCGGCCGAATTCGAAACGCACTTGCCCCAGCAGCGCCGTCGGCCGGTCGAACCAGGCGTCGAGCAGGGCCGCCCATTCCGCGCTCGTCGCCGCCGGTCCCTCGCGGGATTGGTAATGCGAGATCGCGAGCACGCGATAACTTCCCGCCGCAGGAAGATCGATCCGAAAATCTCCCGCGTCGCTCACGTGGGCGACCTCTCCGCCGGCGGCCCGCAGCGCGGCACGGGCGATCTCGAAATCTTCCGCCGAGTCCCCCGGCCGCAATCCCACGATGGACAATTTTCCCGTCCCCCGCCGACCCTCCGGGAACACGAGCACCCGCGCCCCGGCATCCGGCATCGTATTTCCGCCCGCGGTGCGGAACGTGATGCGGCCGGACAGCGCCGGCTGCTCCGCGGGGGGCTGTTCCAGCGGTTTCGCGCCGGCTTGCTGCGCCGGTTGCTGGTCCGGGGACATTTCGCTCGGCCCGAAGCCTCGCCCCGCAAACAGGCCGATCGCCACGCCGGCCAGCAGGGCGCCGGCCAGTGCGGCCAGCACGGCGGGGCTGCGGAACGGGTTCGCCGTCTCCCGTCGTCGCACGAGCCGCGAGGGTTCCGCCGGGAGCCCCGTCGCCCGCGGCGCGGCGGCGAGCGCCGCCAACTCGGGATCAGGGCCGGCCTCGCTTCCTGGTGGCCGCGCGGCGCGTGGCGGAGACGCAGCCGGCGCGGCGGCGGCGATCGGCTCGATCGGGGCCGGCTCGGGGAGCGCGATCGGCTGCGGCAGCGCGATCGGCTCGATCGTGCGGACCGGCGCCGCCGAGTGTTGCGGCGGCGCGATGGCAGCTCTCGCCGGCTCGAGTGGTATCTGGCCGATCGCGCCCAGCTCGTCGAGGGCCTCCGCCAGTCCGCTGTCGGCGAGATCCAATCGCGGCTTGGGGATCGGGTCGACCCGTCCGTCCTCGCGGGGGACGCGGACCGAGCGCCCGCACGTCGGGCAGTCGACGATCGTCCCGGCCATGACGTGGGAGATGCCGAGGAACTGCCGGCAGTGCTCGCAACGGAACTTGATCGGCATTCGCGGTTATTCTTCCTGCCGCGCCGGCGCGTCGCGGTGGTCGTTCAGCCGGGCGACCGCCAGGAGCACGACGAGGGCCACGAAATCCAGGCACCAGACGGCGAACACGAGGACCGCGAGCCCGCGCAGGATCGCCGCGCCGCCGACGTCTCCGAGCGCGAACAGCGCGAGCCACAGTCCGCCGGCGAGCAGGAGGACAGCGAGCAGCGCCCCGCCGATCCACAAGGCGCGGAGGATGAGGCGATCGACGATCATGCGGCGCGGTCCGGCGGGCGTTCGGGTTCGAATTGGAGACGAAAACCAGGACGAAACTCTACTCTCGCGCCCCGCGCCGTCCAAGTCAACGCTCATTCCTTCCGGAATCCTGCTTCCCCCTCCGCTGGTCCCGCGGTAGACTGGAAATGGTCGATCCGCCGGCCCACCGCCGCCGGTGGATGCAGCCGAGGGAACACAGCCTGAAGGCTGTACTCCAACTCCAACCCGAAGCCCGCCCCGTGAACCCCGTCAGCCGCCGCGAGTTCCTCGGTTCGAGCGCCAAGAACGCGGCCGGCGTCGCGGCCGGCATGGTGGGACTGGGTGCGGTCCCGTTCCGTCCCGCCAGCGACCGGGTGCGGCTGGGAGTGATCGGCGTCCGCAACCGCGGCAAGCAGCTCGCTTGCGGTTTCGCGGCGATGCCCGACGTCGAAGTCGCCGCGCTGTGCGACGTGGACGCCAGCCAACTCCCCGCCGCGACGCGCGCCGTCGAAGAGGCGCAAGGGCGGCCTCCGCGCTGGGAGCACGACTTTCGCCGGCTGCTCGACGACCGCGCGCTCGACGCGCTCGTCATCGCCACCCCCGACCACTGGCACGCCGCGATGATGGTCCGCGCCTGCGAGGCCGGCAAGGACGTGTACGTCGAAAAGCCCGTCTCCCGCACGATTGCCGAGGGGGAGAAGATGGTGGCCGCGGCGGAGCGGCATCAGCGCGTCGTGCAGTGCGGCATCCAGGAACGCAGCGGCGGGCAGTTTCGCTCGGCGATCGAGTTCGTGCGCAGCGGCCGGCTCGGCGATGTGCGGCTGGCCCGCGCGTGGGCCGTGCAGAGGCGCAAGCCGATCGGCGCGAAAAAGGACGGCCTCGCTCCCGAGTGCGTCGATTACGACCTGTGGCTCGGCCCCGCCCCGCAGCGCGCGTTCAACCCCAACCGCTTCCATTACAACTGGCGGTGGTACTGGGACTACGGCACCGGCGAGCTCGGCAACTGGGGCACCCACATGCTCGACGTCGCCCGCTGGGGGCTCGGAGTCGAATGGCCCCGCCGCGTCTCCTCCTCCGGCGGCGTCTATCATCTCCGCGACGACCGCCAGACCCCCGACACGCAGACCGTGCACTTCGACTTCGGCGACCGCACCCTCGTGTGGGAGCATCGCCAGTGGACGTCGCACGGCATCGAGGGCCGCAGCACCGCCGCCGCCTTCTACGGCGAGCACGGCACGCTGATCGTCGACCGCGGCGGGTGGAAGGTCTACGACTGCCGCGAATCGATCACCCACGCCGCGGACGATTGCGAAGCGGCCCATCTCCGCAATTTCATCGACTGCATCCGCACCCGCGGCACGCCGCACGCGGACATCCGCACCGGCCACGTGTCGAGCGCCCTGTGCCATCTGGGGAACATGGCCCACCGCCTCGATCGGGAGATCGCGGTCGACCCGCACACCGGCGCGGTCGATGACGCGAACGCGATCCTGCTCGAAGGCGAGCCGCGCAGCCCATGGACCGTGTAGCGCCGATGCCCAGGCAGTCACGCTGGCCCGAAGCGCAATCAGTTAGTTAG
>JBBDNU010000212.1:0-10474 GCA_040877365.1 Planctomycetales bacterium
CGCGGCGACTTCCCGATCCTCGGGAAGCCGCTGCCGAAGGGGCGCGCGCTCGTGTATCTCGACAACGCCGCCTCGGCCCAGAAGCCGCGGGCGGTCATCGACCAGATCCGCGACGTCTACGAGAACTACTACGCGAACGCCTACCGCGGGGTGTACCGGTTCGGGGCGCGGATCGATGAAGAGCTGGAACGCTGCCGGGAGAAGATCCGGCGGTTCATCGGCGCGGCCGACGTCTCCGAGATCGTGTTCACCTCGGGGACGACGATGTCGATCAACCTCGTCGCCCAGGCGTGGGGAAGAAAGTTTCTCAAGGCGGGGGACGAGATCCTGCTCAACGAGATGGAGCACCACGCGAACCTCGTGCCGTGGCAGCGCCTCGCCGCCGAGAAGGGGGCCGGGCTGCGGTTCATTCCGCTTACCGATGACGGCCGGCTCGACCTGGACCGCCTCGACGAAGTGCTCACGGGAAAGACGAAGCTCGTCGCCGTCACCGGCATGTCGAACGTGCTGGGGACGATCAACCCGATCGAAGAGCTGGCGGCCCGCGCGCACGAGCACGGCGCGGTGGTTCTCGTCGATGGCGCGCAAAGCGTGCCGCACATGCCGGTCAACGTGCGGATGCCCGAGGTCGATTTCCTGGCGTTCTCGGGGCACAAGCTGTTCGGCCCGTCGGGGATCGGCGTGCTGTACGGCAAGCGGGAGCTGCTCGACGCGATGGACCCGTTCCTCTCCGGCGGGCACATGATCGCCGAGGTCTATCGCGAGCACTCCACCTGGGCCGAGCCTCCCGCGAAGTTCGAGGCGGGGACCATTCCCATCGTCCCCGCGATCGCGCTGGGGACCGCGATCGACTACATCGAGGAACTCGGCTTCCCCGCGATCCAATCGCATGAGCACGAGTTGCTCCTCGCCGCGCACGAGCGTCTGTCCGAGATCCCCGGATTGCGGATCCACGGTCCCGCGGTCGAGCACAAAGGCTCGATCGTGAGCTTCAGCATCGAGCACGTCGCGCCGGAAGACCTGGCGCAACTGCTCGATCACCGGGGGATCTTCGTGCGACACGGCCACCACTGCACGATGCCGCTGCACGCCCGGCTGGGCGTGAGTGCGACGGTGCGGGCGAGCTTCGCGTTCTACAACACGCTCGCCGAGGTCGATGCGTTGGCCGACGGCATTCAAGCCGCCCGGGCCAAGCTGCGTCTGGCTTGACGCCCGAGGCGGCCGGCAAACCGGCTTCCTCGGGCCTCCCTCGCGAACAACCGCGAGGACAGTGCGCGCGGCAGTCGGCAGTCGGCAGGAGGCGGCCGGCAGTACTTAGTACTCGGTACGGGCGCGACCTGGCACGCGCTGCGGATCTCGACCACGCGACGCCACTGACAGTTGACAACGGACAGCCGACAACTGACAGCGGACCACCAACGAACTTCCCCTTGACCCCGGTCCGCTTTTCCAACGAACATTGAACGACAACCGCCGGATGATCCGGCAGAGGTGAATCTCGTGTCCACGGCTGACATCCCGACGCGCACTCCCTCCCTCCGCTTCAGCACCCGCCGCGACTGGGCGGCCCGGCAGGTGATCGGCTATCTGATGCAGCAGGCGGTCGAGAACCCCCGCTGCCTGTCGCTCGCCGCCGGCCTCGTGGACGAGGCGACGCTCCCCGTGGCGGAAACGCGGCAGGCGTTCGCCCGGCTGTTCGCCGGCGAAGGGCGCGCCCGAACGGCGTTGCAGTACGGCACGACGCCGGGGGCCGAGTCGGTCCGCAAGGTGTTCCTGAAGAACCTGGCCCGGCTGGAAGGACGCGCCGTCGCGGAACTGGGCATTTCGCCGGACCGCCTGGTCCTCACCACCGGCTCGCAGCAGTTGCTGTCGATCGTGGGGGAAGTGCTGATCGATCCGGGCGACATCTGCATCGTCGGCGGGCCGACCTATTTCGTGTTCCTCGGCACGCTGCACGGCCTGGGGGCCGAGATCGTCTCCATTCCGACCGACGAGCACGGCCTGCGGATGGACCTGCTGGACGAGGCGCTGGCCCGCATCGACGATGAAGGCCGTCTCGACCGCGTCAAGCTGATCTACCTGGTCGATTACTACGCGAACCCCAGCGGGATGAGCCTGTCGGAGGAGCGCCGCCGCGAGGTCGTGGAGATCGCCCACCGCTGGTCGCGGGGCCATCGCATTTTCATTCTCGAAGACGCGGCGTATCGCGAGCTGCGTTACGACGGGCCGGCGCTCCCCAGCGTGTGGAGCTTCGACGAAGAGAAGGAGACGGTGATCCTGGCGCAGACGTTCTCGAAGAGCTTCGCCCCGGGCCTGCGGACCGGGTTCGGGGTCGTCCCGGAATCGCTCCTCAAACCGGTCTGCGACCGCAAGAGCAACGAGGACTTCGGCTCGTCGAACTTCAACCAGAACCTGATCGCGGCGGTCATCGAGCAGGGGCTGTACGAGCCTCACGTCGAGATGGTGTGCGACGCCTATCGCGCGAAGCGGGACGCGATGGTCGCGGCGGCCGAGCGATATTTCGCCGATATTCCCGGCGCGTCGTGGCTTGTGCCGGATGGGGGCCTGTACGTGTGGATGTCATTGCCGGAGTCGCTCGACACGAGCTTCGAGGGGCCGTTGTTCGCGCGGGCCACGCGGATCGACCAGGTGATGTACGTGCCGGGTGATTTGTGCTTTGGCGGTCCGCCGGCGGAGCGGCCGCGGCATCACATGCGGCTGAGCTTCGGCGTGCAGTCGCCGGAAGGGATCGACGAGGGGATGCGACGGCTGGCGAGCGCCGTCCGGGCCGTGAACGGCACGCCCTGAGCCAAGCGGTCCCTTTCGAAATGATCGTGGGGTGGCCGGGGATTTCCTTCGACTGTGAGGATTGGATGAACCCCAAGGGTTCTCCCTTGCGTTGATGCAACTCGACTGCGATACTGAGACCGTCGATTTTTCTCGCGGGCCTGTCCGGCGATCGCTCGGCGTAACTCGATGATTCGTTCGTTGCACCGCTTGGCGGCCTGGCTCGGTCTGACCGGCTATCTGCTGGTCTCGACCGCCGGTCCGTGGCTGCACGATCGCGTCCACGACCACAGCCCCGCGCTCGCGCCCGTCGGCGGCGCGGCCGCCGCGGAGCACTCCGGGCACGCCTGTTGCGGGCACGTTCCCGCGACTTGCGGACACGCGCGCTCGGGGGTGGATCGCGCGGACGGTTCGCACGAGCCGCATCCGCACCATCATCCGCCGCTGCACGACGACGACTGCTTCGTCTGCCAGGTGCTCGCCGCCAGTCGCCACGTTTCCGCGCCGGTAGCGGTCGTGGTGGTGTCGGAGACGATCGCGCCGGCCGCTTTGCCGCCGGTGTCGTTGCCGGACGCTCCCGCTCCGGCCCTCCCCGCTCCGCGCGGGCCTCCCTGCCCGGCCGTCTGAATCGACGTCGCCCCGGCGCGCCATCGGCGTCGCGCATCCTGAATGCGCTGCGGTGTGGCGCCGGCCTGTTGCGACTCGCGCTGCGGCGTCGTTGTGCCGTCGCCGCGCCGTCCCGGTCCATTTGCTCATTCATTCACTGCGCCGCGGTCCGCCCCTCGCGCGCCGCTGCGCCGGCAGGGAGATCTTCCGATGACTCATTCGAATCGTCGTCATTGCACTCGCTTGCAGCCCCATTCGTCTCGCTCGCGGGAATTTCACGCTTCGCGCCGCGGCTTCACGTTGATCGAGCTGCTCGTGGTGATCGCGATCATCGCGATCCTCGTGGCGCTGCTGCTCCCCGCGGTCCAGGCGGCCCGCGAAGCGGCCCGCCGCACTCAGAACCGCAGCAACCTCCGCCAGGTCGGCATCGCGCTGCACAATCACCACGAGCAGAAGGGGGCCTTGCCCCCCGGCTGGATCGGCGTGACCGCCGGCCAGCACGACGTCGAGGGGCCGAGCGGGTGGGGCTGGGCCGCGCATCTGCTGCCGATGCTCGACGAGAGGCCGCTGTTCGAGTCGATCGACTTCACGAAGCCGATCGCCGATCCCGCGAACGCCGCCGCCCGCGGGGCGACGCTCTCGATCTTCCGCAACCCGTCGGACCCGTCCCGGGCGACGTGGGACCTGGCGAGCGAGGACGACGGCACGCCGCTCGCCACGCTCCCCACCGCGAACTACGTCGGCAACTTCGGGACCGTGGAACTGGAGGACTGCGAAGGCCTCGGTCTCGGCAGCCAGTGCGCCGGCGACGGCGTGTTCTTCCACAACAGCCGCGTCCGGTTCCAGGACATCACCGACGGCTTGCACAACACGTTTCTCGTGGGCGAGCGGCGGACGGACGAGGCGCTCGGTTGGCACTCGACCTGGGTCGGGGTCGTGGCGGGGGGGGAAGAGGCGTTCGCCCGCGTGCTGGGGGTCGCCGACCATACGCCGAACCATCCCGCGGCGCACCTCGACGACTTCGGCAGCGCGTGGGCCGACGGCGCCCAGTTCGTGTACGGCGACGGGCACGTCGGCTTCGTCCAGGAAAGCATCGACCTCGCGGTCTACCAGGCGCTGGCGACGCGCGAGGGAGGCGAGTCGGTCGACGCGCCCTGACCAACGAGCGTTCGCAGTCTCGTCGTCGAATTGCTCCGAAAATGCACTGCAGATGAGCCGCGGGGTTTATCCCCGCGGTGTTCACCGCGTAGCCGTGTGCGAACCGCGGCCGTCGTCTTACGGAGCCCGCGTTGACCACCGGCGGGATAAACCCGCCGGCTCATTTTCGGAGCACTTCAGCGACCGGTCATTTCGAGTTCGAAGCTCCGGCTTCCGGATGGGAGCCGGGGTTCATCTTGCTCCGCGCCTTATCGGTGGTAGCCGAGCGTGCGGATCACGTCGTACAATTCGTCGAACGTGATGAACCGGCGGCGGTGGAGCAGCTTGTACTGATCGACCGCCTCGGCGAGCTCGCGGACTTCCGGCGGGCTGTCCTGCCGCGCGTCGCGGAACTGGCGGCGTTCCGGCCCGTCGGGGCGCTGCGCCGGGTCCGCTTGCCGGCGGTCGAGAAATTCAGCGGGCTTCTGCTGGATGGAGGGTTGCATTAAGATACTCCTGCGAGCGCGTGAGAGGGCGTGAAAACATAGTTCCCGAACGTCCGCCAGGCAAACGGCGACGGGGGAGATCGCGGGAAATCGCCGCGAAAACGCCGGCTGGTTCCGACCTTCGGGCGCCGATCGCAACGGTTGCAGCGTTGGTGACGACGAACATGAGCGGCAAGATCACGATCCTCGGCAGCGGCGCGATGGCCACCGCCTGTTCGGTCCTCCTCGCCGAGCACGCCGGGCAGCGCGTGTCGATGTGGGCGCGCGACCCGCGCCACGCGCGGGACATGGCCGAGACCCGCGAGAACCGCCGCCTGCTCCCGGGCGTCCCGATCCCTCTCCAGGTCGAGATCAGTTCCGAGATCGACGAGGCGGTCGAGGGGTCCGAATACCTCGTCGCGGCCATCCCCACCAAGTTTCTCCGCGAGGCGCTCATGGCGCTCGCCCCGCACCTCACGCGCGACCGCCCCGTCATCAGCGTGGTCAAGGGGATCGAGAACGAGACGTTCCTGCGACCGAGCGAGATCGTGCAGGACGTGCTCGGGAACCGCGCGGTGCTCGCGCTCGGCGGGCCGAGCCATGCGGAAGAGATCGCGCGGCGGCTGCCCGCGAGCGTGGTCGCCGCCAGCGGCGACGTGGCGCTGGCCCGCGAGGTCCAGCGGATGTTCACGACCGACCGCTTCCGGGTCTATACGAACTCGGACATCGTCGGCGTCGAGCTGGCGGCCGCGCTCAAGAACATCATCGCCATCGCCGCCGGCATCTCCGACGGCCTCGAATACGGCGACAACGCCAAAAGCGCCCTGATGACCCGCGGACTGGTCGAAATCACCCGCTTCGGCGTCGCCCTCGGCGCCGAGCAGCTCACGTTCGCCGGCCTGGCCGGCATGGGAGACCTGATCACCACCTGCACCAGCCGGCACAGCCGCAACCGCCGCGTTGGGGAATTTTTAGGGCGCGGGCAATCGCTGGACGAGGTGCTCGCCGGCATGGACGGGGTGGCCGAGGGAGTGACGACGACGCGAAGCGTCCACGAGCTGGCCCAGCAGCGGGGGATCGACATGCCGATCACCGCGGAAGTCCACGCGGTGCTGTTCGAGGGGAAGTCCGCCGCGGAAGCGACGGACGATTTGATGCTAAGGCCGCCGAAGGGGGAATGACGGCGGCCTCACTGGTGCCAGTCGCGGACGAACGGGGCATAGAAGCGGCGCCACTCGCGATAGTGCCACGTCGCCTGCGACGGGAACCCTTCCTGGCCGAGGGCGTCGACCGCGACGATCCAGTAGCGCTTTGTGTTGCGGCCCGCGCCGGTGTCGGTGTAGCGCGGCTCGGCGATCGGCTCGGCGGTGAGGCGGGGGACCTTCTGGCCGGCACCGTTGATCTTGGGGCCGTCCATGCGATAGACGCGGTAGCCGGCGATCCCCTCTTCCGGGTTCGCTTCCCACCGGAGGCGGCAGTCGTCGCCTTCCTCCTTCGAGAACAGGAACTGCGGCGAGGAGGGGATCGTCGGGAACCAGGGGGAGTCGCCCCCCTCGACACCGAGCGAATTCACCGCCCGGACCCGATAGGCATAGACCGCGTAGCGGTACGGCTTTCCCTTTGCGTCGAGTTGGCGATCGGAGAAGCGGCTCCCCTGGAGCGGCCGCCCCTCGATGGATTGCGGCCGCGAAAGATCGATCGCCTGATCGACGATCTTCGTTTCCTTGACCGGCTCGCGTGTGATCCGCTCGAACGGGCCAACCGCCTTGAAACCCGCCACGCTCGGCTCTTCCAGCGGGGGAGTGTCGGTCTTGGTGCGGATGATCTGGTCTTCGGTGAACGGTTCGACGATGGCCCGCTCGACGTGATAGCCGGCGACGTCGTCGCCGGCCGGGGCCTTCCACGACAGCCGGACCTCCTTGGGAGAGATGACGGAGACCACGACGTCCTCGACGAGCCGCGGCTGCGTGCGGGCCTTGCCGCTGTCGCGGCTGGCGCGATTCCGGGCGTCGACGGCGCGGACGAAGTAGAAGTGGACCTTTCCCCGCGCGAGGCCGCTCTCCTCGAAGCGCGTCTGGTTCCCTTCGACCTGACCGACCTGCTCGTATTTCACCAGCCACGGTTTTTCGCCTGTGCCGCGATGGATCGTGTAGCCGGCGACGTTCGACGACGCGCTCGGCTTCCATTCGAGGACCGCCATGTCGCCGTTCGTCGTGACGCGGAGTGCGGTGGGCGGGAGCGGCGCGGGATCGAGCTCGGGCTCGCCGTAGCGGTAGGTCCAGATTTGCTGTTCGTCGCGGACGCGGTTCTCGAGCAGAATCACGTTTTGTTGGGGAACCGAGATCATCACGCGGGCGCGGTTGCCGCTCGCCGGGGGGTTTTCCGGCGGATTCATTTTCTTCCAGTCGTTGACGGCGCCGTCGTAGACCCAGGTCTCGAACGTGGAGGCGCGGCCGCCGTCTTCTTCGGCCTCCTCGTCGTCGCCGCGTCCGCCTCCCGGCAGGACCGCTGCCACGATGACCTGGTTGGCGTCGTCGTAGGCCATCACCTGATCGACGCGGCTCGGCGGCGGCGAGTGCTTCGGCTGAAGGTCCCGCCACTCGTTCTTCCGCAGGTCGTAGCCCCAGGTGCGCGAGTCTCCCTCGCCCTGCGTGCCGTACAGCACGTGCGTTCGCCGCGGGGAGTCGTAGGCCAGGTTTCCGCCGCTGCGTCCGGGGGGCTCCGCCGGCGGGTTCATCCGCGTCCACTGATTGACGTAGGGATCGTAGACGAGGGTCCCCTCGCGGCTCCCTTCGCCGCCGAAGATCACCGCGACCTCTTGGTGAGTGTCCCACGCGGCGCAGCGCAGCGGGCGGATCGGCGGGGCGGGGGCGGGGCGCATGTCGCGCCAGGCGTTGCTCGCGAGGTCGTAGGTCCAAGCGGTCGTATTGTTGAGATAGATGTCGCGATACCACTGCCAGCCGTGGCTGCCGCTGAAGGCGGGGAACCGGACGTAGCGGTTCTGCGCGAGGTCGAACAGGTTCTGGGCGCAGCAGCAGGCGCCGGGCGGGGACATGTTGGTGTGCATCAACTCCCAGCGGGCGGTGGCCGGGTCGTAGGTCCACGTCTCGTGCTGCTGCTCTCCGCCGCCCCCCTGGTTGTGACCTCCCCAGCGGATCACCCGCCGGTGCACGGGATCGTAAGCCAAGGCCCCTTCGTAGCCCATGCGCGGGGAGACCGGGCTGTCGGCGGTCGGGGTGTGCTTGACCCACGTGTCGGGCCGCTGATCGTCGAGGGCGGGCTTTGCGCCCGCCAGACAGACGAGCAGGGCGACGGGGAACAGGGTTCGCGAGGCGCGGCGCATGGCGGGTTCCTCCGCGAGGGGCGTGGCGGTCTCCGGAGCGCGCCGCGAAACCGCCAGCGGCGACGCGAGCGAAGTCCGGCCGGCGAATTCTGAACGCTATTCCTCTTCGGCCTCTTCGCGGGCGGCGGCCGCGCTCATGCCGCACACCGATTCCTCGACCGCCTCGATCCGATCTTCGACGGGAGGCTCGATCTCGGTGTCCTCGTACGCGGCGTGCTCGAGGATCAGGTCGACCGCCTTCCGCTCGCGGATCTGCGCTTCGAGGTTGTCGATCACGCCGCTCTTCTGCAGTCGGGCCCGGATGCGGCGGGGGCTCTCGCCGCGCTGCAGGGCCATCATGCGGATTTCATAGTCGACGTCGGCCGGGGTCACCTCGATCTCTTCCTCGTCGGCGATCCGGTCGAGGACGAAGTGCTCCTTGAGGGCCTGCCGCGTCTCCGAGACGGCGTTCTGCCGCAGGGCGTTCTCGCGGGAGCGGACTTCCTGGCTGGTGAACCCGGCCTGCTGCATCTCGAGCCGCTCGCGGTACAGGGCGTTTTCCACCTGTTTGCGGACGAGCGATTCGGGCAGTTCCCAATCGGCCGAAGCGGTGATCTGCTCGAGCACCTGGCGGCGGGCGGTCTGCCGTTGCTGATAAGTGATCTGCCGCTCGAGCATCGCGCGGATCTCGTCGCGGAGGTCGATTTCGGACTCGACGCCGACTCGGTCGAGAAACTCGGCGTCGAGTTCGGGAAGGCTCTGCTCGGCGACTTCGACGACCTCGAACCGGGCCTGCACCATTTCTCCCCGGAGCTCCACCTGCTCCGCCTCGGTCGAGACGGCGACCTGCGTCTCCCGGACGTCTCCCGCCTGGGCGCCGGCGAGCAGCTCGTCGAAGCCTTCCAGCTCGGCGTCCTCGAAGCGGAGGACCGGTTTGAGGCGGGCCGTCAGCCCTTCGATGCGGTGCAGCGTCTTCCCCTCGTGCTCAAACGTGACGTGCAGCACGGCGAAGTCGCCCGGCGCGGCGGGCCGCTCGACCTTGACCAGCTCGCCGTACTGGCGGCGGAACTTTTCGAGGTAGCTCTCGACGTCGGTCTCGGTGACCTTGCGGACGGGGCGGCGGATCTTCAGCCCGCGGTAGTCGGGCAGGTCGAACTCCGGGCGGACCTCGACGTCGAACTCGTAGACGAAATCCCCCTCCTCGGGGATTTCGAGCTGCTCGACGTCGAAATCGGGCTCGTTGATCGGGTCGAGCTCGTGGTCCTCCGAGATCTGCTCGAGGCTTTCCATGAGCAGCTTCTGCTTCACCTGGCCGTTCAATTCGTCCTTGAACCGCCGCTGCACGAGCCTGGCCGGGACGTGCCCCTTGCGGAAGCCGGGGACCTCCGCCTCGGTCGCGAACTCCTCGACCGCTTCCGAGCGGAACAGGTCGATCTCCTCGCGGGGGATGGTGACCTTGATGTGCTTGCGGCAGGGACCGACGTTCTCGATCTCGACGCCGAGCGCCATCCGGCGTTCTTCCTCGGCGACCGCCGTGTCGAGGTCGGCCTCCTGCGGATCGTTTTCGTCGCGGGCGGGTTCGTCGGTCATGGTGTCGTTCCGGGAGGCGTGCCTGCCCCAGCCTGATTCGCGGGGCTTCCGCCGGGCTGGAATTCACGGGGGAAAAGAGCGGGTGAAGGGACTCGAACCCTCGACGTCCACGTTGGCAACGTGGTGCTCTACCAACTGAGCTACACCCGCGATCGCGGCCTCGGGCGAGGCCGTGCCTCGCATTATGCGAAAGGGCAGCGGTTCGTCAACCGTGCGGCTGGCGACGCCGCGTGGATTATAGCCGGAAAAGCGGGCGGGGGGACAGGGAATGCCGTCGCTTGAGAATCCGCTCGACGGAACCACGAGGGTCCCGGCGCGGCGAAGCCGTAACTGAAATTCGTTTTTCGACGCAAAGCCGCAAAGAGCGCAAAGGATCGCAAAGAAGAAAAAGAAGAAGAGGGAAGAGGCACGACGTTGAGAAACCACGAAGATGCCATGACCCACTCCAGCCCCTTCGCGCCCTCCGCGTGCTTCTGTTCGACCGACATGCTCGCCGCAGTCGAGCTCCGAACCTCGGCGTCCTCGGCGCTCTCGGCGGTTCGAACGT
>JBBDNU010000213.1:0-10474 GCA_040877365.1 Planctomycetales bacterium
AAAAGCGAACTTACCGCGCCAGCCTAAACCCCGCAGAGTGCGCGCTGGCCCTGCGACGCGGACCGACGTTCAAATCCGCGCCGCGGCAGCGCTCGTAGCGATCAGTCCCACGGATCGACAGGAGCAATTGTCCTTTCTTGTGAAGGCGCTCGAGTCCAGTAGTAGTGATATTCGCGCTGTGTCTGCAAACGCGCTCGGAATGTGCCGCGAGAGCGCCAAGCCTGCTGTCGAAGCTTTGATGAAACGATTGGAAGACGATTCCGAACGAGTGCGTGTCGAGTCGGCATATGCAATGTTTCGCATCGCGGGTGATGCAGATGGAGCGATTCCTGTGTTGGTACGAGCAATTGGCAGCATCGACAGTGGCACCGCCGGACTCGCAAGCGTATATCTTGCTTCGATCGCACCAAAGGGTCGCCGCGTAGGTCAACCGCTCCTTGTCCAAGCCGCAAGGCATGTCCGCGCCGAAGTTCGCCAGAGAGCAATTGTGCTATTGCCTTGCTTTTCGGAGAACCTTGACGTGACCAGGGATGTTCTCATAGTCGCACTCGGTAGCTCGGTCGTTGAAGATCGTCTCGCTGCACTTCAGGCGATCGCTGCGATGGGAAGGAGAGCCAAAGACCTTCAAACACGCGTCCAAAAGTCGCAACAGGACGAAGTGGAATCGGTACGACAGATGGCAATGTTAGCTGAGGCCCGCATTCAGTCGGAGGAGTCCTGTCCCGAGACAAGCAGTCCCGTAGATCCGGCTGTGCCGGACGATTCGCCGTGAAACGCATCGGGCGGTACACCGCCACGTGTCCTGTACGGCATCGGAGGTCGGCCGTGGCCGCGCCCGCGAACAAACGGATCACCCGCGCCTACGACGCGGCCGGCAATCGGATCTCGACGATCGACCCGGACGGCGGCCGGTTCACGTTCGCCTACGGAAAACAAAGGGGACGCCGCTCTTTGATCGGGACGACGCGAGCCTGGAAGGGTGGAATTGGTTCTTTGTTGGGATCGCAGTGCGACTTCGATCCGCCCGCTCTGTAGGACTTGCACCATGACGCTCTCTCAGGCATTCGTCGGACCGGCGCGAGCCGGTGCTGCAATCCTGCTGCGGCCAGTCGAGGCGGGGGACGCGGGGCGTGGATTGCTGGAGCCGAACGAAAAAGGGGACGCAGCTCTTTGATTTCACCCTGCGAATTTGACGACGGAAAGCTCGAACTCTGCCTCCGCGACGCGATTCTCACGAAGACGCCCCGGCCCAAGGAGTTCAAGACGAAGGAGGGGAGCGGCATCGGGCTGATCGTGCTCGAGCGCGAGTGATCCGGCTCGATCAGGCCGCGAACAGCGCGTCCACGAAGCGGTCCGGGTTGAAGACTTCCAGGTCGTCGATCTTCTCGCCGACCCCCACGTACTTCACCGGAATGCCCATCTGCTGGCGGATGGCGACGACGACGCCCCCCTTGGCGGTGCCGTCCAGCTTGGCGAGGATGATCCCCGTGCAGCCGATCGCTTCGGAGAACTTCTGCGCCTGGCTGATGCCGTTCTGGCCGGTCGTCGCGTCGAGGACGAGCAGGCTTTCGTGCGGCGCGCCTTCGATCCGCTTGCCGATCACGCGGTGGATCTTCCGCAATTCCTCCATCAGGTTGTGGTGCGTCTGCAGGCGGCCCGCCGTATCGACCACGACGAAATCCAGCCCCGCCTCCAGCGCGCGGTCGCAGCCGGCGTAGGCCACGGCGGCCGGGTCGGTCCCGCCGGGGCGGGTGACGATCTCGCAGCCGAGCCGCTGGCTCCAGAGCGTCAACTGCTCGACCGCCGCGGCGCGGAAGGTGTCCCCGGCGGCGAGCACGACCGACTTTCCCGCCTTCTGGAGCAGGTTGGCGAGCTTGGCGATCGAGGTCGTCTTGCCGGCCCCGTTGACGCCCGCGACGAGAATCACCGTCGGCCCGCTGGCCGCCCGCGCGAGGGGGGAGAGGGGAGCGTTCGGGTCCCAATCCGTGGAATTCTCCCCCTGGAGCTGGCCTTTCAGCGACGCGCGGATCGTGTTCCACACCTCGTCGAGGACGAGGGTCCGGCCGAGGTGCTTCTCGCGGATGTCGGCGACGATCTTCGCGGCGGCCACGACCCCCATGTCGCTCTTGATGACCCGCGCCTCGAACTGGGCGAGCTTCGGCTCGTCGAGGATCTCGCCCGATTTGAACAGGTCGCGGACGTCGGTCCGCAGCACGTCCTTGGTCTTCTGCAGCCCCTGCTTGAGCTTGTCGAACCAGCCCATCGTCGTGAATTCGCTCCGTTGTGCGTGAAGTCGGGCAGCGCCTCGAATCGTTCCATCATAGTCGCCGCCGGCCGATGCGACCACCGATTGCGGCGGTCCCCGCGGGGTGCGAAGATGGGAACGCCAATGCCCAAGTCCTGATGATCGTAGTTCCAATAAGGCGACTCCGTCATTCCCGCGCAGCGCCTGCCCCCAGCGAAGGCGGGGGCGGGAATCCAGCCCCTCGTCCGCGCCGCCGCTGGATGCCCGCCTTCGCGGGCATGACGCGCCGTTGCAAACTTGGAAGTACTGAATGACCATCGGCCAACGGCGAGATGCGGACGTCTTTCGCGGCCTCCTGCCTCCTGCCTACTGCCTTCTGCCTCCTGCCACATGCCCGAACTCCCCGACGTCGCCGTCTACGTCGAAGCCCTCGCGGCCCGCGTCGTCGGGCGGCCGCTCGAGCGCGTGCGGATCGTCGGGCCGGCGTTGTTGCGCACCTACGATCTGCCGGTCTCCGCGGTCGAGGGGGAGCGCGTGAGCGAAGTCCGCCGGGTCGGCAAGCGGATCGCGCTCGGCTTCGAGAACGGCCTGTGGCTCGTGGTCCACCTGATGATCGCCGGCCGGCTGCACTGGAAGGAGCGCGGGGCGAACGTCCCGTCGAAGCGCGGCCTCGCGGCGTTCGATTTCCCCCCCGGCACGCTGCTCCTCACCGAGGCCAGCCCGCAGAAGCGGGCGACGCTGCACGTCGTCCGCGGCGAGGAGGGAGTCGCCCGGCTCGACGCCGGCGGTCTCGAAGTGCTCGACGCGACCCGCGACCAGTTCGCCGCCGCGCTGCGCGTCGAGAACCACACGCTCAAGCGGGCGCTCACCGATCCCTGGCTGTTCAGCGGGATCGGCAACGCCTACTCCGACGAGATCCTGCACCGCGCGCGGCTCTCGCCGGTGAAGTGGTCGCGGCGGCTCGACGACGACGAGATCGACCGCCTGTTCGCCGCCGCGCGCGACGTGCTCGTCGAATGGACGGAGCGGTTGCGCGAGGAGGCCGGCGGCGGCTTCCCGGAGAAGGTGACCGCCTTCCGCAAAGGGATGGCGGTCCACGGCCGGTTCGGCAAGCCGTGCCCCGTCTGCCGCACGCCGGTGCAGCGGATCCGCTACGCCGACAACGAGACGAACTACTGCCCCCGCTGCCAGACGGCAGGCAAGCTCCTCGCCGACCGCTCGCTGTCGCGGCTGTTGAAGGACGACTGGCCGCGGACGATCGACGAGCTGGAAGCGAGGCGATGACGCGCAGAGGACCCAGCGCGGCGCGACCGTAACCGAAATTCGATTTTTCGACGCAAAGCCGCGCGCCATCGGAGCGGAGTTCTCGGGACTTTCGTGCTACCGTGTCGAACCGCGGGATGAAGGCTCGATGAAATGCAATTCATCCACTCCAGCCCCTTCGCGCCCTCCGCGGGCTTCTGTTAGAACCGAATGCCTGCCGCAGTCGAGCTCCGAACCTCTGCGTCCTCGGCGCTCTCGGCGGTTCCAACGTTTCGAAACGGTGAAGCCGAAATCTCTGAACCGCGGAGAGCGCCGAGGACGCGGAGAAGAGCTGGAATCGAATCCAGGCGACGCATCAAAAGGCGATTCACCACGCATGGGCGCGGATGGCCACGGATTTCTTCTTTCATCCGTGCCCATCAGTGAGATCCGTGGTCGAGAATTCATGCCAATCGCCCATCAGTTCCGCGACCGCCCGCGACGCGGGGTCGCCCCGCGATTCGAGGCCCGCCTTCGCTCCCGCGCGGTCTTCTTCCGGCCGGTTCTGGCTGAGCTTGAACTTTCCCTCCAGCCGCTCGATCGGCAGCTCGAAGCCGACGATCGACGCCAGCAGCTTCTCGTGGACATCCGCCGGCAAATCGTTCTTCCAGGGGAAGGGCAGGGGGGACTCGTGGACGCGGACCAGTTCCTCCACGATCGCCGCCGTTCGCGCCGCGTCATCGAACAGTGCGAGCCGGCCGGAGGCGTGCACCGCCGCGTAGTTCCAGGTCGGCACACCGGGCGTCGTGCCGGAATACCACGACGGCGACACGTAGGCGTGCGGCCCGTGGAAGATGACGAGCGACGTGCGGACGGCGTGATCGAGCCGGGCGTGCGGGTTCGCCCGCGCGAAGTGCCCCCGCAGCGTGCCGTATCGCCCGCGCTCGCGATCGAGCAACAGCGGCAGGTGCGTGGCGAACGGCCCATCGATCCCCTCCGTCACCAGCGTGGCGAAGGAGTGCCGCTCGATGAAGTCGTGCAGCGTCGGCAGATCATCGACGCGAAAGTGGGACGGGAGATACATGGATCAATTTTCCTCGCCGGATTGCACAGGTCCGCCCTCCTTCAGCCACGCCTCGTTGCAGGCGGCGAACCGCATCCGCGAACCGATCAAATATACGGTCCCGTCGTCGCTCTGGGCGAGCGACATGTAGCCGCCGACCGGCGCTTCGACCTTCCGCACATGGGGCCACGTTTCGCCGTCGTCCAGCGAGAGCGCGACGAACGTTCCGCCGCCGACCAGTTCCTTCGACGTGTCGCTCGACATCAGCAGGATCGCGCCGCTCGCCAGCTTGAGGGCGGCCGCTTTCTGACCGACGCCGATCCCCGGAAACGGGGAATCGCGCCGCTCCCACGTGTCGCCGAAGTCGCGCGAGACGAGCAGGGGCATCGGCTTCGGTCCGCGAAGCCAGCAGAGCATGGTCCTATCGCTCCGCTCGACGATCGCCGGGTGGATCGCGTAGGCGCCGGCGGCCTTCCGCATGTCTCCCTGGCGGACGTGCCAGGTCTTCCCCTTGTCGCCGCTGGTCATCACGCGCTCGTCCTTGTGCCCCTGGTCGCCGTCGCAGGCGAGCACGAGCGTCCCGTCCTGCGCCACGAAAGCGGAGCAGGGCTGGCTGAGCGTATCGGGGTCGTCGCGGCCGAGAATGATCTCGGGCTTCGACCACGTCGCGCCGCTGTCGTCGGAGTGGCGCATCACGTTCGCCGCGTAGTCCCATCCGTGCAGCGACTGCGTGCAGAAGTGGTAGATGCGGCCCCCGTCGCGGAGCAGCACCGGCGCGTGGCAGTTCACGTCGGGGACGGTGAAGAACGAGGACGCCGGCCCCCATTTCTCCGCACCCGCCCGCAGCCGGCTCGCCGCCTGCGCGAGCTGCCGGTCCGCTTCTCCCATGCAGGTGTACCACATGGCGAGCACGTCCCCGTTGGGACACACGACCGAGGCGGCAAAGTGGTTGTGCGCGGCATACACCGGTCCCCACGCCTCCGGCGGGATCGTCGGCCCGCGGCCTTCCTTCGAATAGTCGATGAAATAGGGCTGGTCGGAATCGGGCCGACTCGGCCGTGCGGGCGTCTGCTTCACGTCCCGTTGATGAAGCGGCGGCTCCGCGGGCGGCAAGGGCCTCGTCGCCGGCAGCTCCGCCTGCACCACGCGGAACCCGGTGTAGACGTTCGCGTCCTCCGGCAGATGTCCCGAGCGGTTGGCCGACCGCGCGAAGAACGCCGCCGCCTGATAGCTCGGCCGATTGCAGCTCCACCCGCGGACGACCCGCGCGATCCCGTCCGCCCGGCCGACCGGATCGGCCTGCGGTTCAGCGGAGTAGGGGCCGTGCCAGTCGAGGCACCATTCGGCCACGTTCCCGTGCATGTCGCACAGCCCCCACGCGTTCGGGGGATAAGAGCCGACGGCGACCGCCGCGACCTTCCGCTTGCCGTCCCGTTCCAGCCCGAGGTTCGCCTGCTCGGCAGACAGCTGCTCGCCGGTGGAGAAGGGGGTCGTGGCGCCGGCGCGGCAGGCGAATTCCCATTCCGCTTCGGTCGGCAGTCGGTACGGCTTGCCTTCCCTCTTCGACAGCCAGTCGCAGAACGCGACCGCCTGCCGCCACGTGACGTAGGTCGCCGGCTCGTCGTCCTCGTTCGCGTTCCCGAACTTGCCGCGGAGCATCTTGTGCTCGGGATCGAACTGCTCGTACTGGGCGTTGGTGACCTCGTGCGCCCCGAGCAGGAACGGCTGGGAGATGCGGACGCGATGCGCGGGCGCCTCGTCCCAGTCGCGCTCGAGCGCCTCTTCCTGCGAGCGCGGCGGAGCGTCGCCGCTCCCCATGACGAACTCGCCCGGCTCGACGCGGACGAGCGTCATGCCGAGCGAGTTCGTGACGGGCTCGGATGCGATCGCGACTTGGTGGCCGACAGTGATCAACAGCGCGCAAACGCCGACTTCGCGAAGCGAAGGCATCGAAGGTCTCCTTTGTAGGGTGGGCTGTGCCCACCAAAGCGCGACCGAACCCCGTCCAGATGTGGGTGGGCGCAGCCCACCCTACGGAACCCCGTCGCTGTCCCGCGAACCGGGCGCGTTCCGATCGAAGAGTTCCTTCACCGACGGCCGGCTCAACACGATGATCGTGAACACCCCCAGCACGGTGCCCCAGGGCATGAACAGACACTCGATGCCCGCCACCACCATGCAGAACATATACCAACGGTGTTGCGCGAGCCGCCGTCCCGCCAATACGGTTAGAACCGCGATGCTCCACGCCGACAGGATCAAGCCGCCGCCCACGATGACGAACATCCACCCCATCTCCGGCGGGGGCGCCTCCCCATTGCGATCCGGAAACGCTCCCGAGAGGATCGCGATGCCGAAACCGAGGTGGAAGATCGGAAAGCAGCCGAAGAGGGCCGTGAGTCCTCCCACCACGTAATGGAAGATCGACAGCAGATTGAGATGCTCGAGGTCGCGGTCCACGGCCGGGGCCTTCACGGTAGGGTGGGCTGCGCCCACCGGAGCGGATTGATCTATCAAAACGAAATCACGGTCCGTAGTCCACCGGCCCTTCGACGTGCTCCCCGAGTCCGCGGAGCACCCGGGCGGCCTTCGCGGCTTCTTCCAAGTCCTCGAATTCATACGTCAGGCAAACGCCGCCATGCGCGGACTCGTCCGGCTCTTCGCGATAATCAAGCCGGCCTCCGAATGCGGCGAGGCGTTCGCTCAATGCCGACTCCTTGACAGGGTTCGACGGCGGCGGGTAGTAGACTTCGAACATGAACGACATTTCCGGTCTCCACGAAATGGATTCATGGACTGGGCGCCGTCGGAAAGGAGACGTGGCCCCAGGTTCCGCCGCGTCCCTTCTTGCCTCCGGTCCAATCCGCGTACTTCACGTGAGGTCGATCATTTCCCGCGGCAGGCTCGGCGGGCTGTAGTTGGAACCATGCCTTCACTCCCTGCGGCGGCGACGGGTGTGCCTGGCCCGGGACCGCGGGCGGCAGTTCAACCGCATGAGGCAGGGCGGTCCGCACGATACGCAACGCATCCGCTTCCGTTCCCAATTCGGCGTCGAACCGACCCGGCGCCTGGATTCTCCCAATTATTTCATGTTCCCTCATCCTTGGCAGCCCCTAACTCGTTCGACGCCTCGACGCCCACCATACGCCGCCGAAGAATGTGCTCACAAGGCAGCCGATGATGCTCACGCCAACGATGAGGGACCAGTGCAGATCAGCGATGTCGAGAAACGGGATCGTCATCAGCAGGGCGATCAGCGGACCGCTGGCGGCGATCGCCAAAACGTCGAACCTCCGACGCATGGCCGCCGCCGCGACGACGGCAAGCCATGTGATCTGTACCAGGCCGAGTGGAGCGGCCAGCAACCGGTCGAGGAACTCGAAGGCGTCCGGTTTCGCCAGTGGGAATGCACGCCGAAGCGCCGCCTCCATTCGAAGCCCATCAACGGAGGCGACGATCAATGCGGCGCATCCTGTCAGCCATGCCGCGACGATCAGTGCGATCGGGACCGTGCCGAGCGTTCGCGGCTTCGGCCGATCAGTGGAATGCGCCTTCTTCGTCGGCATTGCGCTCGACTTTCAGTCACCGCGATTCGATGACAGCCGGTCCACCAGCGCCAGGGCCTCCTCGCGCGTCGCGACTTCACCTTCGAGATGCGCGTCGCGGACCGCTTCCAGAATTTCCTTGAACCGCGGGCCGGGGACGAGGCCTTCCGCGATCAGGTCGTTCCCGGTCACCAGCGGCGGCGGGTCGATCTCCTCCCGCGGCGTCGTTCGCAAATAATCCTCGCAGAACAGCACCGGCGCCAGGTCGTCGCCGGCCGCCAGCAACTTCACCCGCTCCAGCCGCAACAAGTCCTCGAACAGCCGGTGCGCCAAGAGCCGCTTCAGCCGCGACTTCGACAGGCGCGGCGCGTCGTCCAGCGCGTCGCGATGTTCGAGCAGCCAGACGACGTCGTCGGTCTCGTGGTTCGACAATCGCAGCCGCCGGCAGATCTCCGCCGCCGCGTCCGGGACCGTGTGGAGCAGGGCGGCCAGCGCCGGTTCGAACCGCGGCTCGTCGAGGTGCTGGAGCATGTGCAGCGTGCGGTCCAGTTGGAGTTCGGCCTTCAGGCTGTGTTGGAGTTCAGCCTTCAGGCTGTCCGGGGCTCTCTCGGCGGGCGTGCAGGCTGAAGCTTGAACTCCAACAGCCTGTACGCCAGCGAACAGCTCCGGGAGGATCTCGGCGAGCAGCCCCAGCTCGCGCGCCAGCCGCACCGCCCGCATCCGGTGCGGATCGACGAGCATTCGCTTCAATTCCTGCGCGATCCGCTCGGCGCTCACGAGGTGGATCTGCGGGGCCATCTCGCGGACCGCCTCCGCCGTCGCCGGGTCGAGCTCGAAATCGAGCATCGCCGCGAACCGCACCGCCCGCAACAGCCGCAGCTTGTCCTCGGTCATTCTCGCGCGCGGATCGCCGATCGCCCGCACGACCCCTTTTCCGAGGTCCTCCTCCCCCCCCACGAAATCGAGCACCCGCTGCGCGAGCGGATCGTAAAAGATGCCGTTGATCGTGAAATCGCGGCGGCGGGCGTCCTCCTCGGCGGTGGCGAAGGCGATCGTGTCGGGGCGGCGACTGTCGGAGTAGGGGCCTTCCGTGCGGAACGTCGCGACCTCGATGCTCCCCGCCCCGCGCGGGCCGTGGACGAGGATCACACCGAAGCTCGCCCCCACCGCCCGCGTGCGGCGCTCGCCGAACAGCTCGCGGACCTGCTCGGGCCGGGCGTCGGTCGCGACGTCGTAGTCCTTCGGCGTCCGCCCCAGCAGAAAATCCCGCACGCACCCCCCGGCCCACAGCGCGACGTGCCCCCCCTCCCGCAGCCGGCGGACGACCTCGACGGCGAACTCGCGCTTCGGATCGGGCATGGGGAGGGTTGAGGGTTGAGGGTTGAGGGTTGAGGGTGAAATGATCGGGGTGCGCGACGGACCAGCCGGCCGCCGTTACGAGCGTGGAGCAGACATCCCTGTCTGCTCTCAACCCTCAACCCACGCGCAGCGCTATTCTACTTCCATCACGCGCTGCACGCGCGGGTCGCCGTACTCCGCCGCTCCCGTGATCACGTGCAGGTTCGGGAGGATGTCCGCCTCGCCCGCGTGATGCGTGTGCCCGCAGAGGACCGTCATTCGTTTTTCCGGGTGACGCTGCATGTGCTCCCGCAGCAACTCCCCGACCGCCCCGCAGGTGAAGTGCGGCGCCCAGTTGTCGTCCGACGTGCGCCCCTCGTACCAGCACGCCTCGCGCCACGGCGGGACGTGCGTGAGGACCAGCAGGTGCGATCGCTCCGCCGGCACGCGGGCCAGCGCGTCGCGAAAGTGCGCCGCCGCCTCGTCTCCCAGCGCGTGCAACCGCTCGCGAAGCGCGTGGGGCAGGGGAGTGAGCGGCACGCCCTGACGCCCGGGGTCGGGTGGCGCGCCCTGAGGCCCTGCGAAGGGCGTGGCGACTCCCCGCAATTCCTCGATCAACACATAATCGTTGAGCGCCACCGTCGATGTCGCGAAATCGCCGATCCGCGCGTCCCCCCAGCCGCCGTGGCCGACGAGCGCCGTCTCCCGCCCCAGCAGCACGACGCCCGCCTCCGGCAGCCACGTGACGTTCTCGCCGCCGCGCGACAGTTCCCGCGCCGCGGCCCGCACCGCCGCGATCGACCCGCGATAATAGTCGTGGTTCCCGAGCACGAAGTACACCGGGACGCCGAACCGCGCCGCCAGGTCGCGCAGCGCAGCGGCGAAAGTGGGCGCCTGGGCGATGTCGCCGCCGATCAGCACCGCATCGGGCGACGCGCCGCGCACCCCCTCCGCGAGCAGGTCGAGCCGCGGGGGATCGACGGAATCTAGTGTAGTGATTTATAAATAAGGGAACTTATTCGGCAGGCTGGCGTCTGATTC
>JBBDNU010000214.1:0-10414 GCA_040877365.1 Planctomycetales bacterium
TTCGGCAGACGCAGGCGAACCACGACCGGATCGCGAAGCTCATCGGCCTGTTGCGTCCCGAGAGGAGGATCACAATCGTCCCCGTCAGCTCCACGGAGCGGAGTCTCGACGGGAAGGAGCGGCTCGGTGTCGAATTCCGCGTCGAACCCGCCCATGCTTCGAATACGGTCACGCCGCCGACCGGGCAGGCCGCGCCGCGGCCCGCCGCGGCCCACGAATCGAAATACGTCGCCGACGTCGGCTTCTCGAAGACCCGGCCGGAAGGGTCGCCGTTCGTCAATGTCACTACGCAAGTTCTCGGCACGCGCGGCACGACCTTGACCACCACGCTGGCCCGCGAGGACGACATCGTGCTGAAGCTCGAATTGCAGAGCATCGTGGACCACCCGCTGGGGCGTTACGACGCGCGGTTCTTCCTTATCCAGGTGCAGCCCGACGGCGCCGAGCGGGTGCTGTCGTCACCGGCGCTGACCGTTCTGGAAGGGCACTCGACCAGCATCGGGATCGGGTCGACCACCAAGATCCGTCTACACGTCGCCGAGATCCCGGTCGGCGGGCCGTGACTCCCTTTGCCGAAAGAACCGCTGGGCCATGGTCGACGCCCCTTCGGCTTCGTGTCGCCCGATGAGGGAATCTCCGATGAAGCGATGGATCTTCACGTGCGCGCTCATTGTCGCAATCGCTGCCGCGTGGTTCGGGGTGCGGGAGTGGTCCGCCGCGCGGAAGAGGATCGCGGCGGAGCGCGAAGTGATGAAGGAACTGCGATCGTTCGTCTTCGGCGAATTGAACGACTCGCTGCCCCCGGAATGGGAGGCGATCATTGCGAATGGAAAGTCGTTCGTCGTTCGACGAACGCAAATGGTTCACCGGCCGAACGACCCGCAACCCACCGAGTTCGTTACGGTCCCACGGCGAGAGCCGGCCGGACCGTGGTATCTGGGGTTCTATGCGTCACCGCGTCTTTCCCTGTCGGAACGCGCGGCATTGAAGAAGGCGGCCGAACGGAATGCGGACGCGCTGGTGCCGGAATATTTCCGCGGCGGACTGGACTTCACGCGAATCGAACGGAACCGCCAGTGCATCATCCCAGAGGCGCGCGCGGAATACGACGCGGTGCTGGCGATCATCGAGCGGCAGCTCGAACGAAATGAGGACGAGATGGCGCCTCCGGAAGTCGCCGCGAAGGGGTGAGCACAGGTGTCGTGGTCTTCACGGGTACGCACGAGTTTTCCCGAATCGGCCGAGAATCAGACGCGCGCTAGCGACCCGGACGCTTCGAGCGTCCGGGTCGCTTGCATCGCCGGGCGGGCGCGTCGACAATGGCCGCCTGTCCGAAGTGCGGAGTTCGGAATGCGGAATGGCCGGAAGATGCCGTATTCTGCACTCCGCGTTCCGAACTCCGCACTCCGAACTCCGAACTCCGAACTCCCATCATGCCCGACAACCCGCAGGTCATCATCAGCGGCTTCGCCGACGAGGCCGCCAATCACAAGTCCGCGGTCGAGCAACTCGCCGCGATGTCCGCCATCGGCCTCAAGCATTACACGCCGCGGTTCGTCGATGTCCTCGGCAACGGGACCGTCGAGCACGTCGTCGATCTCGACAAGGCGAAGCTCGACCACCTCAAGGCGCTGCACGCCGAGTACGGCATGTCGGTCACGAGCATCGGCTCGCGGATCGGCAAGGTGAAGCTCCGCGACGTGGACGATGGCACGCACAACAAGTACGTCCCGATCGACCAGTACGTCGAGAAGGACGTCCGGCAGACGATCGCCGTCGCCCACGCCCTGGGGACGAAGCTCATCCGTGGGTTCGCCTTCTATCATCCCCGCACCGACGACCCGGCGAAGCACTACGACCAGGCCGCGGAGAACCTCGCCAAGATCGTCGCGCTGTGCGCGAAGGAAGACGTCGTGTTCGGGCTGGAGGTCGAGTCGAACCTGATCGGCTACGACGGGCAGTCGCTCGCCGCGCTCGCGCAGCGGGTCGGCAAACCGAACATGGTGCTGGTGTTCGACGGGGGGAACATCGCCTACCAGGGCTACAATCCGCTGGAAGTGTTCGAGGAGTACCGGGCGATGCTCCCCTACCTCGGCTGGATGCACATCAAGGACTACCAGCGTCCCGCGAACAAGGTCAAGGGGAGCGGGCCGTTCGATGAGGACGCCGACTGGTTCTTCGTCCCCCCGAACATCGGCGACGCGGGGCACGAGTACATCTTCCGCGACTTGCGGAAGGAGCTGCCCGCGCTCGAAAAGCGGCTGGCGAAGCTCGGGATCCCCGGCCTGTTCCTCGACATGGAGCCGCACGTCAAGAGCGGCGGCCAGTTCGGCGGGTTCAGCGGTCCGGACGGGATGGGCGTCGCCGTGCGGGCCTTGTGCTCGCTGCTCGACTACTGCGGCATCGGCTACAAGCTGCGGACGTTCGACGACGTGGTCGCGTCGCGCGGCCCGGTGACGATCGAGCCGCACTGAGACGGAAGCTGTCAGCGATCAGCTGTCAGCTTTCAGACACGACGGACGAACACGCTGAGAGCTGACCGCTGAAAGCTGACCGCTTCCCCATGCCCTTCGACCCCGCCCCACTCCGCGATCTGCTCGTCTGTCCGCGGTCGAAGTCGCCGCTCGTGCTGGACGGCTCGCGGCTGGTCTGCCGCGATCCCGCCTGCCGGCTCGCCTACGACATCCGCGACGACATCCCGATCCTGTTGGTGGACGAGGCGACGCCTCTGGAGGAGGCGGAGTGGGCCGACGTGATGCGCCGCCACGGTCGTGAAGATCGTCCATGATCTGGCTCACGACGCTCGCCATCGTCCTCGCGTACCTGCTGTCGCTGGCGCTCATCCGCTGGGTGTTGCTGCTGAAGAAGCAGAACCCGACGTCGTCGGTGGCGTGGATCATGGCGATCGTGGGCCTGCCGTATCTGGGCGGGCTGCTGTTCCTGTTGTTCGGGGTGAATCGCGTGCAGCGGCGGCGGGCCGGGCTCCGCCGCGCGCTGCGGAGCGGCGACGGCGAGACGCCGCTGCTCGGCCAGTACCAGGTGATGCCCGGCGAATCATTGAACTCGCAGCAGCAGAGCCTGATGCGGCTCGCCAGCCGCTCGGTGGACAAAGTGCCGACCTACGGCAATCGCATCGAGGTGCTGGCCGACACGAACCGCACGCTCGCGCTGCTCGAGGAGGCGATCCGCTCCGCCGCGGAGACGGTGCACCTCGAGTACTACATCTGGCAGCCGGACCGGACCGGCACGCGGATGCGCGACCTGTTGATCGAGAAGGCCCGCGCGGGAGTGAAGGTCCGCTTTCTGTACGACAAGGTCGGATCGCTGTGGCTCAGCAAGCGGTTCCTGCGGCCGATGGTCGAGGCGGGGATCGACGTGGCGGCGTTCATCCCCGGGGCGACGCTCCGCGAGCGGTGGTCGTTCAATCTCCGCAACCACCGCAAGATCGTCGTCGTGGACGGCCGAGTCGGGTTCACCGGCGGAATGAACATCGGCGACGAATATCTCGGCCGCGATCCGTCCGTGGGATACTGGCGGGACACGCACCTGCGGATCGAAGGGCCGGTCGTCTTGCAGTTGCAGAGCGAGTTCGCCGAGAGCTGGCGATTCGCGACCGGCGAGTCGCTGACCGATCCAACGCTGTTCCCCGAACCGCAGGCCGCAGGCCAGGTGCTCGCGCAGCTCATTCCCGGCGAGCCGACGGCGGAGTTGTCGGCCCTGTACAACCTGATGTTCGCGGCCTTGAACGAGGCGCGGGACCGGGTGCTGTTGACGACCTCGTATTTCGTGCCGTTCGGGGGGCTGTTGACGGCGCTGGAGACCGCGGCGCTGCGGGGCGTGAAAGTGCGCGTGCTGGTGGCGGGGCCGCCGACGTATTTCTGGACCTCGTGGGCGGGGCGGTCGTTCTATGAAGAGCTGCTATCGGCCGGCGTGGAACTCTTCGAGTACAGGCGGGGGCTGATGCACGCGAAGACGCTCACGATCGACGGCTGCTGGTCGCTCGTGGGGACGCCGAACTTCGACGCGCGAAGCCTGGCGCTGAACTTCGAGGTCGCAGTGGCGATGTACGACTCGCGGATTGCGGCCCAGCTCGAGGCGCAATTCGAGCGCGACATCGAGGGGGCGAGACGGATCGACCTCGCCGAATGGTCGAACCGCTCGACATGGCGCGTGCTTGGGGAAAACGCCTGCCGATTGTTCGCGCCGATGTTGTGAAGAAACCGCCCATTCGAGGATGCTCTCAAACGCCCGAGGCAAGCTGCCACACTCCCCTCTGGATCGCGTTCCGGTAGGCATCTCGACCGTACCGTGGGCCGATGAAGATGGTCCGTTCCCGATCGTGGTGTTCCGTCTTGGCAACCAGATACCGCATCGCGGTCTTGATGCACGAGACCGCGGACGTGGGGCGGCCGTTCTTCCGGTAGTGCTCGTCGACGTGCTCCATGTAGAGCACCACGAGATCATCGACGGTGAGCGTCAGCCGAGCGGTGTCTTGCCGGACCAGCCACTCGGCGATCAGGTCGTCGTGGCGCTCTTGCGCTTCCGGTAAACCCCGCGTGCCGCAGTAGTGGTCTCGCGACCATCGATTCGGACGCGGGCCTGCCCAGTGGCCTTGTGGAGCGTGAGACGCGGTTTGCGGCGGTTCTTCGGCATCGCGGTTCCCCCTGTTCGTCTGGGGTTCTCGCGCCGCGCTGCCGGTGGATGCGGACCTGCACCTACGGTGCTCGCGATGTACGCCGACGTTGCGGACCTCGCCGACGCCGAGGAACGGGAAACGCTCCGCCGCCACGCGGTCGCTTCCGAGCAGGCGTCGCGGATCGCCGCCATGCTCGCACTGGCCCGCAGCGAACCGGGCGTGGCGATCCGTCCCGACGACCTGGATCGCGACCCGTGGCTCTTGAACTGCGCCAACGGCACGCTCGACCTGCGGACCGGCACGCTCCGACCGCATCGCCCCGAAGACCTCATCAGCCGCTGCCTGCGGACGGAATTCGCGCCGGAAGCCGATTCCGATTGCCCGCGATGGCGCGCTTTCCTGAGGCGAATCCTGGACGGCAACACGGACCTGACCGGCTTCGTGCAACGGGCGATCGGCTACACGCTCACCGGTTCCACGTCCGAGCGGTGCATGTTCATCCTCTACGGCAGCGGCGCGAACGGGAAGTCGACCTGCATCGAAGCACTGCGGCTGTTGCTCGGCGACGGCTACGCCTCGCGCACCCCCACCCAGACGCTGCTGGCGAAGCGCGGCGACACGATCCCGAACGACGTGGCCCGGTTGCGCGGCGTGCGGCTGGTGACCGCCAGCGAGACGGGAGATGGACAACGGCTCGACGAGGCGCTCGTCAAGGACCTGACCGGCGGCGACCGCATCGTCGCCCGGTTCATGCGCGGCGAATGGTTCGAGTTCTCGCCGAACTTCAAGATCTTCCTGAGCACCAACCACAAGCCGCGGGTCGCCGGCAACGACGACGCGATCTGGGACCGCCTGCGGCTCGTGCCGTTCTTGACCCGCATTCCCGAGGAAGAACGTCAGCCGATGGACCGGATGCTGGCCGGGTTCGAGGCCGAACTGCCGGGCATCCTCAACTGGGCCGTGCAAGGCTGCCTCGACTGGCAGCGCCGCGGCTTGGGCGAGCCGCCCGAGGTCCGGATGGCCACGGCCGACTACCGCGACGAGATGGACGTGCTGGGGGAGTTCCTGTCGGAGTGCTGCCTGCTGCGGCGGGAGGCCCGCGTGTCGAGCCACGAGCTCTACGACGAGTACAAGCGGTGGGCGATCGACGTCGGCGAACGCGTGCTGTCGCAAAAGCGGTTCTCGCTGGGCATGGAACACCGCGGGAAGCAACTCGGCCTTCGCAAGCAGCATACGCGGGACGGCAAGTCGTGGATCGGTGTCGGCTTGGCGTTCGCGACGGCGGGGAGCGCTGCGGAAGGACCCGGGCGTGACGGGTCGTGGGCCTCGTCCCGTCACGACCCGTCACACCCGTCACCGATTTTCAGCATCCGAAGCGGGCGCGACCCGTCACAAGCGTCACGAGGGCAACCGGATGGGGCGATGATGTGACGGGTGACGGGTTGTGACCCCATTTTTGGGATAATCGCTCCAAGGACCAAAATCATGAACATGAATAGAGAAACAGGCACTTCATGCTCATGAACACGCCCAATGGCGGCGTCATGCCCGAAGTCCCGTCACGACCCGTCACATCCGTCACCGGCCGCCGATGCCGCCTGGAATCCTTCCCGGCGATTCGGCCACCCACGGCCGCGGGGAACCGTCGCGGTTATTACCACAGTTTGTTGAGATTGTCCGAATTCCGGCGCGAATTCGCATTCAACCCAAGGCCGGCGCGGCGTTTACCGCGCTAACACGTGAAGCACGCTCCCGGCATCCTCTGCGGAATTGCCCGTTGCCAGCGCGGCGCTCGTTCGACGCGGGTCTGGTTCGCCGATTGGCTTGGCCACAAGCCCACGCGGAGCGAATCGTCCTGCCTATCGCGGGCCTTGTCGCGGCTCGAGGCCCGCGGCCTCGTTCGCCGACTGCCTCGGCGACGGGTGCGGCTGACGCTGGCCGGACGCAGGGCGGCCGAACCGTTGGTGGAGAAGCCATGGATGCCGGTTAAATGGTACTCACACTCCGCCGACGAGGAATCGTCGCTGGTGAACGCTCCTTCCCGAAGCGTGTCCCTCCTGATGCACTTGCCGCGACGCTGAACGAGTCCAAAGGGCGGTTTCTCGTCGGTCCGCCGAAGATGAATCGCGGGACGCGGCGGATTCGACTGCCCCATTCACTTACGACGAAGACTCTTGCGGACATGAACGCAGCCGTCCGTCGGATCGGTGGCCAGCTCGAAGCCAATCGTGGAATCGGACATGACGAACAGTGGATTGATCGCGAATTCCGAGAGTTGCAGCGCGCCGATGACGAGATGGTAGAACTGGATCAGCGTCTCGATGGCCACGCCGGTCCGGACTCGGAAGCTCATCAATAGAGGCCACGACAGAGGCCACGACCGTAGCGACTGCGCAAAACGTTCGTTGAGCAGCGGCAGCTCGAGCAGACGATCCTGAAACACCTCCGCCGCCGCGAACCAAACGATCAACCGCATGTCGCAGAAGGCGCGACGAACGTCACTTCGGAGGCGATTACCGGTCGCGCATCGTCGCCGGTTCCTCCCGGATCAGCCGATCCTCCCCACCGAGTTGCACGAGGTTCGGCAAGTCGTAGACGGCAAGCGCGGCGTGAATCGCATGCGTGAGTCGGCCGACGGGATTCGGATCTTTCACGGCCTCCGCCCACGACTTGCAGGGCATCTTGGAGAGTCGCCCACCGGCGACGAGCGCCGGTTCGAGCGCCGCCGCGTGCAGTGCGGGAATGGCAGCCGATCCGATACCCGCGACGTGCACGGACCGCGGCTCGTTCGAGACCTCGTACTTCGCGAGAAATCGGCCGCTGATCAGGATGTCTTCCGTGCGCAATCCGACCAACGGCTTCCCGAGAAGGTAGGCCAGATAGAACTCCTTCTCGTTTTCGACGATCGAGCGGCTGACCGGCGCACTGGTTTCGCCGATTCCGCGGATATCCACCGCCAGCACAAGGTGCCCCTTCTGCACCAGTGACTCGATCTCACCGCCGGGCGCGGCGTCCACGTGCTTTCCTTCGCCATGCAGGTACAGCCACGCGTCGCGCTTCGGTTGCGGCGGCACGAACAGCAACGCCGGAAGCGGCACGCCGTCGTCCGCATCGAGAACGAGCTTCTCGATGCGGTAACCCTCGCGCTCGACGACTCCCGCTTTCCGCACTTTCGGCTGCGGGAGTTCGTCGAGCGGGCGAACTCCCGCGGTCTTGCGGATCGCCCGCCGCAATTCCTCAGGCGACGCGGCCTTCCATCGTGCGGTTCGCGCCTCGGCCAGCCGGCGCTCGCGTTCCACGTTGATGTCGAACGACGAACGCTCGCCCGGCAGCCGCAGCACCTGTCCGTGGGGCGTGCATCGCAGGTCGGCCTCGGCCCACTGCATGCCCCCCTCGTCGCGCACCGGCGCGTCGCTCCCCTTCAGCCAGCGTCGCATCCAGTGGACCATCGCCTCGCGGCCGACTTTGGGAATGCCGTGCCCGCCGGGCGCTTCGACCAGATCGACCCGTTCGGGATATCCCATTCGCGTGTAGAATCGTTGTGCTTGGCGGAAGGCGTCCCAAGTTCCGTCGATGGCGAAGAAGTCGCCGGTCGTCGCGCAGATGAGCGTCGGCTTCGGCGCCCGCATCAGCAGGTAATCGGGCTGATCCATCCCGAACGCGAGTTGGGCGTGAATGTCCTGCTCGGCGTCCTGTGGCCCGATCGTGTCGAGGAGCTTGCCGAACGTCGTGACGTAACACGCCGGCGCGGCACAGGCGACGCGGTCGTCGAGCGCCATGACGTAACTCGTCAGCGTGCCTCCGCCGGAGCAGCCGGTCATGCCGATCCGCTCGGCGTCGATGTCGTCGCGGCTCGCGAGATAATCGATGCCGCGGATCGCATCCCAGATGCGGAATGCGGCCGTGTTCGTGCCGACGAGGATCGAGCCGACTCCGATCAGCGAGTGTTCGACGGTCGTGTTGGCGTGCCGCGGGTTGCCGTCGTCGTCGAGAATCTGCGACCGTTCGCCCTGGCCGATCGGATCGTAGGCGAACGCCGCGAAACCGTTTTTCACGAGCAGCAGGCACATCTGCTGGTTGTAACCGGCGGCCTTCGCCGCCCGGCTGTGGCCCGACGAGACGAGCACGGCGGGAAAGGGGCCGTCCCCCTCGGGAATCCACAAGCTCGCGGTGACGTGATGTCCCGGCCGGCTGGCGTAGATCACCTTCTCGATGCGGTAGCCGTCGCCGCGCAACGTACCGACGATGGCCGGTTCCAACGGCGTCCGTTCCGGCCAGCCTCCGAGTTGCTCGACGAAGAATTCACGACGGGCCGTTTGCCACGCGCGGCAGTCATCGGGCGTTTCGAGTTTCTCGAATTCTTCGCGGCGGCGATCGAGCGCGGCGTGCGCTTCCACCCGCAGCCGCTCATAGACGATTTGCGCCGGTTCCGGCTGGTTCGGTTGCGGTTCGAGAACGGTCAGGTCGTCGGCGAATGCGAATGCGGCGATCAGGACGGTACACGTCGTCAGGCTCATGCTCGCTCTCCGGGTACTGTGTTTCGCGCTGGCCCCGGCATGATGCCACGCGGAACTTGTTTCTTCCAGCCGATGGTGTGAGAATCGAGCCGAAACGTCGTCGTTCGCAGTCCATCGCTTTGGCCGGCGCTCTGCGAACGATTCGCTCGTCCGGTAGGGAACGGGAGAAAAGTGGCATGATTCGCACCGCGGGAACGTTTCTGATACTGCTGTTGCACGGAGGCATCGCCGCGGCGGAGGAGCCGGAACTTCGGCCCGATCCCGAAGTGGCCGCGATCCTCGATCGTCTGGGCGCGAACGAGTGCGCGGCGCTGCCTCTGTTCAAGACGGCGGGCGATCTCAACGACGAAGCACGCAGGCACGGGTTGGATAAGAATGGCCCGGGGATGCGGGACTACTGCCTGAAGATGGCCTGGATGGCCGATCGCAAGCGCGCCATCTACTACGGCGCCAACCATGGGACGCCCCATCGCCTGAACGACGTCTGGGAATACGATCTTCCGAGCAACACCTGGAACTGCCTGTACGGTCCCGATCCCAGCAAGGGGCGCGGCGCCGATTACGCGGACGTCGATTGGGACGACGTGGAGGACGGAGTGATTCGCACGCGCCGCGGCGGTCCCGCAATCGTCCCCCATTCGTGGTGGAACATGACCTACGATCCGGAAATGAAGGCCATGCTGACGGTCTGTAGTTGGTCGATGTCGCACCCGAAGTTGTTTCAATACCTGAAAAACGGAAAGCATCAACCACCTCTGTGGGCGTTCTACCCCGAGAAACGTCGCTGGGAGCCGATCCTCGAAAGCAGTTTCGACGGCCCGAAACCGGCATACGAAAACGCCCGCGCGATGGAGTACGTTCCCGAACTCGAAGGTACCGTGTGGACGAAAAGCGCCGGCATGTGGCTGTATTCGTCTCGCGAGAACTCCTGGAAACGCATCTCACCCGCCAGTGAATATGGGGCGGGATTTCCCGCGCGCGAGCAGGTGATGGTCCACGCGCCGGACCGCAAGCTTCTCATCGCGCACGATCGTCGCGGAGAAGGCGCTCCGTCGAGGGGGTACGAAGGCGCGCAAACGAGTCACTACGACATCGAAAAGAACGCCTGGACCGTCGCCTTCGAAAGCCGGACGAAAGACGTGCCGCCCCCCGGCTTCGACGCGCGAACGAACTTTGTGTACGACCCCGTCGGACGCGTGTGCCTGTTGTGGGATCCGTTCTGGACCGGTTCGTTGTGGAAGTACGACCCGGATTCGACGGA
>JBBDNU010000215.1:0-5000 GCA_040877365.1 Planctomycetales bacterium
CAACTCCCAACTCCCAACTCCCAACTCCCAACTCCCAACTCCCAACTCCCATGAAGTTCTTCGCCGGGTGCTTCGTTTCGGCCGTGCTGGGAGCGTTGTGCGTCCAGTATTCCACGGGGGGCGATCCGCGCGAAGCCGCCTACGCGCAAGACCGCCTCGGGCCGGCGTTCCCGGGAGAACCGGCGCGGGCCGCGGCTCCCAGTTCGACACGCGCCCCGGCGATCGCCCCTCCTTCTCAGCTGGGGCCGAGCGCTCCGCCGTTCGACCGCGACGGGCTGACCCCCGAAGAGGCGGTCAACGTCGCCGTCTACGAGCAGGTGAACAAGGGGGTCGTCAACATCACCACGCGGAGCACGCGGCTCGAAGGCTTCTTCCTGATGGAGCAGTCTTCGGAAGGGACCGGTTCCGGGGCGGTCATCGACCGCGCCGGGCATGTCCTCACCAACCTGCACGTCGTCGAGGGGGCCGATCAGGTGATGGTCACGCTGTTCGACGGCAACTCGTACGAGGCGACCCCGGTCGGCGCCGATCCGGTCAACGACATCGCCGTGCTGCGCATCGACGCCCCGCGCGACTCGCTGCACCCGATTCGCCTGGGAGACTCCGGCCGGCTTCAGGTCGGCATGCGCGTGTTCGCGATCGGCAACCCCTTCGGCCTCGAACGGACGATGACCACCGGCATCATCTCCAGCCTCAACCGCTCGCTGAAGGTCCGCGGGAACCGCACCGTCCGCCAGATCATCCAGATCGACGCCGCCGTCAACCCCGGCAACTCGGGCGGGCCGCTGATCGACACGCACGGCTCGATCATCGGGATGAACACGGCGATCGCCAGCACGACCGGCCAAAGCGCGGGCGTCGGGTTCGCGATCCCGGTGAACCTCGTGCGGCGCGTCGTCCCGCAGCTCGTGCAGCACGGCCGCGTCATCCGGCCCGAGATCGGGATTCAGCGGGTGTACGAGACGGAGCGGGGGCTGCTCGTCGCGACGGTGACTCCCGAGGGGCCGGCCGACGTCGCGGGGCTGCGCGGGCCGCGCGCGGTCCGCCAGCAGCGCGGTCCGTTCGTCTTCGAGCGCGTGGACCGCACCGCCGCCGATCTCATCGTGGGGGTCGACGACCGCCCGGTGAAGACCGCGGACGACTTCCTGGGCTACATCGAAAGCAAGCAGCCGGGAGAGCGCGTCGTGCTCACGATCATTCGCGACGAGCGGCGGATGGAGGTCCCGGTGACGCTGGGGGACGTCCGCCGCGAGGCCGAAGCCGCCGCCCGCCCGCGGTGAATCGGCCCTCTCCGCGGGCGCCGGCGAACCGACAGTACTTCCAAGTTCGCGACGGCGCGTCATGCCCGCGAAGGCACGTCATGCCCGCGAAGGCACGTCATGCCCGCGAACGCACGTCATGCCCGCGAACGCACGTCATGCCCGCGAAGGCGGGCATCCAGCGGCGGCGCGGACGACGGGCTGGATTCCCCGCCGTCGCTGGGGGCAGGCACTGCGCAGGAATGACGGAGTCGCGTTCTTGGAGGTACTGACTGATGAATTTTCCGACGCGCCCTCCCGCACCGCGCGCCCCGCTCGTATAACGGCGGTGAGGCGAAATTCGATCCGCTCGAAGACCTCGCGCGAAGCTGCGAAGGATTCGCCAATCGCGGCGAGTCTCATCTCTTCCTGCTCGTCTTTGCGATTCTTTGCGTCTTGGCGACTTTGCGCCTTTGCGTCGAAACAGTCCGTGATTGCGGCTTCGCCGCGCTGGGCCCTTCGTGGTGAATCACGCCATGCACGCAGCGAATTCCTCGCGGCTCCACCGCTCCGCCATCGCCGGTCTGCTGCTCGCCGCCGCCGCGCTCGCCGGTTGCGGCCCCGACGACGAAGAGTCGGCGGCCCCGTTCGCCGGGAGCGAAACCGAGTTGCTCGTGCCGTCCGGCCTCGGCGCCGAGACCGCGTGGCCGCGGATCCTCGACGAATGGACCGCGCGCACGGGCGGAAAATTCCGCGTCACGCCGTACGACGCCGCACCCCCCCGTTCGTCGACGACGGCCGCGCGCAGCGCCGCCGCCGGGATCGTGGTCTTTCCACTGGCCGAGCTTCCGGAACTGGTCGCGGCCGGCATGCCGACGCCGATCCCGGCGGAGCGAATGGACTCCGCGCAGCTCGCGTGGGTGGATGTTCTGCCCGGCCTGCGGGAAAGCGTGGGCCGCGCCGGGGGGCGACCCGCGGTGCTGCCGGTCGCCTGCCCGGTGTTCGTGCTGTATTACCGCCGCGATCTGCTGGAGAAGGCGGGCCTCTCGCCGCCGGCGACGTGGGAGGACTACGCCGCGCTCGTCGAAACTCTCGACCGCTGGGCGCCGGGCCTCGTGGCCGTCGAGCCTTGGGGACCGAACTGGCGGACGGCGATGTTTCTGGCCCGCGCCGTCTCTTACTGCCGGCACCCCGAAAACTACTCGGTGTTCTTCGACGTGGAGAACGCGCAGCCGCTGATCCACGGCGCCGGCTTCGTCCGCGCGCTGGACGAGGCGCGGAACGCGAGGATCCGTTTGGCCCCCGAATCGCTTGGCTATTCGCCCGCCGATTGCCGCCGCGAATTCTTCAGCGGGCGGGCCGCGCTCGCGATCGCGTTCGAACTCGGCCCCGGTCAGCCGACGGGTTCCGTCCCTGCTTCGGGCGACGCGGCCGCGGCCGAGCGCCCGCCAACGATGCGCGCGGGGTTCGCGCCGCTGCCGGGCGTGCGCGAGGTTTTCTATCGCTCCGGCGACGCGGGGCGCTGGGAGCGGATGGCGGCAGTCCACCGCGTGACGCTCGTCGGTTTTGCGGGCCTCGGAGCGGCCGTCGTCGGTCGAGGGCCGCCGCCGGCCGCGTGGGACCTGCTGCGTGCGTTGACGATCGACGAGGTGGTCTCTGCGTTCCCCCCCGGAGCGCGGACGCCGTGCCGGGCGTCGCAACTGGCCGGGCCGCCGTCCGCGTGGGTGGGGAGCGAGCTGGTCGGGACCGAGCCGGCGGAGTATCTGTCGGCGGTGGAGCTGAGCCTGCGGTCGGAGACGGTGGTCGCCGATCTGCCGATCGTCGAGCGCGCCTGGTTCCGGAACGCGCTGACGATCGCCCTGGATGCGGCGCTGACGGGCAAGGCCACATCCTCGGGAGCGTTGAACGCGGTGGCTCAACGGTGGGGGATGCTGCTCGAGGAACACGGGCCCGGGCGGGTGCTCGACAGCTATCGTCGCAGCCTCGGCCTCCGCCCCCTGTCGACCCCCGACGCTTCTCCGCAGTGATCCGCCGACCAGCAGCGGCAGCATCGCCCGACGCCAACCGGTTGAGCTTGAACGGTTTGCACGCACTGCGTAATATCCCGCCCACGTAGGGACGCACCCGTTCTTCGCCAGCGAAAGGCGCCTGAAATGAATTCAGGTCGGCTGGGCCCGCGACGCTTCCGCTTCGATCCCGCCGCGATCGCCGGCCCGCTCGCCGGCCCGCATCTCCTCGCCCCGCCCCCACGGCCAGCCGCGGGCGAAGTCTCGGCCGATCGGCTGGAGAACGCCATCCGCCGCACGCGGGACTACCTGCTCGACCACCAGCACCTCGACGGCTACTGGGTCGGCGAGCTCGAAGGAGACACGATCCTCGAGTCCGAGTTCATCCTGCTCCTGGCGTGGATGGGCCGCGAGCGGACGGAGACCGCCCGGCTGGCCGCGAACTACCTGCTTCGACAGCAGCTTCCCCAAGGCGGATGGAGCAGCTATCCCGGCGGGCCGATCGAAGTCAGCGCCTCGGTGAAGGCCTACTTCGCGCTCAAGCTCACCGGCCATTCGCCGGATGCGGAGCCGATGCGGCGGGCCCGCGCGGCGATCCGCGCCGCGGGGGGGGCGGAGAAGGTCAACAGCTTCACGCGGTACTTCCTCGCGCTGCTGGGGGTGATCTCCTACGATCAATGCCCGGCCGTGCCGCCGGAGCTGGTCCTCATTCCCCCGTGGATGCCGTTCAACATCTATGAAATGTCCGCCTGGTCGCGGACGATCATCGTGCCGCTGAGCCTGCTGTGGGCGTTCCGCCCGGTGCGGACGCTGCCGGAGGAGTCGGGAATTCGCGAGTTGTTCCTGCGCTCGCCCGAGGAGCTGCCCTGCCGCGTCGATCGCGACGACACCCTCGATGAACTGACTCGTCCGACGCGGATCGACTGGGCGCGGCTCTTCGACGGAATCGACCGCTGCTACAAGCTGCTCGACCGCTGCCGCCTCCGCCCGCTGCGGCGCCGCGCCGTCCGCCGCGCCGCCGAATGGATGATCGCGCGGTTCGAGGACAGCGACGGGCTGGGGGCGATTTTCCCGCCGATCATCTGGAGCGTGGTCGCGTTGCGGTGCCTGGGGCACGCGGAGGATTCGCCGCTGGTGCGGGCCGCGCTCGGCGAGCTGGACCGGCTCATGATCCGCGCGGGGGACACGATTCGCCTGCAACCGTGCAAAAGCCCGGTGTGGGACACCGCGATCTCGCTGATCGCGCTCCGCGAAGCCGGCGTCGCCGCCGAGGACTCCGCGATCCGCAGCGGCGTGCAGTGGCTGCTCGAGCGGGAAGTCCGGGCGCCGGGAGACTGGGCCGCCTCGACCAGCGCGGTCGAGCCGTCCGGCTGGTACTTCGAGTTCGCCAACAAGTTCTATCCCGACGTGGACGACACGAGCATGGTGGTGATGGCGCTCGCGCGGGCGTTTCCCGGACGGGACGAACGGGGGCTTCGCGCAGAGTTCGCCCTCGACGGCCCGCCGGCGGTCCCCTCCGCGGAATTTCCCGCGGCGGTGCTGTCCGGCAGAAGCGATGCGGACGAGGACGCGGCCGCGCGGGCGGTCGCCGCTGCCGAGCAGGCGGCGGCCATCGTCCGCGGCGCGCGGTGGGCGCTCGCCATGCAGGGTCGCGACGGAGGCTGGGGCGCCTTCGACCGGGACAACGCCCGCGAACTGTTCACGCGCGTCCCGTTCGCCGACCACAACGCGATGATCGACCCCAGCACCGAAGACC
>JBBDNU010000215.1:10000-49937 GCA_040877365.1 Planctomycetales bacterium
CTTTCCCTTCACGATCGGCACGCCGATCATTGTGCCGTTGAAGACCAGCGAGTCTTCCACGTATCCCTGGAAGGCGAATTCGGCGCGGCGTTGCGGCCGGAGCTTGGTCATTTGCGCCATGATGACCAGCCGTGAGCCGGGGAGCACCGGCGCGCGGAACCGCACGTCGTCCATGCCGCCGAAGCCGAGAAAGTCCCCCCCGAGCAATCCGTACTTTCGGGCATAGAAGCCGGCAAGCTGGGCGGCCGCCTCGCACTGGATGACGCCCGGCATCAACGAGAAACCGGGCATATGCCCGCGGACCCAGAACTCGTCGTGCGTGACGTCCTTGTAGCCGATGATCCCGTGCGCGTCGCGATCGACGGAGACCACCGCTGTCAACTGCTCCATCTCGTGCCGCTGCGGGTTGACCTTGCGGATCTCGTGGATGTCGAACAGCGGCTTGTCGAAATCGAGGTCGCCGAGGTCGTAGATGGGCTGGGGAGGCATCGGGCGGATTCTCCGAATCGCGGCCGGGGCCGCCGGGCCGCGAAACTCAGGCGAGGTCCAGGATCTCGCGGATTTGAGACAGGTCGGTCAGCAGCCGGTCGGGCTGAAGGCGCGGGTCGCGGACGTCGGCCTTCGTGGCGCGGAGGCTCGTGCCGTCGCCGGCGTACAAGGCCGTTCGCATGCCGAATTCCCGCGCCACGGCGAGATCCTCCCGCAGCCGGCAGCCGACGTGCAGAATCCGCTCCGGCGGAATGCCGCGGCGTTCGAAGCGTTCGAGTGCGTGTCGATACAACGTGCGGGAAGGCTTGCGGAGCCCCTCCTGATAGGACAACGTCAGGAAACCGGGGTGGAACAGGTCGCCGAGCGTCGCCAGTGTACCGGCCTGCCGGAAGGCCCGCAACAACTGCGCCAGCGTGAAGGCCTGGGCATTGGCGAGCAGTCCCTGCTCGAACCCTCCTTCGCGGACGGCGGCGAGCGCTTCGCAGGCGTGCGGCGCCGCCTCCACGCCCTGCAGGCTGGCGTGAAAGAAGTAGGCGATCTTCTCCCCCAGTTCGTCGGGATCGCCGTAACTCTGGGCGTCGTACGTGTACTTCTTGAGCTGGAGCTGCCGGACGAGCCTGGTCCACACGATGGCGGAGTTCACCTCGGGGGTTTCCCCCTTTCGCCCGGAAAGCATCCGCTGCTCTTCCACCGCCTTCGCGTACTGCCGGTGCATGTACTCCCAGGGGGCCTCGGGAGTGCGGTGCATGCTGTTCCACATGTTGAATTCGTGGACCGTTTTTTCGAGCGCCACCTGCATCCGCAGCTTGTGGGGGTGCTCGTGCAGCAATTCCCCGTCGCTGATCCGCAACAGCGTACCGTATATGCCCCACGTGACGGCGCGGATGCCTTCGAGGGGCTTGGTGTAGGGACTCGCCCGGGTCGCGACGGGAGGCGAGGCCTTGGGCCAGATCAATCCCCGTCCGTCGAGCCAGTCGAGATATTCCTGCAGCGTCATCGACATGGAGTTGCGAAGTCGATCGAAGACACGGTGCGCCGGCGGGCCGAGAACCGGCCCGGAGGCGTCCATCTTACCGCGGCCGGGGAACGGGCGACAACGGCTGGTGCGCCCGTTGCGGATCGAACAGGAACGATTATCCTACGGGCGGTGTCGAATGGTCGAGCAAGGCTGGTTCACCGGATCTCCATTCCCCCTTCCAATCGAGGCGAATCCATGACCTACGCCGAACTCCTCGACCTGTACTTCGACCGCTCGAACGCGCTGCAGTGGTATTGGACAGTGTACGTCGTCGTGCTTGGCGGGTTATTGGCATTTTCCTCGCTGCGTCAGGGAAAGGACATCCTGACCACTGTTCTGGTCTCGGTGCTGTACGCGGCGTTCGCCTACAAGAACCTGGGGGCGATCCGCGACGTCACCGAGCAGCGTTTCGCGATTCTGGAGGCGCTGCGGGAGTCGGCGAACGCCGACGTCGACGTCGACGTGAAGCCGGTCCGCGAACGGATCGAGCCGACGCTCGTGGGGCCCGCCGACGTGGACATTCGCAATTTCCACGTCGCTTGCGACGCGCTGACGATCGCGACGCTGTGGGCGATGGAGTTCCGCCGCAGACGGATCGCGGCCCGAGAAGCTGCTGGACGCGACTGATCCATTGCGCCTCGCTCGTTCCCAAGCTCCGCTTGGGAACGCGTGTTCGGGAAGCTCCGCTTCCCGATGCGCGATACCGGAAAGGCAACGACGGGTGCGCAAAACGCTCGACGAAGTGGCGGCGACGATCCGGCGTGAGCATCATGCATCACTGCCAGCCAGCCCTGACCGACTGGAAGGCGCCCGCGCACGCGGCGTTCCGGTGCCGCTCCTGGAACTGCACGCTCGATTCGACGGAGCGGCGCTGTGTCCAGGGGACGATTTCCCCGCACCGGACGGGCGACGGTTCCGGTTCAAGATGCCGCCACTCGCCGAATTGCAGACCGTGGCACAAGAGGGTTATGCGCCGGACGATTCGTCGATGCTCGACCAGCTTCGCGAATGGTGGGGATTCCTCGACTGCGGCGATGGAGACTGGATCGCGCTGACCGGACCTGCCGAGGGCTTTCGGGTCGTGGATGTGTTTCACGAAACCGCGGGTCAACCGGGTTACCACAAGATTGTCTCACCGGATCTGCTGACTTTTTTCAACGCGCTGCTCGATCGAGGCGAGGTGTTCTGGCTCGACGAGGATTTCGTCGGACTGGGGTGGTTGTGAACTGCGGCGGAATGCTCCCCCCGCTGACGCGGGAGGCTCGCTGGGTGGGACTGCGTTGCGAGCGAGGTCACGACTCGAGGGCACCTGCAAGCGCCTCCGCCCCGGTCACCGGCGCGTGGCAGATGCCCTGCTCGCACACGTAGATCGTCGCTTCGTCCGCCTCTCCGGTCTTGCCGCGCAGCAGGGGGCGGAGCGACGCCGGCAAGGAGCCGTCGGCGGTCTCGGCATCCCGCCGGAGCACGACCTTGTTCGGCACGAACCGCTCGTGCAGCGTGCGAAGTGCGTCGGCGGCCGATCCCGGCTGGTTTCCCTCGACGATCACGATCTCGCGCGCCGGTCCGCGGAGAAAGTCGAGGGCAAGAAGCGATTGGCCGCTGGCCAGCGGGATGCGGGCCATCTGGCCGGAGAGCATTTCCAAAGTCTCGACCGCGAGTTCCTCGATGTCCGGCCGGCCCGTCAGCCTGGCGAGGCGCAGCAGCGCATAGGCCGCCATCCCGTTGCCCGAGGGGGTGGCGGAGTCCTGGCTGTCCTTCTGCCGGGCGATCAGCTCTTCGTGGTCGATCGCGGTGTAGAAGAAGCCTCCCCCCTGCGGGTCGCGGAACTTCTCGCGGGCCCGCTCGGCCAGCTCGAGGGCCGCATCGACGTAGCGCGGCTCGAACGTCGTCTGGTACAGTTCCATCAATCCGTCGATGAGGCAGGCGTAATCGTCGAGGTAGGCGTTGAACCGGGCCCGGCCGTCCTTGTACGAGTGCCGCAGATCGCCCCGCTCGTCCCGCACGTGGTCGAGGATGAAATCGGCGGCGGAGCAAGCCGCTTGGGCGAAGCGTTCGTCGTCCAGCACGGCCGCCCCCTGCGCCATCGCCGCGATCATCAGGCCGTTCCACGAAACGAGTATCTTCTCGTCGCGGCCGGGGTGCACGCGCTGCGCGCGGACCTCGTACAGTTTCCGGCGGCAGCGGTCGAGAATGCGAGAGAGTTCCGCCTCGTCGAGGCCGAGCACGTTCGCCGCCTGGGCGTGCGTTTTCGGGCGGTTGAGAATGTTGTGCCCTTCCCAGTTGCCCTGGGCGGTGACGTCGTAGCAGTAGTTGACGACGCGGGCGTCGTCGGGACCGAGGTGCTCGGCGATCTCGGCCTCGCTCCAGACGAAGAACTTGCCCTCGACCCCTTCGCTGTCGGCGTCCTGCGTGCTGTAGAAGCCCCCCTCGGGGCTGGTCATCTCGCGGAGGACGTATTCCAGCGTCTCGCGGGCGACGCGGGCGGAGTCCGCATCTCCGGTCGCTTGAAATGCTTCAAGATACGCCGGAACGAGCAGCGCGTTGTCGTAGAGCATCTTCTCGAAGTGCGGGACGAGCCAATGCGCGTCGGTCGCGTAGCGGTGGAAGCCGCCGCCGAGATGGTCGTAGATCCCGCCCGCCGCCATTTTGTCGAGCGTGAGCCGGACGACATCGAAGGCGTCGTTCGAGTCGAACCGCTTCCAGCCGCGGAGCAGCACGCGGAGGTCCATCGGGTGCGGGAACTTGGGCGCCCCGCCGAACCCGCCGTTCCGGCGGTCGGCCGCGCGGAGCAGCGACCGCACCGCGTTTTCGAGCACATTTTCGGAGAGTTGCACCGGGCCCGCCTGCGGCATGCCGAGCTGCACGACGGCGTTCGCCAGCTCTTCCGCGCCGCGATCCACGTCGTCCCGCCGCGACTCCCACGCCTCGACGACTTTCTCGAGAATCTCGCGGAAGCCGGGCATCCCCATCCGCGTGCGCGGGGGCCAATACGTTCCGCCGAAGAACGGCTTGAGATCGGGACGCAGGAACACGGACATCGGCCATCCGCCATGGCCGGTCAGCGCCTGCACGGCGCTCATGTAGATCTGGTCGAGGTCCGGCCGCTCCTCGCGATCGACCTTGATGTTGATGAAATGCGCGTTCATGTACCCCGCGATGTCGGAGTCCTCGAAACTCTCGTGCTCCATCACGTGGCACCAATGGCAGGCGCTGTAGCCGATCGAGAGGAAGATCGGGCGGTCCAGCTCGCGGGCGGCGGCGAGCGCCTCGTCCCCCCACGGGTGCCACTCCACCGGATTGCGGGAGTGCTGGAGGAGGTAAGGGCTGGTCTCGGCGGCGAGACGGTTGACCCCGCCGGTCGATCCGCCGGGCTGTGGAACGATCATGGCGTCGTCTCTCGATTGGTGAAAGCGGCAAGAGGGACGGGAAGCCGAGTTTCGCCCCGTTGATCTCCGCCTCGTCGAATCGTAAGGACTGTTCCCCGAAAGGACCACGGGGCGGTTCCCCAACCGGCCCGTTTGCCTTTCCGGTGGCATCCGTTCGATGGCCGCTTGCCGCGCTTCCTGCGGGAGTCGCTTCAAGATAGGATATCAACATTCGATGATGTGAGTTTCGGCCCCGGGAGAACGCTGCACATGATTTCGTCTCGCGGCTTCGGAACGATCTTGGTCGTAATGCTCCTGGCTGGATCGGCCGCCGCCGTCGATCTCGATCGCCTCCGCGTGCAGCGCCAGGAGGTGTTCGAGTTCGCGGAGAAGCCGACCGTCGGGCGCAATGGGGACATGGTCACCATCCGGTTCGCCGTCAGGGAGTATTGCGACGCGACGGTCGCGATCGAAGACGAGAACGGGAAAATCGTCCGACATCTCGCCAGCGGCGTGCTCGGCGACAACGCCCCCGAGCCGTTCCAGCAGAAATCGCTGAAGCAGACCATCGTCTGGGACGGCAAGGACGAAGTGGGCCGTTACGTGGACGGCAAGGACCGCTGCCGCGTCCGCGTGTCGCTCGGCCTCAAAGCGCGGATGGAGCGAACGTCGTACTGGTCGCCGCACAAGATGGCCGCGTCCGGCCTCGGCACGTACGCGCAGATGCAGTCGGCGCCGGAGGGGGTTTACGTATATTTTCCCGGCGCGACCGAGCAGTTGCGGCTCTTCGACCACGACGGCAACTACGTCCGCACCGTCTATCCGTTCCCGCGGGACAAGATCGAGCGGATTCAAGGCTTGAAATACCAGCCATTCCCTCCGGACGACGAGCGGCTCCCCTCGAAGCTCCTCAACCACGATCAGGACACGCTGTTGCCCCAGGAGGGCTCGCAGGCCCTCGCGGTGCAAGGCGATCGGATCTGCCTCGCTGGAGAGAAGATTCTGTTCCTCGGGACCGACGGCTCCAGCGGCGGCAGGAACCTGGAAGGCCCCGTCGTCGCTTACGAGGCGAAGGGAGGCGATCCCGGCAGCGAAACGAGCTTTCAACCGCACCGCATCGCGTTCAGCCCCGACGGCAAGCGGATTTACCTCGCGGGTTACACGCGGCGCTGGACTTATAACGGACATGCCCAACGCACGTATCTGCATGGCGTCAACGTCGTCGACCTGGAGGGCGACTTGGAAATGAAACCGTTCGCCGGACTGATGAAAGCCGAGCCGGAAGGGGTCGGCGCCGGCGATGATCGCTTCACGTGTCCGCTGGGCGTCGCCTGCGACATGGAGGGCCGCGTGTACGTGGCGGACAACCTCAACAACCGGATTCAGGTGTTCGACCCCGCAGGGAAATTGCTCAAGTCGATCCCGGCGGCGCGGCCGGGAATGCTCCAAGTCGATCCGACGGCCGGCGAGATCTGGGTCACGTCGTCGGATGTGATCGCCGGCAATCAGATGGCGAAGCTGGGCGTCGATCACGAGAAGCTCCGCCCGGTCAAGCCGGTGCTCCGCGTGCTCGGCCCGTTCGACGATCCGCGAGAGAAGGCGCTCTACGAGCTCGACGTGCCGATCGGCGACTACTATCGATACGCATCCGTCTACGACGTCGTCGTCGAGATCGACTTTCACACGACGCCCCCCACCGTCTGGACTTCCGTGGCCCCCAGCGCGCGCGGCGACGGGCACGTCCGCTGCGCCGTTCGGCTGTGGCAGCCGCAGGAGGGCAAGCTGGTCCTGAAGCGGGATTTCTCGAAGCAGGCCGGCGAGACGCTCGCCGATCCGCGCCCGGCGCGATTCAATCGGCCGCGGCTGTGGGCCAACCCCGCGACGGGCATGGCGTATCTGGGGCTGATCACTCCCCGCACGGCGGTGGCGTGCAAGTCGTTTTCGCAGGTGATTCGCCTCGATCCGGAGCAGGGGACCAACCGCGCCGAGCAGATGCTGACCGACGCCGAGGACATGGGCTTCGACTACCACGGCTACGCCTATCTCCGCACGTTCGACTCCATCACCCGCTACGACCCGAGCGACTGGAGCGAGGTCCCCTACGATTACGGCGAGAACCGGCTCGTCTTTCACGGGCAGGGGGGTGGCGGCGAAAAGCCGTTCGAGTCCGATTCGGCCTGCACGCTGCCCAGCGTCATCGGCGGCATGTTCCACATGGGAGGGCTCGGCGTCGCCCCCGATGGGACCGTCGTCGTGAGTTGCATCAATCCCGCCAGCCCGCTGGAGAAGGACCGCATGCGGGAAAAGGGGGTCCGCCTCGACGAGCAGTCGAGCCGGTACACGCCCCCGCTGTTTCCCGGCCGTCACCTCGGCTGGGAAACGCACCTGTTCGACAAGCACGGCCGACTCATGCAGGACGACGTCGTGCCGGGCCTCGGCGTCAGCAACTTCCTGGAGCTCGACCGGGACCACAACGTGTACGTGCTTGCCGCCTCGACGCCGTATCTCGACGGGAAGCCGTACTTCAACGGCCGGGGCTGCACGCTCATCAAGCTCAAGCCCGGCAAGATGAAAGCCCTCTCGCCCAAAGCGACGATTCCACTCTCGGCCGAGACGCAACCGCAGCGGCCGCTCGACATGACCCGCCCCGGCCTGTGGGTCGAAGGGGCCGAATGGCTGTTCGGGCCGGTCGGCGCCGACGGGCATTACGGCAGCGGAGGAAAGTGCTCGTGCTACGTCAACGGCCGGTTCGCCCTCGACTATTACGGCCGATCGTTCGCGCCCGAGGTGGACCGTTTCCGCGTCGTGGTGCTCGACACCAATGGAAACGTCATCCTGCGGATCGGCCGGTACGGCAACGTCGATGATGGCCGGCCGCTGATTGCCGACGGAGGTCCGTCCGCGCCGCGGTCCATCGGCGGCGACGAAGTTGCGATCATGCACTGCATGAACCTCGCCGTGCACTCGGACCGCCGATTGCTCCTGGCCGATGTCGGCAACGACTGCATCCGCAGCGTGAAGCTCGACTACCACGCGAGCGAGACGGTTCCGCTCCGCGACGTGCCGGACGCGGCAGCGAAACGGTGATCTCTACAACTCGCGGACGAAGTGTCCGCTCTGGCCGCCGGACTTTTCGGCGAGGCCGATCGGGCCGATCGTCAGGCCGCGATCGACCGCTTTGCACATGTCGTACACGGTGAGGGCGGCGACGCTGACGGCGGTGAGGGCCTCCATCTCGACGCCGGTGCGGGCGTGGACGCCAACGGTCGCCTCGATGCGGATCGTCCGCTCGTCCGCGATTTCCACCACCACCTCGACGCGGTCGATGCCGAGCGGGTGGCAGAGCGGGACCAAATCGGCGGTCCGCTTGGTCGCCATGATCCCCGCGAGGCGGGCGACTTGGAGCACGTCTCCCTTGGCGAGCGCCCGGTCGCGGACGAGGGCGATCGTCTCGGGGGCGGCGGTCACGTAGCCGACCGCGCGGGCGATGCGGTCGGTCGGCTGTTTCCCCCCCACGTCCACCATGCGGGGCGCGCCGGATTCGTCGAAGTGGGAGAGGCCGGTCATGGGCGTCGGGCGGGAGAAGCGAGAGCGAGGTCCTTGGCGGCGGTGGGCACAGCCCACCCTACGCATGGTCGCAATTCCTGCGCGGAATGTCGATGTCCCGCTGCCGTGCCGATTCTTCACGGAACCCGGTGAAACGAAGAGTCCAAATCGTTGCGCCGGGAAGGGTGGTATCAGGACGCGAGTTCTTCGCTTTGCGGCGCAATCCCTCAGCGACGAGCCGACCTCTCCAGCCGACCCGGGGGCGCTTCTCGCCAGGTCCGACTTGCGAAATGCGGGTGGTATCGAAGTCGCGAACCTTGCCTTGCGGGTGGTATCGAAACTCAATTTCTTCGCTTTGCGGGGGGCGGATCACGGTCGGCGTCGCCGAAGCGCCAGCCTTCGGCCGTCCTCGACACGCGGAAGTCCGCATAGACCGCCGCCATCGTTTGCGGACCGGCGGCGGTTGCGAGCGTGAAGACGACGTGTCCCGGCGTGATCGAGTGGATGGCGACCGACTCGATGCCGGGTCCGAAAACGCCGATGTGCTCCTTCAGCGGCTGTTCGGGCTTGCGCGCGAGACCTTCCTGAATTTTCGGGAACCGCTCGGGCCGGAAGAGCAACGGGTACGCCCCCTTGTCGTCGGCATTGACGACCCGCACGAGTTCCATGAGCAGCCCCTCCCATGCCTTGTGCCGGAGGACGTCCTCCACGATTCCGTCTCGTACGCGCGGATCCGCTTCGAGGTACGGATCTCGATGGAGCCTTGCGTCCAGTGTCCAGACAATTGGTTCCTCGGGCGGGAGTTTTCGGCGCGCCGCGGACAGGACTTGGCGCAGTTCCACGGCGGCGGCCTCGATGACGCTTCGCACGGCGTCGTCACCCTCGGCCGGAGATTCCAAGCCGCTGAACTCCAGGTACGAACCGATGAGCTGCTGAAGATCGCGCGAGTCGAGAACCAGCCGCGTCTGGTCGGTGTCGGTCTCCGGCGACGAGAGAAAATCCCACAACGACTCGGATGCGTTGCGCACCATTTCGGCGGGAGGTTGCAGTGAATTCTTCGTGTACTGGCCGGTCCACACGAAGTGCTGCGCCAAGCGGGTCGCGGCGAGGAGTCGCAGCCTGCCGTCGGCATCGCGGGCGAGGGCTTCAAGAACCGCATGGTACAGCTCGACGGAGGCCGGCGCCGGTTCAGGCCAGGCCTTCACTCTGTCCTCCGCGACGACCAGGAGCCGTTCGAGGGCCAAGATCGCGTGTGGGATATTCGCTTCGCGATGATTGGTTCTCGCTTGTCGCTCCATCCAATCCGGCTCACCGCTCGACGAGGGCGCGTTCGGGATCAGCCGGGCCAGCGAACGTCGCAAGGACGCGAATCGCGCGTCGGCCATTTCCGGCGATTCGAGCAAGCGCCGCAGCGCGAGGTCGATTCCGCAGGGGTCGCCGGGGCGGTCGGCGATGACTTCCACAACTCCGATCGCGTCCTGTGTCGCCGCATGGGGGCCGGCGAACAGCGAATGGGGGGCGCTCCCGCCGATCGCCGTTGCCCCGATCGCGAATGCGGCCGCCCGCGCCGCGAGTCGTCTCGATCCGATCCGTCGCATGAATCGCTCCTTCGATTCCGTGATGCGGAGACATCGGACGACATTCGAGCTTGTGTACGACCGACCCGTCAAGAGGAATCCGAGGAATTCGGGGAAATCGGGAGCGAGACGCGCGCCATCAACGGCCGCAGCCGGCGACCGATTGCTCGATCGCCGGCTGCGGCGCCTCGGTTGGCTCGACGTCTTCCCTGATGCACGAGCCGGTCGTCGCAGGGGACGAAGCACCAATCCATCCAAATCCCGATGTCCAAGCCCCAATGACCAATGACCGGTGAGTTATGTGGTCATTGGGAGTTGGGTCAGTGGTGCTTCGTCCTGCCTTTCTCAAGCCATCTGCTTCTTGCGTCCCACGAGGGTCCGGATCCGTTCGGCGAGCAGGGCCGCGTCGAACGGCTTGCGGAACGTCTCGTTGAACAGCGTGCGGTCGAAGCCGCTCGCGTTGTCGTCGTCGGTCAACAGGCCGACGAGGACGGTTTCGGCGTACTCGGGATTGCGCTTCAGGTTCTGGGCGATCATGAGCGCTTCGTGCCGCCCCATCGCGAAGTCGATGACGACGCAATCGGGATGGAGCGATTCGGCCTGGATGCCGGCTTCGAAGCCGCTCGCGGCCGATTCGATCTTGAAGGCTTCGGCGCTCATCATCTCATCGAGTCCGGAGCGGACCTGCGCGTCGGCGCCGACGAGCAGGATCTTGCCCAGGGCCTCGTCTTCGAGTTCCCCCAGGGGCATCCCATGTTCCTTGAGGAACCGGATGAGGTGCTCGCGGGGGATGCGGCGATCCTGTGAGCCGGGAATGCGATAGCCGCGGAGACGGCCGGAGTCGAACCATTTGCTGACGGTGCGGGGGGCAACTTTACAGATCTTGGCTACCTGTCCAGTAGTGAAGATCGTCCTCATGGCGGGCTCTCCAATCAGATATTCGTTAGCCGACTGAGAGGGTTTGTCGGGCCCTCCAGATCTTCACCCCTACGACGATGGTCGGCTCTCCTAGCCATTGGGTCCATGACAGGAACCACCGCGGTTGCTGGGTCGGGGCATCGGGACACGGGGATCATTCGGACTCTCGCAGCCTGGCGGGAGTCCGCCTGCCGGATGCGGCAGGTAACGCTGGGGAAAGCCTCGTCGGCCTTGCGGACGTCGCGGCAGGTCGAAACGGGGCCCGTTGTGGGTCAATCGAGCGGGGGGCGGACCGGAATCCGATCGCTAGAGCATCCGGCTCGTCAGGCAGGACTGCCATCCGTTTCGTCCCTCCCCCCTTGCAACGGACCGGGCGCGACCTGCGACGGATGCATCCCTGCAACCGACGCGAAGTGTCCGGAAGGTCATTCCGGCCCCAGCCGTCTGACTAATACTTTCGTCGCAGGAGGGGATGGGACTTTAGGTTCTTTGACAGCGGCGCACGACGTGCCGGGCCGCCCCCGTGGGGCGATTGCGCCGGAAGCGCGGATGCCATGCCGCTGCTGGCGTCGAGGAAAGCCGGCGAGTTTTCGACGCAAAGTCGCGAAGACGCACAGGAACGCAAAGAAGAACAAGAACGGACAGCGGCGGTCACGACGCGAAGCGGTTCGGGTCCGCGTGGCGGCGGGCAGTGCGAAGCCGCCGGCGATCGTCCTTTCCTTTGCGCTTCTTCGCGCCTTTGCGTCTGCGCGTCGAAAGTCTTCCTGGCGGCGGTCGGGTCACCAGGAAGGGGGTTCACGCCGCCGCGCTGGGCCGGCCGCTGGTGCGGAATTCGCCGTTCTCGCCGATGTCCTCGAACCGCACCGACATCCGCTTCGACACGCCCGATTCCTCCATCGTCACGCCGTACAGCGTGTCGCAGACGGTCATCGAGGGCTTGCGGTGCGTGATCATGATGAACTGCGTCGTGTCGCGGAACTCGTGCAGCAGGTTCATGAAGCGGTCGACGTTCGCCTCGTCCAGCGCCGCGTCGACTTCGTCCAGCACGCAGAAGGGGCTGGGGTTGCTCTTGAAGATGGCCATCAGCAGCGCGACCGCGGTCATCGTCCGTTCCCCCCCCGAGAGCAGCGAAATACTCCGCAACTCCTTGCCCGGAGGACGGGCCACGATGTCGATCCCGCACTCCAGCGGGTCGTCCGCGTCTTCCAGAATGATGTCCCCCTCCCCCCCGCCGAACAGTTTGCGGAACAGCTCCCGGAAATGTCCGCGGATCGCGGCGAACGTGTCGCCGAACCGCCGCCGGCACTCCCCGTTGATCTTCCGCACGATCTCCTCCAGCTCCGACTTGGCGTGTCGCAGATCGTCGAGCTGCGCGGCGAGCGTGCCGTAGCGGTCCTCCAGGTCGTCCAGATCGTGCAGGCTGTCGGTGTCGACGCTCCCCATCGACTTGAGCTGGCGGCGCAGCCGCTCGACGTCCGCCTCCAGCTCGTGGCGGACGTCTTCGAAGCGGGCGCTGCCGGCGTCCGTGGAAACGCCGACGCTGGCAGCGTCGGCTACGATCGCGTCGGATGATCCGACCTCCACCCTCCGACCTCTGACCTCCGATCTCTGACCTCTGATCTCTGATCTCTGGTCCTCGCCCGCCCTCTCGACGTACGCGGCGTAAGCCGACGCCCCGTTCGCCACGGCTTCCGCCAGCGAAACCTGAAATTCTTCCTCGATTCGCCGTTCGAGCGCGGCCACGTGGTGGCGCAGGTCGCGGGCGCCCATCTCGTCGTCGTGCTGGCGCGCGTGCAGCTCGCGGAGATCGTCGCGGAGGGCGGCCTCCTCTTCCAGCAGCGCCGTGCGGCGGCCGCGGACGGCGCGCTTTTCGGCGGCGAGCCGGCGCGTTTCGTCCCCCAACCGTTCGCACGCGAGGAACAACTCGGCGAGTTCGGCCCCGGCGGCAAGAACCCGCAAGCGGATTCGGGAGCGGCGTTCGAGGGCGGCGTCCAATCGACGCGCGGCTTCATCCCGCTGCTGCCCGCGCTGGTCCGACTCCTGCTCGAGGCGGAGATCCGCGTCGCGGAGCCCGTCCAGCCGCTCCTCCTGTTTGGCGAGGTCGAGCTGCTCGGCGGCGTGCCGCTCCTGGAGCGCGCGGAGGCGCTGCTCGTCGCGGGCGAGTTCCCGTTCCGCCTGGGCGATCCGGTCCTGGAAGGCGCGGAGTTCTTCGTCCTCGCGGAGGAGGTCCATCTGCGCCTGCTCGAAATCCGCGTCCGACTGCGCCATCCGCGCGTCGAACCGCGCGATCTCTTCCGCAAGCGAGGTCCAATCGGCCTCGAGCCGGTCGAGCCCCCGCCGAACCTCGGCCAGCTCGTTCATCGCGGCGGCGTGCCGCTCGCTGGCCTCGGCGAGTCTCGATTTCGCGCCGGAGAGTTCTTCGTCGACGCGGCCGAGCGAGTCTTCGACGTCGCCCAGTCTCCGCTCCTGTTCGACGATTCGGCGATCGAGGCGGGCCAGCTCGTTCTTCAGCCGCCGCAGCTCGCTCTTCCGGGACACGAGCGCCGTTTCGCTGCGGACGGTCCCGGCGGAGAGCGTCCCGTCGCGCTCGAGCAATTCCCCCTGCAGCGTGACGAACCGGACGGGGCAGTGGACAGTGGACAGTGGATCGTGGTCAGTTCCTGAAAGTTCACCGCTCTCCACATCTCCCGCCGTTCTCCGTCCACTGTGCGCTATGCACTCTCCACTCACTTCGGCGCGGAGGGCCACTGCGCTGGCCAGCGTATCCACGATCCAGGTGTCCGCCAGAAGTTGCTCGGCCAATCGCGGCAACTCGTCCGGCGGGCTGACCAACCGGTCGGCACGGTCGATGACCCCCGGCCGGCCGGACAAGTCGACGGAGAAGTGACGAGTGACGAGTGACGAGTGACGAGGCTCGCCGGTTTTCGCCTCTCGCAACTCGTCGCTCGTCACTCGTAACTCGTCACTCTCGTAGGCCACGAACGCCACCCGCCCCGAGATCCGGCACGACTCGCTCTGCAGGTACTCCAGCAGCGGGCGGATGTCGTCGAGCACGATGAGCTGCGCCCGGGACCCGAGCGCCACCTCGATCAGCGCCGCCTGCTCAAGGTCCACGTCGAGCAGGTCGGCCACGCTCCCGCGGATGTGGTTCCACGGGGGATAGTCCGAAGTCTCGGCCCGGCTGAGAATCTCGCGGACCCCGATCCCGAGTCCTTCCTTCCGGCTTTCCAGGTCTTCGAGCACCGCGAGCCGCGCCTGCCAGGCGGTGCGCTGCTCGCGCTGCTGCGCGAGCCCGCGCTGGGACTCGTCCAGTTCCCCGCTGACCGCGGCCCGGCGATCGCGGATTCCCTGCAGCGCGTCCTGGGCGGCGGCGACGGCGGCCGATGCCTCGTCGCACCCGCCGCGGCAGCGCTCGACGCGCTCGCCACACGCGGCGATCTCGCCCTCCAGGACGGCGCGGCGACGGCCCGCCGCTTGCCAGGACTCTCGGGCCGCGGCGGCCTGCGCCTCGAGCGTCGAGACGCGGCTGGCGAGGGCCGACACGTGCCGCGTCCGATCCAGCAGGCCGTTCCGGCGCGTCGCGAGTTCCGCCCGCGTCCGCGCGATCGTCTCGGTCAGCGCCGCGATCCGTTGCTCCCGCCGGGCTCGCGCGCGTGCGTGGCCGTCGTGGTCCGCCGCGCAGCGCTGCAATTGGCTGCGGACGCGGTCGTGTTCGGCGGCGGCTTCGCGCAGCCGGGAGCTCATCAGCGAATGCTGCTTCTGCAGCCGCAGAATCTCGGAGTCCAGGTCGGCGGCGCGTTCGGACTCGTGCCGGGCGGCGACCTGCCGTCCGGCGATCGCCTCGCGATTGGCGGCGGCGCGGCGTTCCGCCTCGCGGAGCCGATCGTCCACGTCGGAGACTTCCCCGTCCGTTCCCGCCAGCCGCGCCTCGAGCGACTGCTGCAGTCCAGCGGCTTGGGCGATGCGGCCGGCGCGCTCCGCCAGTTCGTCCTCGATCCGCGCGCGCTGTGCCGACAGGCGTCGATGGTCGTCGGCGGCGAGGCCGATCCACGCCTCGCGAAGCCGGTCGGAGACGTCGCGGTAGCGGGCGGCCTTGGTGGCCTGGCCGCGGAGAGAGTCGAGCTGCGCGCGGACCTCGTCCACGATGTCGGTCAGGCGGAGCAGGTTCTGGTCGACGCGGGCGAGCTTTTTTTCGGTTTCGGCCTTGTCGGCCTTATAGCGGCTGATGCCGGCCGCCTCCTCGAACACTTTGCGCCGCGTCGAAGCGGTCGCCTGAAGGATCTGATCGACGCGTCCCTGCTCGATGATGCAATATGTCGTCGAACCGGCGCCGGTCCCCAGGAACAGCTTGACGATGTCTTTCAACCGGGCGGGGGAGCGGTTGATGAGATACTCGGCATCGCCTCCCAGCATGATCCGGCGGCCGATCTGCACCTCCGGCGCGTCGATCCGCAAGAAGCCGCTTGTGTTGTCGAAAGTGAGCGTGGCCTCGGCCATCGTGCTCGGCTTGCGCCCGGCCGCGCCGTTGAAGATGACGTCGGTCATCGACTGGCCGCGGAGGCTCTTGGCGCTCTGCACGCCGAGGATCCACTTGATCGCATCGACGACGTTGCTTTTGCCGCTGCCGTTCGGTCCCACGACGCCGGTGATGCCGGAGTGGAAATCGAAGCGGGTCCGGTCGGCGAAGCTCTTGAAGCCGAATAGTTCGAGCGCGCGAAGCATCGGCTCAGGGGGTCTTCGGATCGAGGAAGTACTTGCGGAAGTCGTACCAGGGGGTCTCGTCCCGCATCAGCAGGTCGGACCGGTCGTCGGACTTCCGCTCGGCGCGGCCTTTCCGGCCGCCCTCCACCGCCGGAGTCGACTTCTCCGCTTCCGGTTCGGCATCGGCGTCGAGGCCCTCTCCGTCGTCCGCGGCGAACAGGTTGGGCGCGAGCGCCGGACGGCCCACCTGCGTCTCGCGCGCGGCGACCTGGGCGATTTCGTCTCGCGGCCGCAGGTAACTCCGCCCGGCGCGGGGCAGGGCGTCGATTTCGATCCGCCCCTGCAGATTGAGCCCTTTCTCCGCCTGGACGAGCATCTGGGCGATGTCCGGGTAGCTCGCGCCGCACTCGGCGGCGGCCCGGATCACGTCTACCAGCCGCGTCGAGACTTCTTTCTTGGTCCTCACGCCTCCGTCGTAACGGCTGACGACGATCGTGTCGCCGCCCGGCTGACCGCTGACCTGGATGTGATTTCCCGCCTTGACGGCGATCGGCGTCAACAACCGCTGATGGGCGCCGAACAGCACGATCTCCTGCTTGGCCTTGTGCGTGAGGTGCACCATCGGCTCCCCTTCGGTTTCGACGGCGTGGATGCGAAACGCGTCGTTGAGCTTCTGCCCGGCGAGGAAGGGGTCGCCGGGATCGAGCGTGGACAGGGCCCGGAACGCGCCGTACCGCAGCTCCGCGCTCGTTTCGCTCATCAGCTCTCGCAGGTGGCGGGGCGCGTCGCTGTGTTCGAGGGTCGCCATCGCGGCGAGCGCGTACACGCGGAACGCCGGCTCGAGCCGGGCCGCCTCCGCCAACTGGGGCAAGCCGTCGTCCTTGCCGAGATAGGCCAACGCCACCGCGGCTTGGAACCGGACTTCGAGATACGGGTTCCGGATCCCTTCCTTGAGCACCGGGACCGCGTTCGTGCCGATCGCCTCCAACTCGAGCGCGGCCCGCTCCGACGTCTCGGGCGCGTTCAGGCGGTCCTTGAGGAGCTGCATGCGGATCCGCTCGGCGACGGCCGATTCGTTGAACGAGATCGCCCGCACGACTTGCAGGTAGCGGGGAAAGTTCTCCTTGTAGCGGGGATGAATCTGCAGCTCGACCTGCTGGTCGGTCTTGGCTTCGGCGAGCGGCTCGCGGAGGCCGTGCCGGTTCAGGCTGTAGAACCGCTGCCCGATCCGCGACGCCAGCCGCTTGGCGTTCCGGGCGCTGCGGAAGTCGTTGCGGAGATAGGCCGCCATGTGGCGGTCCTTGAGCGACACGCCGCCGCCGAGCACCCGGCCGCGGCGGAGCACGCCGGCCAGCGAGTCTTCGTCCCCTTCGCCGGTCGAGATCAGGACCGGGCCTTCGGCCTTGGCGAACACGTGACCGTCGAGAATTCCCCGCCCTGGGACGATGGCCTGCTCGGAGAGATGCGCTTCGAGCAGGTAGCCGCCGTTGAGGCTCGTGGCTTCCCCGCTGTCGGGCAGCACGACCTCGATGTCGAACCGCTCTCCCTTGCGGACCAGCGGCGGCAGATACGCGCGGATGGCGACGACCGCCGTGTCGGGAGACGCCAGGATTTCGTTCGGATTGGTGACGCCGCGCTTCCGCATTTCGTCCATCAGCCGGCTGCGGTACATCGAAGGCGGAGGATCGCCGCCGGTGCCTTTCAAACCGACCACGAGTCCCACGCCGCGGAGGACCACGACGTTCAGCCCGGCGATCGTCACGTAATCGCCGATGAAGCTGGTGTTGACGGCGACCCCGGTCTCGTCGGGCGCGCGGAACAGGTCGTCTTCGGAGCTTTGGGCGCGTTCGCTCGTGGAGCTGTTCGGTCGAAACGCCGTCCACATCGAGCTGCCCATGTCGAGCTGCTGGCAGCCCATCATCGTCAGGCACAGCACGACCACATTTCGGCGTGTCGCTCGATGCATCGGAACACGACTCCCTTCGTGCGCTGCGGGCCGAGGGCCGCCGGGCACACGGCTGGCAAGCGCGCGCAGAGCGCGCCCGCGCCGCCATGGGCCGAGGCTCGGCTTCGGAAACGTGCGGACGTGATGGACCGGGAGAGAGAGGAGACTTCAGGGGGCGGGAGAATAGAAGCCCCCCGCGGACCGGTCAAGAGCAGTCCCCACGGCCAGCGGCTTCAAACGGCCTTCTTTTCCGCCGGTGGCTCCCCGCCGCTGGATGCGGCGCCCCTCCGTCCTCGTGTCGGTTGCGGCGTCGCCGAGATCGTCGGCCGCGGCGCCCGGCCCGACAGCGCTTCCCCCGAAATCAGGTACACCATGCTTTGCGCCAGATGGTCCATTTCCATCACCAGCGCATCGACCCGACCGGCGAGATACATGTAGAACACCAGCGACGGGATGGCGATCGACAGCCCCGCCGCCGTCGTCAACAGGGCGAGGACGATGCCCGCGGCGAGTTCCTCGGCCTTGCCCATCGCGTCGCTGCTGGCGATGTCGCTGAAGGCGAGGATCATCCCCCACACGGTCCCCAGCAGCCCGATCAGCGGACTGACGGTGGCGACGCCGTTGAGCACCCGCAGGTGCTTGCGGAGCTGGGAGACCTGCCGCTCGCCGCCGTCGATCGTCGCCTGCTCGATCTCGACGCTGGGCTTGCCCCACTTCCGCACGCCGTGCGCGAAGATCATCGCCACCGGGCTGCCGTTCTCTTCGCACAGCTTGAGCGCCGCGGCGGGATCCAGCTTGCCGTGCTCCAGGTGCTGCAGGAAGCGATCGACGAATGCGCGGGGGATGACGCGGCTGTGCCTCAGCACCACCAGCCGCTCGATGGCGAACCACAGCGCGATCATCGAGGCGAACACGAACGCGGCGATGAAGAACCAGTTCGCCGCGAACTGAATCGCGTCGGGCACGTGGGGAATCACCGTGCGGCCGGATCGCGGGGCGGCTGGAGTCGCCGGCGGCCCGTCCGCGGCGGGGGCGGCTTCGGCGGCCGGCCCGGCTTCCTGCGCGAGCGCTCGTCCGCCCGGAAGAACCAGAAGTGCAACCAGCAGCACCGCCAGCCAGGTGGCGACCGAGCCCCGCGCGTCGGGCGACGGATGAGCGGAAGAGAGGACTTCTCTCTGCCCTGGGATCGTGATCATGTCGTTTCCAGCACGCTAGTTCGCCCCCACCTTTCGTCGCGCCGCCTCGAGGCGGGGCCCGGCCTTCTGCGCGTGTTCGTTCTGCGGGAATTTTTCGAGCAGCTCTTCGTATTTCTTGACGGCTTGCGGCCAGTTGCCGATCTGCTCCTCGCACTGGGCCGCCTGAAACAGCGCCGGGGCCTGCAACTCGGGATGATCGTAGAGCAAAACGACCTTCAGATACTCGTCGCGGGCTTCGGGATATTTCCGCTCGATCATGTACGTCTCGGCGATGTAGAACTGGCTCCGGGCGGCAGTCCGAGTGCGGCGGCCGGCGGCGCTGTCGACGACCCGCCGGAACGCGGCGCGGGCCTCGTCGAACTGCGCCTGCTGCTTCAAGGCCCGGCCCAGCACATCGTCCGCCTGGTGCAGGAACTCCGATTCCGCGTGCTCCTTGCGGAGCTCGTCCACGGTCCGCGCCACCTCCGGATATTTCTTCAGCCGGAAATAAGTTTCGGCGAGCAGCACCCACAGCCGGGGAAACCAAGGCGCCTTGGCCAGCTCCGGCGCGTTTCGCTCGTCGCGGAGCTTCTGGAACGATTCGAGCGCCGTTTCCAGTTCGTCCAGGTTGAGGGCCGCCTCTCCCTGGTGGAATCGCGCGAAATGGCGATATCGGCTGGCAGGGAACTTCGCCTGCAGCGCTTCCGCCAGCTCGCGGGCCGACTTCCAGTCCTCGGCCTCGACCGCGATGCCGATGAGATGATACGTCGCGACTTCGCGAACCTCTTCGTCCGACTTCGCCCCCGCCCGCAGCGCCTCGAATTCCTTGCGGGCCTCGGCCGATTTCCCGGCGATGCGGGCGCTCTCCGCGAGGCTCAGTCGCGCATTGTCCGCCAAGTCGCTTTCCGGCGCAACCTGGACGAGACGACGAAAGATCGCGTCGGAGCGCGCGAACCGCTGGGCCTCGTAGTTGACGACGGCCCACTCGTTGAGCCGCTCGTCCACGTCGGCGGCTTGTGGATATTTCGCGAGCACGATTTCATAGGCCTTGTCCGCCTCGTCGAGTTTGCCGAGCTTGTGGAGCATCCGCGCGGCCTGCAACCCGGCCTGATAGGCGTAGTGGCCGGTCCCCTTCTCCTCCGCCCCCTTCGCCGCCGGAGACTGGGGGGCGAATTTCGCGAACGTGCTCGCGTAGGACTGCGCGGCCGGCTCGATGCGCTCCGCCCCCTCGAGCGACAAGCCGTGCATGAACGCTGCCTCGGGACCGAGCTCCGGGTGCGCGCCGTGCTTCTCGGCGACGCGGGCGAACGTCGTCGCCGCCTCCGCGAACTGGTTCTGCCGATACTGCGACCACGCCAGACCGGAAAGGGCTTGCGGCTGCAAGTCGGGGACGTCGGCAGCGACGACCTTTCGGAACAGCCCCGCGGCGCGGTCCCACGCCTCTCCATCATAGGCGATTTCCGCCAGCCGGTACGTCGTCCGCGAGACGAGCGGGTCCTTCGGAAAACGCTCCGCAAGCTGCGCCCGACTCTCGTCCGCCGCGGCGGCGTTCCCCAGCCGCGCCTCGGCGACCGCCTTCACCGACAGCGCCTGCGGGGCCTGTTCCGAGGAGGGACGGAGCTTGAGATAATCGCTCGCGGTCTGCGCCGCTTCCTCGAACTTCGACAAGGCCAGCAGGCTGTCGGCGTGCAGGATCAGCACGTCGGCGAACTCCGCGGGCCCCTTGCCGTCGCGGAGGTCGCGTGCCAGCGGCCCGCCGGCTTCGAGGACCTGTTCGTGCCGGCCCAGTTTGCTCTGCGTGCGGGCGAGGTGAAAGCGGGCCATCGCGATTTGCGGGGACTGCTTCGCTCCGGAGAGCGCCTGCTGAAACTCGGCGACCGCTTGCTCGTACAGTGCCGTCCGCTCGCGCTCGTTCTCCGACTTCTCGCCGCGCGAATCGAGCACCCGGCCGGAAAGCAGCGCGTGCTGCACGGCGAGCGGGCTTTGCGGGTAGTCCTTCGCGAACCGCTCGGCCAGTTGCTGCGCCGCCGCGAGGTCCCCGCTGTGCAGCGCCACCTCGGCGGCGAGATGCAGCGCGTCGTCCGCGAGCGGGTGGTCGCGCATCTGGTCCGCAACGACGAGGAACCGCGCCCGAGCGACGTCCGGGTTGCCCCCCCGAAGCTCGCTGTCGGCCCAGTGGAAGGCGATCTCGCCGGCCAGCTCCTTCGTCTTCTGCGGCGACTCGATGCCGAACGCCGCGGCGAGCGCCGCCGCGGCCCCCTGGTAATTCCCCGCCGCCTTGAGGCTCAGCCCTTTCCAATATGCGGCCGAGACGGCGAGCTCCTTGTCCCCCTCCGCCCGCTCGAAGCGATCGCGGGCCTTCGTGAAGTCTCCCAGCCGATACCACGAAAAGCCGGCGTTCAGCCGGGCCAGCGGAACGTAGCGGTGTCCGGGGAACTTCGTCTCGAGTTCGTCGTAGGCCTTGGCGGCTTCGTCGAAGCGCCCGGCGTCGAACTGCCGCGTGGCGAGCTTGAGCTGCGCTTCTCCCGCGCGTTCTCCGTTCGGATTGGCGGCGAGTTCGCGATACAAAGCGATCGCCGCTTCCGGCTGCCCCTGGGCCTCGCGGGCCAGCGCCAGCCCGAACTTGGCGTCCTCCGCCATCGCCCCCGCGGGGTGCTTCGACAGCGAGCGGCGGAACGTCTCCGCGGCGGCCTCGACCTTGTCGCGGCGGAGCTGCACGTCTCCCAGATACGGCAGCGCCCACTCCACGAACTCGTGCTGCGGGAACTTGTCGATGAAGCTCGCGAACTCGGTCTCCGCGGCCGCGAGGTCATCCACTCGATAGCTGCACTCGGCGAGCCGGTACATCGTGTCGCCGAGGTTCCGGTTCTGCGGGTAGTCCTGCACCCAGGAGCGAAAGGTCTCGCGGGCCTCCTGGTGCTTCTGCTGATTGAACAGCGTCAGTCCCAGATACAGCCGCGCCAGCGGAGTGCGGGGGTGCTCCTGCGGCGCGGCGGCCAAAAACCGGCGGAAGGAGCTGGCGGCGGCGTCCCAGTCCTTGCGGCGATACGATTCGACCGCGACCTGGTAATCGTCGTCGGGGGCCGCCGTCGCGCTCGCCGGCCAGAGCGCGATCGTCGTCACGACCAGCGTCGCGCACCCGAGCAGCACCGTCCGACCGGCGGACCCGCCGCGACTCCCTCGGGCAAACCCCTCTGCCACGCTCATGCGACCGCCGTGTTCCGTTGGTGACTCCCGCAGGTCGGATCGGCAATCCGCCCGATTCCCGGCCCAACCGATGAAGGAATCATGGTAACGGCCGCGGGACGCGGTCGGCAAGCGGACGGGCGGCCGGACGCAGGCGACAACGCGCGCCGGCGGCCCTTCGCAGGAAAGGGCCGCCGCGGGGTTCATCTGCCGGCAGGAGCCGTCGCCTTGCCGTCATTCGGACACGGCCGGCCCCGCGCAGCGGATGAGGTGGTCGTGGTCGATGTACACCACCTCGACGCTCTGGTCCGAATGGCGGAACGGGACCGGCCAGTCCGAGCGGATCACCTTCTCGAAATACACCGTGCACTTGTAGTGGCAGTGGTGCAGCCGCGCCGGTCCCACCGGCGGATAGAACTTGCACTCGTCGAGGCGGTCCACGATCGGCTCGACCACGATCCGCACGTTGTTCAGGCTGGTTTCCGCCAGGAACGCATACCCGCCGATCCCCCGCTCCGGCAAGGCCCGGTACACCTCGTCCGGCGACGGCGGATCCATGCAGATCAGCGGAGCGAACTCCCCTTCCACCGGATCGAGGACCGGCACCCCATCGTATCGCTCGGCCTCCCAGTAGGCGTCCTCGACCTTCTGACTCCACACCGCGTCCACCGGGATCAGCGGCGTCGTCTCCCAGAACAGCGAGAACGAATACAACACGGAGCCGAACCCGCTGACGAGTTCGCAGCCGCTCAAGGTGACCGACAGCAACGCGATGCCGGCCAACGTCGTCGTCTTTCGGGCGAAGCGCGTCATCCCTGTGATCCTTCCGGGGGAAACTCGAACACGGCGGTCCGATTGGCACTGCCGTATCGGTCGTATCGACTGGATGGATCGCCGGACTTGCGGGAGTTTTCCGATTCTGAGGGAAGTGCGAGAGCCGGGAGTCGAACCCGGACGGGTTTCCCCACTGGATCCTAAATCCAGCGCGTCTGCCAGTTCCGCCACTCTCGCGGGAGGCGCTCATTCTAGCGGGCAGCCCGCAGTCACGACACGAGTCCGGCGCGACGGTTCGCGGGAGGCGTCGGCGCGGTTCGCGCCCCGCCGTTCGTGCCGCGGAGTTCGATTTCGCCGAAAAATGTTTGCATCGGCCGATCGCCGCCGGTAGAATCCGACGCAAGCAGCCGGATGTTGGATCCCCGTGGTTCCTGCCCCACCACTGGAATTCTCCCGGCTGTTTTCTTGCGCGGATCTCCGCGGAATGGCGCGGGTGGGCGCGAATCGCGGCGGCGGAACGTGGTTGACCCGGTAATGGCAATTGGCCTATAGTCCGCCGCTTTTTCAAGGCGGCCCCGCCACGGGCAGCCTGGAGGGGCCGGACAGACAGGGAAGGGATCGCATGATTTTCGGGCGCAGGACGCGGCTGCTGGTGTTCGGGGCGGTGCTCGCGGGGATGGTCGCGGGGGGATGGGCCTATCGCAATCATCATCGCTACAAGCACTTTGCGGCGCACGATCCGGGGCTGGTCTATCGCAGCGCCTGGCTCGAGGCCGACGTCCTCGACGAAGTGATCGAGAAGCACCAGTTCCGCACCGTCGTCAACCTGTGCTACGAGGGCGAAATGGGGGAGCAGCGGTGGGACGAAGAGCGGCGCGTCGTGAAGAATGCGGGCGCCCGGCTCGTCGAGCTGCCCATGCCGTTCACGCTCGATGCCGACGATCCGCAGATCCTCAAGCACATCGAGGTCATGCGCGATCCGGACAATTACCCGATGCTCGTGCACTGCCAGCACGGGGTGACACGGACCGACAAGTTCCTCACGATCTACGACATTCTGTTCCGCGGAATGTCGGCCGACGAGTCGCTCGCGGCGCAACCCCTGTTCGGCCGCGACGACCATAACGTGCACGTGCGGGCCTTCGCGCGGCGGTTCGAGCGCGAGCGGGACAACGTCGTGCCGCGCATGTCCGTCAACCCGCGGAACGTCCTGCGGCAATGACCGCGCGCTACAGCCCGAACGACAGGACCAACAGCAGCACGAACACCGCCGCCATGAACCCGAGGATCGTCAGGAACAGCCGGCCGGCCCGCCGCAGAATTCGCTCGGAACTTTCGTACCGGCTGGCGCTGTAGACGAGGCTGATCACCGCCGCGAGCGGGACCAGTTGCCAGGTGACGTTCATGTCCACGCCCAGAACCGGCGGCATCGATCAGTCCTTGCGTTCGGCGGGTGAGACGCGCGCCGGTTGGCCGTCGCGCGGGTGGGAGCCCTCCGCCGCAACGGGACTCCGGCCGCTCGCCGACAGCGATCGAGCGGCGCCTGCTTCGAGTTGCGGCGGCTGATCTCCGTAGCCGTAGGCGGGGCCCTCGACGGCGTCCCAGATCGCCAGCAAGTTGAGCAGGCCGGCGATCCACGTGCAGACCAGCGCCAGTTCGAGCACTTTTCCCAGCCGGCGATTGAAATCGTCCAGTGCGGCACTGCTGGGTGGGACGCCGAACCAGTTCCAGAACGCGCGGGGGACCGTCCCTTCGAGCTTGCCGATCGACCTGTCGTCGGCGGGGTCGATGATTTCGCAGCGCAAGTATCGGCGGCTGCCGGAGAACTCCGGCGGGCCCTCGCCCGGTCTCACGTTTTCGCTGGCGCACACCTTGGGACCGATCCGCAGCGGCCCCGCGAGGACGAGCTCGACCGGGGTCCCATCGGGGAGCGTTCCGGCGAAGGTCCCGCGGACGGCCCGCCCGTTGTCCCCCGCCGGTTCGAGCGCGAGGCGGCCGGTCGTTTCGCCCTGAATGCGCTGGCCGGCGGGAGTGATGGAGTCGATCCGGCCGGAGAACGAGGCGGCGAGCGGCGCCTCGAGCACGTCCCGCTTTTCGGTCTCGAGCGAATCCCGGTGGTCGGGATTGCGGACCTCGGTCCTCATCGGGGGAGGTTCGTAGCGCCGCGACTGCACGAGCGCGGGAATCGCCGGCAACCCGACCAGCGCCTGCGCGTAATAGCCATAGTAGTTGGTGACGCTCGAATGCGTGGGCCGGTACACGACGTGCCCTTGCCCCAGGGCCAGCCCGTAGGAGAACGTGCCGAGAATGCACGTCATGTACAGCAGGCCCTTGAAGGTTCGGCCCTGGTAGAGGTGTCCGGCGCCGGGGATGAGAAAGGCAAGCGCGAACGCGATCCACGGGGACTTCAGGTCGATGCGCGGGTCGGTCATGAGGAGACTTCGGTGCGGCGGAGCGACGAACGCCCGCATTGTAGGGCAGCCCGGAAGGGAAGGCCAGCCCCGCGAAACTGAAGGCGAACCGCCGTCATTCCGCCAGGATCGCGGCATGCCGGAACGGCGTTTCGAGCACCAGCGCGCACAGCGCCGTGAAGTGCAGCCGACCGCGCGCGGAGGCGTACTGCAAGGCCGAGCCGGTTTGCGAGTCGGGGTTCCAACTGCCGCGGAGTTCGGACCCGCCAGCGCGACTCTGCTTGTCCACGAGCAGCGCTTGCAGCGCCGCATACCAGTCGCGCCACTCGTCGCCGCCCATGTGGTGCAGCACCTGCGCCTGAAAATACCAGGCGTCGGCGTTGCAGTTGCCCCCCTGCCATTGCGGCCGGTTCTCCTCGGAGAGCAGCCAGTGGACGCCGTGCTGCAAGGGGGGATGTTCGCGCGGCCATCCGAGATACTGGCGGGCGAGCAGCCCCTGGGCGGTGAGGGCGAGCGTGACGCTGTGGGTCGGGTCGCGGTGCATGTTCTTATAGCGCGCCCCTCCCTGTTCCTGCACGGAGTCGAGGAACAGCGACGCGCGGTAGAAATCGTCGTTCGAGACGTCGATCCCCGAAGCCCGGGCCGTGTGCAGGGCCATCAGCGCCCAGCCGGTCACCGAGAGATCCCCCGCGTGCTCTTTCTTGATCAGCGGCGTGTATTTCCAGCCGCCAAACTCCGGGTGTTGCGAGCGCAGCAGGAATTCGACGGCCTTCTCGGCCGGCTCGCGGAGCGACTCGTCGCCGGTGAGGGCGTACGCTTCGCAAATGGCCATCGTCGCCTGGGAGTGCGCGTAATACGCGCTCTGGCGGCCGTATTCGTCGATGTCGTACAGGTTCCCGTCGAACTCATCGTCCGGCCCTCTCCGGTTCTGGCGGTCCACGAGCCACTTCAGGCCTTTCGCCACGACATCTCGGTGTTCGCCGGACCGGTGCGTCTGGCCGGTCCCGAGAAACGCGAGCAGGGCCAGCCCGGTCGCCCCGGTATCGGTGCGGATGCTCGGCTCGGACGGGTCGGGGTAGCCCTTGTCGAGTTGCCAGTTGCCGCCGCCAAGTTGACGACGCGCCAGCCAGCCGAGCGCCTGCGAAATCGACTGCTCGGTCTTCTTGTTGCCCCCCGCCTGCTCGAGCAGCCGCGTGCGGGAGGATTCGCTGCGGCCGTCGAGCATCGCCGTCACGCGGACCGGCTTCACGGGGACCTGCGGAGGTCCGCCGCTCGGTTCTTCGGGCTTCGCCTCGGCATCCTTTCTCGCTTCGGCAGCGACCGTCTGGCGATCCGGGAGTCCCGGCAGCTGGATGGGTCCCTGAGGCGTGTTGGCGGCCCGCATTTCCTCCGGCGTGATCCAGCCGAATTCGAGTGCGGAATCGCCGCCGAACCGGTCCCGCCCCGCGACGACCAATCCCAGCAGCAACAAGAGCAGGGCGTGCAAGGCGAGGCTCGCGATCATTCCCGGAACGCCTCGTTTCGCCTCGCGTTCGAGCCGCTCGGCGAGCGACTGCTCCGGCGTCTGCTCGACTTGGATGACGACGCGCCGCCGTCGCCCGGCGGAATGCGGATGCGGCGATTCGGTAGCGCCGCCGCCGGCGATCGTCGGTTCCTTCGCGCGCGGAGTCGATCGCACCGCGGGACCGATCGCGGGAGCCGGCGGAATGGAGTTCTGATCCGACATGCGGAGAGTCTCGGAGAACCGGCCCCACGACGACCGACCCCGCCGCCGGCCCTTCCAAGTCTCGGACGATCGGCGAGCGGCGAGGCGGTCCATGCCATCATAATGAATCCGCCGCGGCAATCGCCATTCCGGCCGCCCCGGCCGGGTCGTTCGGGCGGAATTCGCAAGAATTCCGTTCTCGTCCGTGGGGGCCGAACGTACGTCCCGCCCGCCGGGCGGGACGTGGCTTCCTCACACGCTTTCCGCGATCGCCGGGCAAACAACCTCCAGCGGCTGAAAGCGCGGAGCGATTACTGACGGCGGAGTGGGATATTTCGAAACGCGGCTACCCGCTCGCCAGGTCCCTTCCGGCGGAAGGGACCTACATCGACCGCGCTTCGCAACGCTTCAGGGCGTGCCACCCGATTCAATCGCGGCGATACGTCGCGAACGATCGCGGCGTTTCCCACAGCGAGACTTCGACGACCGGGAACCCCTGCTCGCGGGCGTGCTCGTAGATCAGCCTGGCGATGTTCTCGGCCGTGGGGTTGTCGGGGATCACGTACAGCGGCTCCCCCTGCGCGCGGAGCGCGGGGAGCACGGGGTCGTCGTGGCGGAGGATCATGCGGTGGTCGAGCTCGTCGTCGATCCAGGTCCGCAGGGCGTTCTTGATGTCGGAGAAATCGACGAGCATCCCCCGCGCGTCGAGCCGCTCCCCCTCCATCACGATCACCGCTCGCCCGTTGTGCCCGTGCAGCGACTTGCACTTGCCGGCGTATTCGAGCAGCCGGTGGCCGTAGCAGAAGTCGATGGATTGGGTGACGCGGAACATCGGGGATGGTTGAGGGTTGAGGGTTGAGGGTTGAGGGTTGAGAGTTGAGAGTTGAGAGTTGCGAGTCGAGCACTGCCTACTGCCTACTGCCTACTGCCTACTGCCTACTGCCTTCTGCCTACTGATGCCAGTCTTCCACGTAGGGCACATAGTACGAGGCCCATTCGCGGCGGGTCCACACCGGCTGCGAGGGGAGGCCCTCCTGTCCCAGGGCGTCGACCGCGACCACCTCGTAACGCCGCGTCACCGTGCCCGAGGCGCGGTCGACGAACTGCGTCTCGGCGATCGGCTGCTCGGTGAGGCGGACGATGGGGTCCTTGTCCCAGCGGCCGTCGTGACGATAGACGTAATAGCCCGCGAGGCCCTTTTCCGGGTTCTTCTCCCAGCGGAGCTGCGCCGCGTCGCGCCCTTCCTCGCGCGAGAACACGTGCTGCACCGCCGAGGGGATGCTGAAGAACACCGGCGACGGTCCGCTCTCCACGCCCAGCGGGCCCACCGCCCGGATGCGGTACGCATACACGGTGTAGCGGTACGGCTTGCCCTCGGGGTCGATCCCCCGCTCACCCGGTTCCGAGTCGTACACGGTCTTCTCGATGGCCGGCTTGGTCCCGGCCTCGAGATCGACCTCCGCATCGGTGAACCGCGGCGCCGTGAGCGGATCGGCGGTCAGCCGGCGGAACTCCCCGATCTGCGTGATCCGCCCGATCGCGAGGTCCGTCGTGGGGCGATACGGCTCTTTGACCTGCTTGTCCTGGTCCGCGGACAGCACGGCGACGTCCGCCCGCTCGACGTGATAGCCGGCGACCCGCGCTCCCTCCGGCGGCTTCCAGGCCAGCTCGATTTTCTTCGGATCGACGACCGAGACCACCGCCTCGACGACGACCGGCGGCTGCGTGCGGACGATCCGCGACAGCCCCTCGCCCGGCTTCGCGCCGGCGAGGCCCACCCGGAACCACGTGATCTTCCCCGCGGGCAGCTCGGCGACGTCGTACGAGTCGCCGGTGACGTTCTCCGCGATCTTCCTCCACTTCAGCTTCCAGGAGACCGCGCCCTCGGCGCGGTACACGACGAGAGGGACCGACTCCCGCTGCCGCAGCGACCACGTCAGCCGCGCCGTGCGGGCCTTGCCGTCCACATCGATCTTCAAGTCCTGGGGCGCGGCGACCGGCTCAGGGGCCTCGGCGTAGCGGAACGTCCACAGCTGCTGCTCGCGGGTGCGGTTCTCGAGCGCGAACTGATTGATGTCCGGCAGGTAGGCGAGGACGCGGTTCCGCGCCCCGGAATCGTCCGGCTGATCGCCGGCGATCTGCGACCACTTCTTCTCACCGGCATGAAACGCCCACGTCTCCAGCCCGTCCTGCCCCTTCAGGCTCGCCAGCACGATCCCGTTCCGCGAATCGGCGGCGAGCACGGCGGCGTTCGCCCGCGCCGGCGGATGGGGCATCGTTTCGATCGCTTCCCACGTGTTGCTCTCGAGGTCGTACAGCCACGTCTTCGGATCGTCCTTCGTCTGCGAACCGAACAGCACGAACACGTCGTGGACCGGGTCGTAGGCGAAACCCGGCTGCGAAATGTCGGCGGGCGGCGCGTTCTCCGGCTGCATCCAGTGCCAGGTGTTCGAGTAGAGGTCGTACACGACCGTCCCGTGCGACGCGGCCTCTCCGCCGTGCAGCACGATCACCTCGCGCCGCGGATCGTACGCCGCGCCCCGCAGGGGATGCACGGCCGGCGCGGGCAGGGGCCGCATGTCGCGCCAGGTGTTGCCGGCCAGGTCATAGGTCCAGACCGAGCTGTTCTTGAGCGTGACTTCGCGGGGAGACTGCCAACCGTGGCTGTAGCTGAACGCGGGGAAGCGGATGAACCTCGCGAGTGCATCGTGATAGACGTTCTGCTGCGCGCAGCACACGCCGGGCGGGGCGTCGTTGGGATGCTTGAGCGTCCACAGGTCCTGCTCGAGATCGTAGGTCCAGGTCTCGGCGTTCTGCTCGCCGCCGCCGCCCTGGTTGTGCCCGCCGTGCCGAATGAGCAGCCTCGCGTCGCGGGCGTAGGCGATCGAGCCTTCATAGCCGAGGTTGGGCGAAGGCTTCGGCGCCGTCTCCTTGTTCGGGTGCCGCTTGACCCATGTCCGCAACGGGTGCTCGGGATCCGCCGCATCGGCGCGCGGCGTTCCGTTCGTCCCAATCAACAAGATCGCGAGCGCCGCGAGCGCGAATCGGCGAGGGGGCCGACACAGCATGGAAGTCTCCGCGGAATGCCGGCCGAGCCGGCAGAGAACCGAACTGGAAGAGGTGTCGGCTCATTCTAGCGGATTCCCAGCGCGAATTCATGCGGAATGCAACGCGGTTCCGCTCAGATCACGAAGTCGGTCTCGCGACCCAGGACGCGATCCACCAGATCCTGCGGCAGCTCGATGAACGGCGACAGCTCCGGATCGAGGTCCGTCGGGTTGATGCCGCAATACACCGACCACGGCCCGAGGTGCCGCCAGCGGCCGGCCCGCTTCGGCTCGTCCGGCAGGACGGGCGTCGTGCAGCGGTTGCAGCCGATCGTGGGGTAGCCCTGCGCGTGGAGCGGGTTGACGATCACGTCGTGCTCGGCGATGTAGGCCTCGAGCTGCTCGGTGTTCATGTTGACCAGCGGGTTGATCCGCAGGCAGTTCATGCGGGGATCGACGGCGAGGATCGGGCACGCCTCGCGGCGGCCGCCGTCCGCGCGGCGGAGGCCCCCGATCAGCGCGTCGTACTTGCCGGCCACCTCCAGCATCGGCTGTGTCTTGCGGAGATCGCAGCACTGCTTCTGCCCATCGACCGTGAGATACAGCACGCCGAGCTCGGCGGTTTGCTCGGCCATGCTCCGCTGCGGCTCAAGCGTGACCACGTTCAGCCGGTATTCGTCGCGAATTCGGTCGCGGGTCCGGTAGGTTTCCTCGAACAGGACGCCGGTGTCGACGAACAGCACGTCCATCGGCGCGCCCATCTCGTGGAGCATGTGGCACAGGACGTTGCCGGCCTTCTGCATCGCGGAGATGCACGCCACGCGCTTCCCGAACACCTCGATCGCCCAGCGGATGAGCTCCTCGGGGGTCCGCTCCTCGAACGTGCGGTTCGAATCGACGAGATCGGATTGCTTGAGATGGGCCGTGGCGGTCATGTGCGGGATAACGGTTAGCCGCGACGCGGAGTCTTCGGAGCGGAGCGCCTCACTCGCCGCAAAATTCTGCGCGAACTTCCTTTCTAGCGGCGCACCGGGCGGAGCGTCAACGGCGGGCTGTCTCGCGCGCCTACTCCCCCGGCAGCGGGACCGTTTCCGTCGCGTGGTAGTCGAGGCGGACGCTCGCGATGCGGTAGTTGCCGATGTCGGCGATGAACAGCCGGCGGTCCGATTGCGTCGCCACGTAGGCGCCGTGCATCAGCGAGAGTTCGTCGCCGCCGATCGAGCGCGGGCTGGGAGGGCCGCCCGCCTTTTCGAGCGGCGCGCCGTCGTCCACATTGCCGTACTGGCCGACGCGGAGGATGACGTTCCCGTTCGGATCGAGCACCGCGACGCTGTAGCGGTCGATCTCCGGGGCGAATGAGCGGCCGAAGGCGTCGAGGGCGAAGCGGGTGTTGCGGCAGCCGCACCCCAGCCCGTGGTTCTTCCCGTGCCAGCCGACGCCGCCGTAAAACCATTCCGCCCCTTCGACCCAGGCGTTGCCGGGCAGGTTGCCGAGGTCCGGATCGCGCGTCGGGCGATTCACCGCTTGCAGCGGGATCGGGACTTTTTCGTCGTCGGTGACGATCTTCCCCTTGCCGGGAGCGAACTTCATCAACGTGCCGGCGAGGAAGTTGAAGTGCGATTTTCCATTACGGACGCGGGTGGCCGCCGAGAGCACATACAGGTTGTCGTCGTTGTCGATCCCCACGCCGTTCAGCGTGCCCAGACCGGGGATGGCGTCCTCGTGCAGCAGCCGCCCGTGCCGGTCCCACACGTGGATGTACTCGCAGCCGTAGACGGCGTTCGTCATGCGGCCGGGATACAGCTTGGGAGTGAAGGGGCTCCCCTCCTTGACCGGCGCCTGCCCGCGCGGGGCGCGGTCGGCCGGGCCGTACAGGTACAGGCAGCCGACCGCGAGGTTCCCCCGCGGCGAGACGTGCATCCCGCCGTGGTGCCAGCCCGAGTTCACCGGCAACGCCAGCCCGGAAACGACCTGCGCCTCGCGGCGACCGGAGTGCGGGTTGTACGTCACCCGCGTCCGCTCCTCGCCGTAGTCCCACGGGACCTCGCGCCACGTCCCCGGCTCGTAGCGGGCGAGCACGTCGGCCGTGCGGAGATAGGCGTGGCCGTCGTAGTCGAAGCACATGTCCTCGGCGTCGAAGGGAAGCTGCACGAGCTGCGTCTTCCCGGTGACGGGGTCGATCGTGATCGCGTCCTTGAAATGGAAGCTCCCTTCGCCGACGTAGAGCAACTCCCGCTTCGGGTCGAAATACAGCCGCTGGCGATTCGCCTCGGGAGCGGTCGTCTGGACGACCGCCGCGCGGGCGTCGGCCTCGAAGTCGCGGAGGAGCTCGAGCTTCCCGTCCTTCTCGGCGAGCAGCATGATCCCCGCGGGGGTGACGCGCTCGCGCGGGCCGGGGGGCGTCAGCGGATGCCGCCCCGGGCTGATCCAGATCGTCACCGGGTCGGCCCAGAAATCGACCGCGGCGGATTGGCCATATTTGCCCTGGGTCTCCGCCAGCGGCAGATCGTGGGTCGCGACGAGCGCCGGATCGTCGATCGAGCGGAACTTCCGCAGCACGTACGGACGCGAGAGCTTGAGCCGCTCCTCCCGGTAGGTGAACAGCTCCCACGAGAAGACGTACAGCTCGCCGGTCTTCGGCGACACCGCCACCTGCGCCGGCGCCTCGACTGGAATGCTCTTCAGGAATTGCCCGCCGGCGTCGAACACCTGCACGCGATGGTTTCCCATGTCGGCGACCAGCACCCGCCCCTGCGCGTCGCACGCGACGTCGGCCGGCATGAAGAAGCGGCCTTCGTCGCTCCCGCTCTCGTCGCCGCCGAGGAACAACTCCGGCTGCTCGTCGGAGTCGAATCGCATCCGGTACACGCCGTGCCGCCAGTAATTGTGCTGGTACATGTCGAGCGCGTAGTTCTCGTGGAACCGCGTGAGGTACAGCGTATTGCCGTCCGGCCCGAAGGCCATGCGGTGGGGACGCAGGTTCGTGAGCATGCCATATCCGCCGAGGCTCACGACGAGGCCCGATTCGGTCGGCTTGTACAGCCCCTTGGGATCGCGGATGTCGATGTCCGGGCCGTACACGGAAAGCCCCGCGCTCCCGCCGTCGGTCGCCAGCCGGCTCAGCCGGTGCGCGCCCAGCGCGATCCGCTCCCCCGCGACCGCGAAGTCGGTGGCGGCCTGGCCCTGCTCCCCCTTGTGCGCCCGATCCATCGGCCCGACGAAGTACCGCCCATCCTGGAAGATCACGTGGTGGGCATTGTCCCCGCTGATCAGGAACGTACACATCTGATAGGTCGGCTTCACCGCGAGCCGCTTCCCGTCCTGCGGGAACTCGTGCCGGATCAGCCCCGGCACGTCGTCGATCTTGCCGGCCGGGAAGGGATAGACCGTCCGCACGTACTCCCCCTGATGGTCGAACAGCCGCAGGTGATCGACCGCCTGCCCGCCGTCGAACACGTAGACCCCTTCCGGCGCCGCCTCGATCGCCACCCCTTTGCCGAGCGACTGCGCGGAACGCTTCTTGGGCGACCAGTACAGCGTCCGCTCGAAGCGCGGCTTGAGGCCGAGCGAGACCCGCACGACCAGCCCCGCCCGGTCCGTGACGTATTCCCCCTTGTCGTTCTTGCCGTCCCAGACGAGCTCCTGCCGGAGCGAGTCCCTGCGGAACGGCGCCGGCGCGTGCGGGCCGAGGACGCCGCTCGCCAGGTGCCGCACGAGCTTTCCCCGGCCGTCCTCGATCGCGACCGTCGCGTCGCAGAGCGCCTCGGACGCGAAGCGGACCGTGGTGCGGTCCCCGTCGCGGGAGACGCTCGGCTTCTCCGCGAACTCGAACCGCTCTTCACGCTGGAGCTTCCATTCGTCGCGCGGCTCATCGGCGGCGCGGAGCGGCAGGAGGGCGGAAAAGATCGCCGCGAGCATTGCGGCGAGAGTGGTCCGGGTACGGAGCATGCGGGGGCCCCTCGTGCGGGTGGGAAGCAGCGGCGGGGAAAGTGACAATCTCGCCTGTATCCTCACGTTAGCAGAGGCGACGATTCGCCGGAAGGCTGTGAACCGGAGCCGCCCCGGCGTCGGAACACGCTCCCACGCCGGCCGATGCGGGTCGGCTTGCCCTGCGCTGCAGGACGCCGTGCCACGAAGCGAGGTCCCGCCCGGCGGGCGAAACCCACGATACGCGACGAAGCTCCGGCGCAAACCGCGTCGTCCGCGGGCACAAGGCGGCTTGACCGTCGTTTTTCGGCGGTGGTATGATCGGGAGCGGCCTTTCCCAGGGTTTCGCTCCCGAAACCGCACGCCCGCTTGCTCTTGGAGACTCGCATGGCTCCGGCCCGCCTCCGGTCCCGGCTTACGACGTTGCTGCTTTGGGCGATCGTCCTCGGCGGAGTCCCGCACGCGGCACGGGCGCAGCTCACCGAGCAGAAGAGGGCCGAGGGCTTTGTCGCCGTCGCCGACGGCGAGGCGACCGGGCAGGAGTTGACGCAGCAAAGCGAGCTGTGGGTGCTTGAGGTGCGGTTCAAGCCGATGCGGCTGATCTGGGTCGAATCGACCGACCCGCAGACCGGCAAGAAGCGGCAGGACATGGTGTGGTATCTCGTGTACCAGGCGGTGGCCCGCCCGCAGGAGGGACGCGTCGAGGACCGGGACGTGCTGCCGGTGAACGTCGAAGATCCGCCTCCCGGCGTGCCGCTGTTCATTCCCGAGTTCACGCTCGTCACCACCGACGAGGACAACCAGCAGGTCTACCACGACGCGATCTTTCCGGAAGCGATGGCGGCGATCCTCCGCCGGGAGAAGAAGCCGCTCAAGAACTCCGTCGAGATCGTGGGCCCGATCCCGCCCGTCACTCCGCGCGGCTCCGCGAAAGAGTACACGCTCGACGGCGTGGCGATCTTTCGGAACGTCGATCGCCGCACCGACTTCTTTCGCATCCTGATGGGGGGCTTCTCCAACGCCTACCGGATGGTCGCAGGGCCGGACGGCGAGCCGATCGTCGCCCGCAAGACGGTCCTCCAGAAATACAAGCGCCCCGGCGACGAGTTCATCCAGAGCGAGAGCGAGTTCAAGCTCGACGGCGACCCGGTGTGGATCTACGTGCCCGAGCCGCAGTCCCCCGGCGCGATCCCTCCCGGCGCTCTCGACGAGCCGGCGGCCGCGCCGCACGGGGGGCAACCTCCCACCGTTCCGCCCGCTCCCGCGGCTGCGCCCGAGGTTCCGTCGGAACCGGCCGTCCCGTAGGAGGGTGTTGAAAAAGGGGACAGGCGCCCGCAGCAGTCCGCGTGTTATGGGCCATTTCCGATGATCCGCGGGAGCCAGTCCCCTTTTTCAACAGTCTGGCAGGCTTGCATCCCCGCGTTCCTCCCGCGAAAATGCGGGGCCGCCGCCCGCACAGGCGCCGGCCCATTGCGGCGGCGGTCTCCATCCCCAGCAGCGATCCCGAACCAGCCCGAGCCCGACGGCCGGACGAACACGACAGGAAGCGAGCAGGCATCATGGCGCATAAGAAGGGTCAAGGCTCCAGCCGCAACGGACGCGACTCCGTCGCCAAGCGCCGCGGCGTCAAGAAGTTCGGCGGCGAATCGGTCGTCGCCGGCAATATCCTGGTCCGCCAGTGCGGCACCAAGTGGCATCCCGGCCGCAACGTCGGCGTCGGCAGCGATTGGACGCTGTTCGCCCTCGTGAACGGCACGGTCCTGTTCGACCGCGAGGGGCGGCGGGTCAACGTCGTCCCCGTCAGTGCGAATTGAGGGAGCAACCCGCCATGAAACCGATCTCGAACGTCAGCCCCGCGGCGTCCCTCTTCGCGCTCGCCATGTTTTCCTGCGGCCTCGCCTGGAGCGCGCGCGCCGAAGAGGACGTGGTCACCAAGCAGGTCAAGGTGCAGGACGTCACGCTCACGGTCCCGGACAGTTGGCGGCAGACGGAGCCGGCGAGCCGGCTGCGGCTGGCCCAGTTCGAGGTCCCCCCCGTGATGGGGGACAAGGAGCAGACCGAGCTGGTGGTGTTCTCCTTTCCGGGAGGCGGCGGCGGCGTCGACGAGAACATCCAGCGGTGGGTCGACCAGTTCGAGGCCGAAGGCCGCGAGGTGAAGCTGACGCAGGCCAAGTCTCCGCAGGGAGAGTACTACTTCGCCGACATCCAGGGAACGTACCAGATGCCGGTCGGCCCGCCGATCCAGCGGCAGACGAAGCGGCTCGAGGGGGCCCGCATGTTCGGCTTGATCCTCAAGACCGACAAGGGGGTTTACTACCTGCGGATGGCCGGGCCGCGGTATACGGTCTCCGCCCAGGCCGACGCCCTCCGCAAGGCGATCGGCGCCAGCCAGGGGGAAGAGACGGAATACAAGCCGGCCGCGGCCGACCCGGACGAGTGAACGCCGACCGCACCGTCCGCCGGGCGAGTCCTGGCGTGTCGCCCCGGCCTGCTCATTTCGCGCGGCGAGCAATTCCGCGACGGTCGGCCCGCGTGCCGAGTCGTCACCATTGCCCATCGCTCCGCAAAGCCTCCGCGACAAGCGACAGGACCGTAATCGTTGCGCAGTAGGAACTCGGGATCTACTCGCAGCGCCGAACCGCCACCAGGCACACGTCGTCGCGCTGCGTCTGGGTTTCGCTGAAGCGCTCCACGTCTTCGACGAGGCCCTGGACCGTCCGCTCCAGGTCCCCTTCCGCTCCCGCGAGATATTTCTCCAGCCCCTTGCGGGTGTAGATCTCGTGGCGGGGATTCATCGCTTCGGTGATCCCGTCCGTGTACAGCAGCAGCGTGTCCCCCGCGTGCAACGGGACCTCGATCTCCTTGAACGTCTGCCCCGGGACGATGCCCAGCGGCAGGCCCGAGTCCTTCTTGCCGAGCGACTTCACCTTGCCGGCCGGCGTGCGGAGCAGCGGCGGGAGATGGCCGGCGTTGGCGATCGTCACGCGGTGCCGGGCGGGATCGAGCACCGCCACCAGATACGTCACGAAGCGGTGCCCGAGCCCGCCGGTGGCGATCTCGTCGTTGAGGCCGGCGAGCGCCGCGGCGGCGGAGTCGGTCAGCAGCAATTGATACCGCGAGGCCGAGTACAGCCGGGCCATGAGCAGCGCGGCCGGCACCCCCTTGCCGGCGACGTCCCCCAGCGTGATCGCCATCCGCCCGTCGGGCAGGGCGACATAGTCGAAGCAGTCTCCCCCCACGCGGAGGGCCGCCTCGTAGTAGTCGCAGAACTCGTAGCCGGGGATGCGGGGCCGCTGGTTCGGGAGGAAACCGAGCTGCACCTGCGTGGCGAACTCGAGGTCGCGCTGCATGTCCCGCTGTCCGAGCAGCTCCTGGTGGAGGTGGGCGTTCTCGACGGCGAGGCTCGCCTGCGACGCGACGCTGGCGAGCATCTCCAGGTCCTCGTCGAGGAACTGCCGGCTGAGGCCCTTGCTGTCGAGCTGGATCACTCCCAGCGGCTCGCCGCTCTTGCTGATCAGCGGGACGCACATGATCGAGCGGATGCGGAGGTTCGAGATGCTCTGGCTCATGTCGAACCGCGAGTCCTCGGCGGCGTCGGCGCTCAAGATCGCTTCGCCGCTGCTCATCGCCTGCTGGACGATCGTCTTGCTCACGCGGACGTCGAGATCCCCCTCCGGCGTCCGCGACTTGAGCGCCTTCACCGAGAGCTTCTTGCCGTCCGGCTCGACGAGCAGCACGAACCCGTCGTCCGCCTGCGGGAAGATCTTGAAGAGCTGATCGAGCGTGGTCTGGAGGATGTCCTCGAGGTCCAGCACGCGCCCCAGCAGCCGGCCGATCTCCAGCACCGCCCGCAGCTTGGCCTCGGGCTTCACGCCGAGCCGGAGCTGCGACGAATCGGCCCCCAGCCGGCTGACGATGGAGGAACCGGCCAAATCCTCGGCCGGGCGGTCGACATCGTCCTCGGTGCCGGCGGCGATCGTGGGCAGCCGCCGCCGCTTCTCCGGAGCGCCGCCCGTCGCCGGAATGCGGGCCGGTTGCGGCGGCCCCTGCGGCAGTTCCGGCCCCTGCTGCAAGTGGAACCGCAGCCGCACGTCGCACACCTGGATCTCATCCGCGTCGTGCAGCTCGCGGCGGCCGTCGACCGGCTCGCCGTTCAACAGCGTCCGGTTGCGGCTGCGGAGGTCCTCGACGTAAAAGCTCCCGTGGCTTTCGAGGATCTGCGCGTGATAGCGACTGACGGCGGCGTTTTCGAGGATGATCTGGCACTGCGGATGGCGGCCGAGGACCGTCCGCCCCTCGTGGAGCTGCAGGATTCGCCCCGGCGCTCCTCCCTCCACGATCGTCAGAAACGCCACCGGAATGCGCCTTCCCTCGAGACCCGGACCGCCCCGGCCGCCGTGCCGCGGGCTTTTCGACGATTGTATCGGCGTCGCGCCGGAAGGGTCAAACGATGGCCGGGGGTCTTCACTCCTCGTCGTCGCCGGGCACGTCGAAGCGGACCACGCTGCGATGTTCCTTCCCGTTTTTCACCACGCGCTGGACGACCACCCGCACGACGTGCTCGCGGTACGGGCCCCACCACACGTATTCCTCGGCCGAATACGGCCGGTACTTCGGAAGCTCGTCCTCCGCGACCGCGCGAACCGTGGGGCTGCCCGAGGCGAGGCTCTTCAGCTCCGACGGGTCCAGGTCCTTCTCGTCCGAATTTCGATTCGCCAAAGCGGCGTCCCAGGCGTTGGCCGTCCCCTGCGCGGCCCGCCGCGCGCGAACGTCGAGGCCCACCACCACCGCCAGCGCGACCACCGCCCCATAGATGACGATCCGCGCGATGAGGCCGCCCACCCGGTTGCCCCCGCCCTTCTTCGCCGGGACCGCTTTCGTCCTCTCCTTCGTTAGCGGCTGCGGCGACTGCCTCACCGGCGGCAATTCCACGATCTCGTCGTCCTCCGCGGCCGCGGAGGCGATCGGCTTCAACTCGAGAATCGCCTCGTCCGCCGGTGGTCCGGCGGGACGGTCCTTCGGAGAGGGGGACTGGTCGCTCATCGGCGGGGCTCCTCGGAATCGAGCTCGGGAGACTTCACGTAGAACTTGCTCAGGTCGAACTGGCCTTTCGCTTCCGATTCCAACAGTTGCAATTTTTGCTCGAGCTTCTGCAGGCGGGCCTCGAGCGCCGGGTGGATCACCGGGCCCGGCGTCCGCGGCTCGGTCCGCGGGACCGCCGGATAGCCGAGCTGCCGCTGCAGCGCGGCGAACATGAACAGCGGGTCTTTCCCGCGATTGGCGCGGGCGATCCGCCCCTCCTGGATGCCGAACAGAATCGGGGAGGCCGGCTGCAAGTCCCCCCGTCCCGTCCGCCGCCGCCGCTCTTCGAGATGGTGCTGCGACCGAAAGTAGATCAGGTCGGCGAAGTCGGTGCTCCCCAGCCGCAGGCGGGCCTTGAGGATCCATTCCCGCCAGTCGCCGTCGTAGAGCGGGTCCTGCGCCATCGCGGTCATCCCCGCGTCGTAACCCAGGCGGTTCCGCGCGATGCACTCGAACTGAAACACGAACAGCCCGGCGGGGCGGGGCGACTCCGCCAGATATTCCGCCTGCCGCTCGAGGATCGCCAGCGCGACCTTCTGATCGAAGCGGGAGCGGTCGTCCTCGGCCCGCTCCATGACGAACGTCTGGAAGGGAGTGAAATAGTGCGCCAGCCGCTGCATCCCCGGGTTGATCCGCCCGTGCAGGAGGATCTCTCCCCGGAGGAACTCGATCGCCATCGTCAGCTTGGCGGTGGCGAGCAGCTCTTCGTGGACGGTGGCGAGGATCTCCTGTGAAGGGAGATTGGCGTCGAGCCGCTCCCGGTACACCCGGAAGAAGTACGCCTGTTCGATGTATTCCTCGCGGTCGAGCAGCGGGCCGGTCATGACCCCGCATTATAAGCGACCGTCGAGGCCATGTCCCGTTGGACGGCACGGCGACCATCGGAGTCCCGCTCTCCCCCTCTGGGGGAGAGGGTTGGGGTGAGGGGGCTGCACACCAGGTCGCCCGCCCTGCTGTAGGAGTTCGTAGGGTGGGCTGTGCCCCCCAAATCGCAACCGAAACCGTCTGCTTCACCATTGGTGGGCACAGCCCAATGGCACTAAGTTTGTTTCGACGGTGGCTTCAACTTGT
>JBBDNU010000216.1:0-10023 GCA_040877365.1 Planctomycetales bacterium
GCGGATTGCGGGTCGGGCGCGAGGTTCTTGTGCTCCTGCGGATCGGCTTCGTGGTCATAGAGTTCATAGGGGCCTTGCTTGCCCCAGCGGGTGAAGCGGTGGCGCTCGGTGCGCATCGTCACCGCGCCGGGGACCATCGGCGACGCGGTGATCGCCGGGTGCGGCCAGGCCTCGTCCGGCTGCGCCAGCAGCGGGGCGAGGCCGTGCCCTTCCAGTCCCGGCGGATGCGCGAGCCCGCACAGGTCGAGCAGCGTCGGGTAGACGTCGATCAGCTCGACCGTCCGCGGCGAGACGCCGGGCTGGACGCCCGGGGCCGCGACGATCAGCGGGATCTGCACCGACTTCTCGAACAGGCTCCGCTTGTCGTACAGCCCGCCGTGGTCGCCGGTGTGCTTTCCGTGGTCGCTCGTGAACACGAACACGGTGCTGTCCCACAAGGATTCCGTGTCGAGGACCTCCATCAGCCTTCCCACGTAAGCGTCGACCGTCGATACGCGGGAGTAATACTCGGTGAGGTGCTCGCGGCGCTCGGCGGGGGTCGTGTCGCGGCGGCCGACCTTCCGCAACGCGATCGCGGGGACGTCGGCGACCACGTCGGCCGGCTCCTCGGGAAGCACGATCTTCTCCGCCGGATAAAGGTCGCGGAACTTGCGGTCGTAGTAGGTCCCGCCGTGGGTATTCGAGAGTCCCACCGCCAGGAACAGCGGCCGGTCATGCTTCTCGCGGAGCTTCGCGACCGCCTCGTCGATCCCCTGCACGTCGACTTCCCAGCGGGTCGCATCGTGAGACGCCCCGTAACCGTGCGAGACCTTCCCCGCCTGCACGGTGAGAAATCCGCGAGCGGCGAAGAAGTTCGGCAGCCAGTGCTCCGGCAAGGCCCGCTTGCCGCTCGTCCGCCGCCCGCTGAGGAACGCGGCCCGCGAGGGATTGCACAGCGGCACGTTGCAGTAGGCCCGGCTGAACCGCACGCCGCGGGCCGCGAGGCGATCGAGGTGCGGCGTCCGCACCTGCGGATGGCCGTAGCAGGCGATGTCCAGGTTGAGGTCGTCCGCCACGACGAACACGACGTTGCGGACGCCGGTCGGCTCCGCGATTGCGGCGGCGGCGTCCACGGCAGATGCGGGGGTGACTGACGAAAGGCAGCACAGTGACGCCGCGATCGCGAACGCGGAACGGACGGAGCCGATCATGGAAGTGTTCCTTGGAATTCGCCCCAAGCGCGGAGAACGCCTGATCCGGAGAGTCTACCGCGGCCCGACGCGGAGACAAAGGATCGGGACGAACCGCGCGCCTCTTCCGGGCGAGGCCCCCTCTTCTCAACCAGCAGCGACAGGCTTATCATGGAGGCCCAGGGTTACGAGGTCGAGTTCGAAAACGGTCGGGTCCTGAAGACGAGAGTGGACGGCGCTCATTACACATTCGCGCCGCCCGAACCGAGGTGAGACCGCAATCGGCGCGGCCGCCGCGCCTTGGTGGGTGGCATTCGCATCCGGACCATGAGAACCAGGGAGAGCCGGTCATGGAGTGGCATTCGATCGCGGCGCTCGGAGCGGCGATGGCGATCTTCGCCTGCCTGACGACCGTGCTGTGGAACCCGGTGCGGCGGCGGGTGCAGACCGCCCACAACCGACGGGCCGTCCAGTCCTTCCGCCTGCAGCGCGAGAAGCTGGAGGCCAAGTTCTTCGACATCGCGTCGGCGATCGGAAAGCCGCGCGGTCTCCGCTGGCTCGATTGCGACTGGCAGCACGCCGTGACGTTCGGCCGCGATCGCGAGACCGGCCTGCTCACCGCCTTCGTGGCGGTCAACATCTCCTTCGAGGCGATCGAAGGGGGGGACATGGAGGACGTCGCGGCGGTGAGCACGGTCCGCGACGCGGCGGCCCTGTTCCATTATCGGAACGGAACGTGGGGCACCGGCGGGCGGGCGCTGTTCAACATGAGTCCCGGCGAGGCGCTGGCGAAGCTCGAGAACCAGTACGAGCCGGTGCGGATCGGGGGAGAAGCGGGCGCGCGGGTGAATCAATCGTAGCCGATGCTGGCAACCTTCAACCTTCAACCTTCAACCTTCCTTCCACCCGTTCCAGCATTTCGCGGCAGGCGTCGGCGAGTGGCTCCAGCCGGGCGTCGCCGCCGGCCCCCGCGGCGATCATCGCGCGGTTGTACCACAGGATGTCTTCTCGGACCGCGTTGAAGCGGCCCCACAGCTCTTCGCCCGCGTCGAGATCGTAGACCATCGAGCCGAGGTTGTGCAGCTTATCGGCCAGCACGATGGCGCGGGCCTGCCAGGGCGCCTCGGCGACGTGCGCCAGGTGCTCGTCCTTTCTGTCCCGCCAGGGCCGCGGTTCGCCCGCCGCGTCCCGTTTCCGCTCGGTGAGCGCCAGCACCCAGGCGACGACGTTCGCCGGGAACTCGGCCGCCAGCTCCTCCGGCGTGCAGGGGGTGTCTTCCACCACGTCGTGCAGCAGCGCGGCGGCGAGGATCGCGTCGTCGTCGAGGCCCGCCTTCGCCAGGACCAGCGCGACCGCGGCCAGGTGCGAGACGTAGGGCAATTCGGACGCCTTTCGCCGGTGGCCGTCGTGCTTGAAGGCCGCGAAGCGGACCGCCCGTTCGACGAGCGGCGAGAACAGCGGGCGGCTCATCCGCGGGTCTCTCCCTCGTGCCGGAATTCGTTGAATCGCAGATATTCCCAGTGCCGGTACACGGCGCTCGACTTGACGATCTCGGCGTGCGGTCCGACGGCGGCCGGCCTTCCCCTGTGGACCATCACCACGCGGTCGGCGCGCTTCACGGTCGAGAGGCGGCTGGGAAGGAACACCACGGTCCGCCCGCGGGTGATGCGGTTGTAGGCGTCGTCGAGGAGCTGCTTGGTGTCGTCGTCGAGCGGCTCGGCCGGCTCCTCGATGATGAGCAGCGCCGGATTGCGGACCAGCGCCCGGGCCAGCCCCAGGCGGAACCGCTCCCCGGCGTCGAGCTGCTCACCCCGCTCGCCGAGGTGCGTCTCGTACCCCTGCGGGAGCTTGAGGATGAAGCTGTGGGCATGGCTCGTCTTGGCGGCGTCGGTCACGTTCTGGAGTGTGATCTTCGGGTTCCCGCAGGCGATGTTCTCCTGCACGCTCCCGCTGAAGAACGGGTCGCTGGCGCACACGAAGATCGCCTCCGCCCGCAGCGACTCGAGCGTGACCCAGGCGATGTCTTCGCCGTCGATGAGGACGCGGCCGGTCTGGGGCTCGATGAACCGGGGCAGCAAATAAGCCGCGCAGCGGGACTCGAGCGGGTCAAGCGCGACCAATGCCACCGTCTCGCCCGCCGCGATCGACAGGTCGAACCCGTCGAGCAGCTTCCGCCGGTCCGGCAGGGCGTAAACGACGTTTTCATACCTCAGCGACTTCGACAGCGGCTGCAGGAATTTCGCCCCCACTGCCTGCCCAACCTCCGGAATCTGGTTCAAATAACGGAACACGCGGTCGGCGGAGGTCGAGGCCGGCTCGAGCGCCGCCGCCGTCCCGAACAGCGCGTCGAGCGGGCCGATCAGCGACACGAGGACCGCCAGCAGCAGCATCCCGGCGGAGAACGGCAGGCCATCGGCACTGCCCGCGGGCTGGAGCACCTTCACCCCCACGATGAACAGGACCAGCGCGGCGCTTGTGAACACCAGCACGCGCGAAATGCGGAGCGGCCACCGCTGTCGGCTGTCGAGCGCCGCCGTCTGCTGGCGATACCGCTCGAGGTGCCGCTGGAACTGCTCCTGCTCGAAGTTCTCCATGCCGTATCCGCGGACGATGCGGGCCTTGCGGAAGCTCTCGGCGAGCGCCTTCAGCTCGCGGTCGTGCATCGATTCCGCGGCCCGCGCCGCCGCTTTCGATCGCTGCCGCTCCTGCCGCACGAGATACCAGCACAACAGCAGCGGCAACAGACATTGCAGGGCGACGAGCCAATCGACCGCGAACGCCAGGGCGAGCAGGAAGGCGAGCTGCAGCGGCTGGCGGGCGAGCGTTTCGATCCAGCGGACGATGCCGTCGTGGATCCGCTGCATGTCCTCGGTGAACATTCGGAAGACCTGCTGCCCGTCGCGGTCGAGCAGGTCCGCGGGGCCGAGGCGGAGCGTCTGGCGGTGCAGCATCCGGCGGAGCCCCGTCACGGCGTCGCGGGCCGCCTGCCGCGCGACGTCGCGCAGGCGCACCAACAGGAAGAACCGCGACAGCACGAGCCCCAGCGCCACCAGCACGAGCAGGGGGAGCGCGTCGTGGCTGCGGCGGAGCATTGGGACCCGCTCGTAGGCGACTGCCAGCCAGCGGCCCCAGGCGCGGTCCCGCGACCGGACGACCGCCGGCCGAATCCCGGCGTCGTCCACGCTGCTCCCCGCGGGCGGCTGGTCGTCCTCGAGGAGGTCTGCCCGCCGGGCGGCTTCCGCATCCAGCGCGCCGCCGGTGGCGAGCACGTCCGCCAGCAGGAACAGGTCGAACAGGAGCAGGACGTACAGGAACGCGGCAAGCCCGCCGAACAGGAGCGCGACGACCGCCTTGCCGCGGACCAGCTCCCGGCGGGGGAACACGCGCTCGAACGCTTGCAGACGTACGTTTTCCACAGCACCCGCCGTTGGCTGGCGTCCGGGGGCCCTCCGTGGGGAAACAAGGTCTCTCCTCGAGCTTCCGACGCGCCGGCGGCGCGGGGAGCTTCCGCTCCTCCATCATGCAGGAACGGCGCGGCGATGAGAAGCAAGAAACCGCCCCGGCGCCCCATTCCACCCGAGAGAGCGGTCCGATCGTGCGGGGTGGGCAAGGTTCCCACCGGCGGGTTGCCCGATCAGTGCGGGGTCGGATCGAGCGGCTGGATTCGCACTCGCTCTCGGGTGGGATCGGCGCCGTCGACGAGAAAAACCTTCCAGACCCGCGTCCAGTCGTCGACCTGCATGACCAGATCGGCCTCGACGGGATTCAACGCGACCGGCTCCCGGAGCGTGATTTCTTCTGGACCGATCGCCCATACTGGGATGACACGGTCGCCGAGAATCAATTGGAAGCTGATGTCCGGCGAAAAGTGTGCCTTCAATTCAAGCGAATCGATCATGGCGGACTCACTGTATCGCGACGCGACAGAGCGGGCTCTTGCTTATGCTCGACAACACCGCCGCACGATCCAAGGTCAGGTCGGATCCGGCTGGGACGGAATCATCCTGTCCACCGACATCAAATCCGCCATCAAGGCGCTGCGCCATGAGCCGCTTTATTCTCGAGAGCGAGATGTTTATCGGCGACTGTCGGAGCATCGGATCACGCAGTTGGCCGGCTTTCGGATACCGCGGCTGATCGGTTTCGATGATACCCTATGGGTCGTCGAGATGGAACTCGTCTCGCCGCCGTTCATCGTCGACTTCGCCGGCGCTCGCGTGGACTCCGAGATCGATTTTCCCGAAGAAATCACCGCGGAATGGGTTTCGCAAAAGCAGGAAGTCTTCGGCGACAACTGGCCCGCGGTCCGGAAGTGGATCTTCGCTTTTCGGCAGCACGGCATCTATCTGGGCGACATCAACCCGAACAACATCAAGTTCGCGGGAGACGAGCCGCCGGCCCGTCGGCGATCCTCCGGTTGATTCGATCAGCGTCCCGCCGGCAGCGCCGCAAGCTCCAACGGCGGGGTGTCGCGGTGCAGGAACCACTTTTCCAACACCACCTTCTTCGAGAACCAGCGGGTGCCGAGCAGCTTCGCGGCGAGAAAGTGCAGCCAGCCGGTCGGCAGCCAGTCGGCCGCGTTTCTCCCCCGCGGCGGGCCGAACCGCTCGGCGATCTTCCGCGCGTAGGGCGCAAGCCGCGCGCGGTCGTACTCGCCGGCGGCATCGAGGATGACGTCGGCCGCCATCAGTCCCGATTCGACCGCCGGGCGGATCCCCTCGCCGCTCTGCGGATAAGCCAGTCCTGCCGCGTCGCCGACGAGCAGCACGCCGTCATCGACGAGTCGCGGCACGACCCGCTCGTAAAGCTGATAGGCATGCCCGTGGAAGCGGGCCGGGATCGCGCAGCCGATCTTTCCGCGCTTGCGGAGAAAGTCGCAGAAGTCGGCGACGTGCTGCGAAATCTTCTCCCGGTCGACGCGCCCCAGCCCGATGTTCAGCCAGTTCCCCTTGCGGAAGCACCACCCGTAGCCTTGCAGGTCGTTGCAGAAGAACAGTTCGGGCACCGTCCCCTCGACGCGGACCTGCGGCAGTTCCTCGGCGGGGACTTCGAATTCGATCTCCTGCGCGGCGACCACCGACGGCCGGGCGTCGGGTGGCCGGGGCTGGAGGCTTTGCGACGCCCCGGCGATCGTCGAGCCGGGGCCTCCGTTCGGTCCGGTGGCGGCCGCGCCGTCGCGGTTGCCGAGGCGGCGGGCGATCGGGCAGAAGTGCCCGCCGGCGCCGACGAGCACCTTCGCTTCGATGGCGCCGTTCACGCGCCACAGGCCGTTCGCGTATTCGGCGGTGCGGAAGGTCTCCCCGAGCCGCAGCTGCGCCCCGCAGCGTTCGAGCAGATAATGGTCGAACTCGCAGCGTCGGATGCCGTAGCTCACCGGCTCGTCGTAATGCGTCTCGACCTCGTCGCCGCCGATGACGCCCGTGCGGAAGCCGGTGATGGGCTGGAAGACGCGGGCGGCGGAAGTGACTCCTGAGTACTCGTCCGCGTCGATATCGAGCGCCCCGAACACCGGGGGCGTGACCCAGCCGGCACACGTCTTGTCGCGGGGAAACCGCTGCTTGTCCAGCACGACCACATCGGCCCCGCCCTGCACGAGCCGCCGCGCGCAGGACGAGCCGCCAGGCCCCCCGCCAACGATCAGCACGTCACAGCGCTCCATGATCGGCCTCTCCCGTCTCTTTCTCCTGTTGCAACCACGAAAGGCACGAAACGACACGAAAGCGAAGTGGTGGCATTGCGGTGGGCCATCCATGTCGATCGTTCATCGCGGCGCGTGCCTTTTTTTCGTGATTTTCGTGATTTTCGTGCCTTTCGTGGTTCTTCCGGCGGTTCCGTCGAGCGCCGGAGCGCGGCGTCAGCGCGCGAAGCGCTTGACGACTGCCTTTGGATAGCTGGCGAAGTTGACCAGCAAGCCGAGCCGCAGGCCAGTAGCCTTCAGGTAGTTCAGCACTTGGGCGGCATGCTCCGGTTGCAGCAATGTGCGGAATCGAGTCTCGTTACGAGACCAATCCAAGCCAATCAGTCGCCGGATTCACTTTTCGTGTTTTTCGTGCCTTTCGTGGTTGACCCAAAAGGCGTCGCCGTCGCCATATAGGCCCGCGCGGGTGCGGGGGAGCGCGTCTTCGCCGTCGCGGGCGAAGGTCATCTGGTGCAGTTGCAGCTCGCCCGAGACGAACGCGGCGATCGAGCCCGCCAGGTACAGCCGCCACGTCCGCACGAACCGCTCGTCGAACATCGCCCGCACCGCGTCCGCCGACTGCTCGAACCGCTCCAGCCAGTGCCGGAGCGTCTCGGCGTAGTGCAGCCGCAGGTTTTCCATGTCGAGGATCGCGAACCGGTGCGGCTCGAAGATGTCGACCAGTTCGCTCAGCGCCGGGGGATACGCGCCGGGGAAGATGCGGCGCTCGATCCACGGGTCGAGCGGCTTCGGCCGGCTGCGGGTGATCGAGTGGATCAGGCCGCGGCCCGCCGGCGCGAGGACGCGGTCGAGCACGTCCCCCAGCTCGCGGTAGTTCTCGCGGCCGACGTGCTCGAGCATCCCGACCGAGACGAGGGCGTCGCACTCCCCGGCGATGTTCCGCCAGTCGTCGAGTACGAATTCGACGCGATCGGCGAGTCCCTCGCGCCGCGCCCGGTCGCGGGCGAATTCGACCTGCTCGCGGGAGATGTTGAAGGCCCGCACCGTCGCCCCGTACTTGCGGGCCATGTGCAGCGACAGCGCGCCCCAGCCGCAGCCGGCTTCGATCACGCGGTCGCCGGGGCGCAGCCAGACCTTGCGGCACACGTGGTCGAGCTTGGCCATCTGCGCCTGTTCGAGGGAAAAGGTGTCCTCCGCGAAATAGGCGCAGGTGTAGACCATCTCCTCGTCGAGCCACAGCCGGTAGAAGTCGTTGCCGATGTCGTAATGATGATGAATGTTCTCCTTCGCCTGGCCGAGGCCCGTGCGGCGCGGGCGGTGCAACAGCCGCGCGAGCAGCCCGCCCGGCAGCTTGCGTCCCGCGCGGCGGCCGAGCGCCCCCCAGACGGTGGCGAAGAACTCGTCGAGCGGCCCGTCGAACTCGAGCTGCCCGTCGGCGTAGGCCTCGCCGGCCTGGAACCACGGGTCGAACATCATCCGCCGCAATGCCCCGCGGTCGGTCAGCCGCAAGCGGGCGATCGGCTCCCCGTGCAGCGGGCGGACCTCTTCCCCGTTCCACAAGGCAAAGGTCACGGGAGGATCGCCCAGCGCGGCGAGCACGCGGCGGAGGACCCACCGCTCGAAGGACGAAACCGGCTCCTGCCGGCTGATCGGCAAAGAAGGAGGCGCGTGCGTCGTCGAGCCATTGGACTGGTGCGGCGCGGACTGAGTCCGCGGCAACGGGCTGGCGACGTGCTCTCGGGCCACCGGGTCCATCGTGTCCTCCGAGGTGCTCGGAGAAGACGGCGCGGCGCGCCGCACGGTCCCGACGCGTCCGCAGCGCGGAGAAAACGGCGACCCACCGTGCGCGGCCGTCCCGTCCATACGGAAAACGGTCCGCGACCATTGTAAAGGGGCGCGGACCGCTTGCAACAAGAGGTTTCCGGCAGTTCGGGGCGAATTCCGGCGGCCGGCCGCCATCCGGACGGATGTCCGGCACGAGCCGAATCCGCCGCTTCGCCGCTACGCGCGCACCAGCTTGCGCAGCTCCCCGATATACCGCGGGATGGCGCGCTTCGGGTCTTCCCGTTCCTCGTATTCCAGCACGAGATATCCGCGATAGCCGGCGTCCTTGAGGATTTTGACGATCCGTTCGAGATCGGCCTCCTGCCTCTTGCCGGCGTGGCTCACCGCCGCCTTCACCTGGGCGTTGATCGTGTAGGGGGCGATCTTCTCGAGTTCGGAGTACGGCTCGTTCTCGTGGAAGTTGCCGCTGTCGAAGTTCACGCCGAACCACGGCGACGGCTGGACCGCCTGGATGAGCTTGAGCATCCCGTCCGCCGTCGCGGTCAACCCGCCGTGGTTCTCGAGGGCGAGAAACACGCCCTTCTGCGCGGCATATTCGAGCGCCTGGTCGATCCCCCGCACCGCCATCCGGAAGGCCTCCTCTTCGGTCTGGCCGCGCTTCGCGTTGCCGGAGAAGATGCGGATGACGGGGGCCCCGAGCAGCGCGGCGCGGTCGATCCACATCTTCGTCGAGTCGATCTGCTGTTGGAGCTGCGCCTCGTCGGTCTGGCAGAAGTCGTTGCCGATCGCCGTCCCCGAAATGTCCAGCCCCAGCCGGAACGCGAGCTGCTTGAGGTGATTCAGGTACGCGGCGTCGGCGTCGTTGGGGAAGTAGTAGCCGGTCGGCTCGCAGCCGTCGAGGTCGAGCTCGGCGCAGTAGCGGATGAAGTCGTCGAGGGTCATCTTGTCGGCGGGAGGCGATCCCTGCGACCAGTTCTTGGCGAGGTCGCGGTTGAACGAATACCCGGCGAGCGAGAGCTTCATGTACGGCTTGCCGGTCCGCTCCACCGGCCCGGCGGCGGGCAGCGCGGCGGGAAGTCCCGCCGTGGCAGCGGCCGCCGCCCCGGCCCCGGCGAGCGTGGTCTTGAGGAAATCGCGGCGAGTGGGGCGGTCCGATTCGTTCGGCAGGGGTCGCAACATCATGCGTCGTTCTCCAAGGAGAAGCTCCGGATCCAGGCCCGCAACATACCGGCAAACCGCGTCGAATTCCATCACGGGGACCGCTCGATTCGGGTCGGTCAGCGACCGCGGCGGGGCTGGTCGGCGTGGCGGACTGCGCCGCGACGCCCCGGCGTGCGCGACTTGCCCGGTTTGTCCTTCGCCGGCCGATCGGTTTTGGCGGCGCGGGGGGGGGGGGGGGGGGGGGGGGGGGGGGGGGGGGGGGGGGGGGGG
>JBBDNU010000217.1:0-10011 GCA_040877365.1 Planctomycetales bacterium
GCCGGCCGCCAGGCCCCAGCCCCCGACAGCCCTGTCTGTGGTGGGCGCTTACGGATCACCGTCTGTTCCGGCAGCGGTGTGTCCCACGACTCGCCGATCTACTTCAGCTTCTTCAGCTCGGCGAGGATGTCGTCCGGCTTGGGGCGGTCGGAGAATGTCTGTCCGCGGCGGGCGTAGCGAATTACGCCTTCGCGGTCGACGATGAATGTGGCCGGGCGGCTGCTCCACTCGGTGTGGATGCGCATTTGGAAGGCCACGCCGTAGGTGGCATTCACCGTCTGGGCCGCATCCATGAGGAGCGGGAAATGGAGGTCGCCCGTTTCGAGCCCGGTGTCCTTCAGCAGGAACTGAGCCGCCCATTTTTCGTGTGGGTCGACCGCCAGGAGCCGGGCCTCTTGAGCCTGAATGTCACCAATCCGGTCGCGCAACTGCGCGAGCTGCCCATGGCAGACGGGTCAGGTATCGCCGTAGATGAACACCAGCACGACCGCGTGCTTGCCGCGGTAGTCGCTCAGCCGGATCGTTTCGCCCGAAGCGGTGGGCAGCGCGAAATCCGGGGCAGGCTTGCCGACGACCGCGGAATCGATCGTCGCGAGATCCCAATCTCGAAGTGTCTGGACGACCTGCGGATCGAGTGGCTTTCCGGCTCGCTCCATCGCGTATCCGATGTGCTTCTTCACGTCTCCATTGCGCTCGGACTCGCGCAATGCCTTCCAGTCGGTCGGATCGTCCGCCGATTCTCCCAGCATCCCGAGGGAATCGACGGCATACAGCCGGACGGCGGCGTCGGGATCTTCGGCAGCCGCCAGCCGCAACGGTTCGCGCGGCACCTCGGTGCCGAGGTATCCGAGCGCCTGAGCGGCGAGGTTCCGTTGTGGCGAGTTTCCCTCCCGGAGAATGCGAACTGTCTCGGGAATGGCGTCCTTCCCGTGCCGAGTCAGCCCGCGCAGAGTCCGCATGCGTGCCTTCCAGCCCTCGTCTTCGAGCTTCCGCATGTAACGCCGATCACCCGCTGTCCAACCTTCCGCTTCATCCCACTGTTCCCCGAACCAGGCGAACCATGCCTCAGGCGTGCGCTCCGGTTCGGCAGCCGGCGTGACCCCGGCATCTGCCAGCGCGGTGATTACGATCACCGCGGCTACGATTTTGATTCGGCAGCGATCAGGCATTGTTCGGCTCCGAAGCTGGCACCGATGGATCAACGAATGGGCGCGGCAATCCGTCCGCTTTCCTGGACGATCTGGACGAAGCCGGCCAGAACGAGTGACCGGGAGATCGGTTCCGGAGCAGGACCGAACCGGTTATCGACGTGCATCGAAGCCCGCATTTGCTCGAAAATCCGCGGGCACTCCGGGCATTGCTCGAGGTGAGCACGAATCTTCCACGCCGTCGCCTCATCGAGCGTCCCCATCATGTATTGCTCGCCCAGCCGACGCACTTCGCTGCAGGCGACGCCGCCGAAGGACGGCTCGGTCGGCGGGAGCAGACCAGAGGACCACGCTCCGAAAAAGCCGAATGCGACCAGCAGAAGTGCGGCGCAGGCTCCCGTCAGTGTGATTCGATTTCGACGACGCATCCGGACGCGATCGACCATGCTGCGGATCTCTCCGGATTCGCACGGCGGCCAATCGTCCAAATCGTTATCGATCTTCCTGTCTTCCGTCATGCTTGTCCTCTCGTGGTCGGAATCGCGGAGATCGCTCCGCTGGTTCGACCCTCCCATATCGGATTATCGGCCGGTCGGCCGATCGTTTCTGTGAAGCACCCCACAAACACGACCGCAGAATTGCTCGTTCATGCTCTGGGCGGCGCGTGCGACACGGCGCGGGGAACGAGATGCGGTTCGCCGATCCGTGGCAGATCAACGCCGACGATTGCCGCGAGCCGAACCGGTTCACGAAGAATGATCTGCCGGCGGCTCACCGCGATCAGTCCCTCTGCCTGAAGTTCTCCCAACAGCACCGTAACCGTCTCCCGCGTGCTGCCGATGATGTTCGCCAACTCCTGATGCGACAGCCGGATGCCGATCAGAATGCTTTGGCTGCTCGGCTGCCCGTATTTTTCCGCCAGTTCCAGGAGCAGAAACGCCAATCGCTCCCGGTTGGACCGGAAGAGGAGCGACTTCAACCGGCGTTCCACTTGCTGCCGGCGGAGCCCCATCAAGCGGGTCACTTGCATCGAAACGAGCGGATGCTGCTCCATCAGCTCGCGGACGGCCTCGCCGGGGATCAACACCAGCGTGGACTTTTCCATCGTCTCCGCGAACTCTTCCCGCCGTCCTTCGCCGAAGACGGCGAGCTCGCCGAAGATTTCGCCGGGTTCGACGAGCGCCAGCACCGCCTGCTTACCCTCCGCGGTGAGGTGATAGATCTTCACGCGACCGGAGGTGAGCAGGAGGACCGACTCGTTTCGGTCGGAGGGGAGGTAGATGAGATCGCCGCGGTCGAACGTCCGGGACCGCGACCGGCGCTCGAGCGCGGCGGTCTGCTCGGACGTCAGCCGCTCGAACAGATCACATCGCTTGAGATACCAGAACTTCTCGTCCATGCATTCCGCTCCCGTCCGCCGCGGCGACCGCTCGGAAGTCATCCTGGGGAACGCGATGCGACCCTCGGCCTGAAGAATAGTCGCACGCGAGACGACGCACAAGCAGCGGAATATGCGAGTTCATCCCGGCTATTCGACGTTTCCGAGTTTCGCCAGGACGGCCGGCGACTCCGGTCCAGCACACATGGTCCGAGATCCAGCGGGCATCGATCGCTTCGAACCAGTCGACCGGCGGGCGGTGTTCCAGAAGGTACGGAAAATGGACCATCCGATACGAAGCGGTTTCGGTGTCACGCCTTGCCCGGCGCGTTGGCCGGAGCGTCGCCGAACTGCTTCCCGGTCGCCTGCATCGCCTTCTCGAAGGCGGCCCGCGCATTCTTCCATGCGTCCTGCTTCAGCGGGACGGCGCAACGGGAGCCGGAGAAGACGTTCCACTCCCGCCTCCCGGTTGCCCGCCCGATGGCGCGTCGTCTCCGCAGCCGATCGCCGTTCCGGCGACGACGCCTCCGAAGGCGGCCAGCGTCAGGCGGTTGAAATCGCGTCGGTTCAGTGCTTGCTTCTTCATCGAGGACCTCGGCATGGAAGGGAAACGTGAGCGATCCGTGCGCCGATTTTCGTGAGATTCGCAGCGGAGTTCCGTGAGGTAGCTTACACTTGCCGCCGCCTCGACGTTGGGGCATTCGAACGTTGGTTCCGCGACACGTTCACTTCTGCCTGAAGCACTCCACTAGGATTCGCACCGGCCCCGCGTGACGGCCGACGCGGCTTGACTCGCCGATGCGCGGGGGACGCCGCGCAGCAAGCCAGGTCCCGCCCGGCGGGCGGGACCTACCCGCCCGCACTCCCCTTGCCCAGCACGCGGACTCGCCGGCCGTCGATCTCCAGCCGGCCCTCGGCGTACAGCCGGACCGCCTCCGGGTACGCCGCGCATTCAGCGGCGAACACGCGAGCGGCGAGCGTCTCCGGCGTGTCGTCGTCGAGCACCGGGACGCACCGCTGCACGACGATCGGCCCGTGGTCGTACTCGTTGTCCGCGAAATGCACCGTGCAACCGCTGACCTTCGCCCCCCGGGCGAGCACCGTCTCGTGAACGCGGCGGCCGTAATATCCCCGCCCGCAGAAGGCCGGCACGAGCGCCGGGTGGATGTTCATCACCCGGTGCCGGAAATCGGCCGGGATCTCGAGCAATGCGAGATACCCCGCGAGCGCCGCGAGATCGACCCGCGCCGCGCGCAGCCGGTCGAACACCGCCGCGCTGAACTTCGCAAGACTGTCGAAATCCCGCCGGCGGACCACGTCGCACGCCAGCCCGGCGGCGCGGGCCTTGGCGATCCCGCCGCACTCGTCGCGGCTGGCGATCACGATGGGGATTTCGGCGTTCAACGCGCCGTCGGCGATCGACTGGACGAAGTTGGCGAGCGTCGTCCCGCCCCCCGAGATAAGCACTCCCAGCCGGAGCGGCCGGTCGAGAGGCGAGGCGACGGGGCGGACGGCGGTCATGGCTGCGGGGCGGCGACTGCGGGCGTGGCTCGAACTACGCGGCAACGGCTCTTCTCGTCAATCTGCGCAATCGGTGCAATCCGTGGATGAATTCGCCTTCGTCCGGTTGATCGGCCTTGCGATTCGACCGAAGAAATCATCCACCGATTTCGCAGATTTCGCAGATTTCAAACGACGACGATCCCGCGCTGCCGGGCGCTCGGTGCGTCGCGCTAGTCCTTGGTTCTGTTCTCGGCGGCGGCCCGCATCGCTTCGGCAAGGCGCTTGTTCGCCTTCAGCAGTCCGCCCCCCTTTGCTTCGAAGCGGGCTTTGAGGATGCGGTAAAGATCCTCAAAGTCGGGATCCCAGAAGCGCGCCCGTTGATCGGCCTTCGGCGGGTCGAGGGGGCGGATGATGCGAAAGCCGACCTCGAGCGTCTCTTCGTTGTCGTACCACCACGCGCTGTGGGGAGGTGCGTTCGGATCCTTGGAGGACCATTCGCTGTCGGAGACGGATTGGAACCGCGCCGCCGAGCGGAGCTCGTTCGCCAGGCCGTAGTAGGAACCGCCGCGGAGTATGCGCGGCCCCCACTTGTCGGGCCACCGCACGGCATCGAGCGCGGCGACCTCTTTCCCGTCGAAGCGGGCGTAGCTTTCGGCGTCGTATTGATCGAGCACCCATTCCATCACGTTGCCGTGCATGTCGTGCAGGCCCCAGGGATTGGGCTTCTTCTGCCCGACGAGGTGCGTCTTTTCGCCCGAGTTGCCGTCGTACCAGGCGTATTCGTCGAGCAACTTGGGATCCTCGCCGAAATGCCAGACGGTCGTCGTGCCGGCGCGGCAGGCGTACTCCCACTCGGCTTCGGTCGGCAGCCGGTAGACCTCGCCGGTCAGTCCGCTCAGCCATTTCGTGTACTGCTTCGCGGCGAACTGGGTGATCGTGGCCGCGGGGAGGCGCGGATCCTCGCCGTGCGCGTAATTGAACGAGGGCTCCCAGAGAGGCGTCGGCGTCGTCACCGCGTCCACGTCGTCGAACGATTTCGCGATCTGCGGATGGTCTTTCGAGGCTGAGAGTTCGACCCACAGGTCGTAGGTCTCCTTGTAGGGCAGGTACTGGCCCCACGTGACCTCGCATTTGCCCATCCAGAACGGCTCGACGCGGACGGTGAACTGGGGGCCTTCGTCGTCGTTGCGGTCTATCTCTCCGGCCGGGCTGCCGATGCGGAACGTGCCGCCGGGAACCGGGACCATCTCGAACGTCGCGTCGGTCCCGGGGATCTTCGCCTGGTAGGGGACCATGTAGCCGCGGTCGGTCTTCACGAACCGGCCCGTGGCCGGCTGCTCGGCGACGAGACCTACGGGGAACGCCGCGCCGCCGTCGCACGAGTTCGCCGGCGCGTCGCCGGCGTGCAGAGTTCCGGCGACGAGCGCCAGCCCGCAGGCCGCGGCCATCCGCCGCGATGCGCTTCGGACGATTCGCCAAGTCGATGAATTCGGCATCCAAGCATTCCTGGTGTTCGATGGGGCGTCGTATTGCTCTTCGACGTTCGCTGGTCGAGTCGCCGACGCCGGTGTTCGTCGGAGTGATTCAGGAGCGGCGCGCGGACAGCCAACGGGCGAAGGATGCATCTCCCTCACCACTGCGGCGGCCGGCCAGTAGTCCTTCGATGCCGATGTGCTCGTCGAGGACGGGCCACTCGATCGCATATCCGTCCCCCAATAACCGCCAATTCCGCCGCTCGGTCTCCGAGGCGTGCAGGAGCCGCGGATACCAGCTCAAAGGGACGCTCAGACTCCGGCCGTCCGCCAGTTCGACGATCAAGTCCTCGGCCGTCGTCGTCACGTTGACGGCGATGGGATCGGATTCAAGCACCAAAGTAGTCATTCCAAGCCTCGATAAGTAATTCGCGATACTGCTCGACGAGCTGCTGAACGTCGTTCAATTCATGCTCGGTGAACCCACGATTTTTGGCAAGCTCAACCGGCTCCAGCCAGAACTTCGCGATCCGTGCGTCCCGCTTGACGTGAATGTGACGCGGCTCGCCGCGATCCGAGCTGAAGAAGATGAAGCTGTAGGGTCCGTGGCGGAGGACAGTTGGCATTGAATTCCGCGGCCACTTCGGATTTCGGCTCGGAAGGTGGATCTATTGCTCTCGGTGCTTCTTGAACTCCTCCGCCAGCTTCGGATCGGCGACGCCGATCGCCGTGAACGGCTGCCGGGCCTTCACCGCCTGCCGGATCGAATCGGTGTCCGCGTCCCAGAACCGGACTCGCTCCTTCGCCGGCGGCTCGGTGAGCGGCCGGACGATCCGAAATCCCACCGTCAGGGCCGCCTCGTCATTGTACCACCACGGGCTGTGCGGGAAGTTCGCGTCCCGCGTCTGCCATTCGTCGTCCGCGGAGGGAAACCGCGCGGCGGAACGACACTCATTCGCCTGCGATTCATAGCAACCGCCCCGCAGCACCCGCGGCCCGAGCTTCGTCGGCCAGAGAATCGCCGCGTCCGCCGGAATCGTCTTTCCCTCCGCCCGCGCATAGCCGCGTGGATCGTACTGGTCGAGCACCCACTCCGCGACGTTGCCGTGCATGTCGTGGATACCCCAAGGGTTCGCCTTCTTGAGGCCGACGCGGTGCGTCGTTTCACCCGAATTTCCTTCGTACCAGGCGTAGTCGCCGAGTTGCCGCGGATCGTCGCCGAAGTGCCAGGCGCTCGTCGTGCCGGCGCGGCAGGCGTACTCCCATTCGGCCTCGTTCGGCAGCCGATGGAACGAGGCGGTCAATCCGCTGAGCCACTTGGTGTACTGCCGGGCGGCGAACTGCGTCATCGTCGCCGCCGGAAGCCGCGGGTCTTCGCCGTTCCCGTAGATGAACTGCGTGTTGAAGACGGCGGAGGGGGTGGTGACGGCATCGACGTCATCGAGCTTCGCCTGCGGCCGCACACCGCGGGCGGCAAGGTGGATGAGCAGGTCGAGCGTCTCCATGTAGCAACGGTACTCGGCCCACGTGACTTCGTGCTTTCCCATCCAGAACGGCTCGATGCGGACGGTGAACTGCGGCCCTTCATCGTCATCGCGGCCCTTGTCGCCGGCGGGGCTTCCCATGCGGAAATCGCCGCCGGGAACCGGGACCATCTCGAATGCGACTTCGGTACCGGGAATCGTCATCGAATAGGGAACCATCCACCCGCGTTCGGTCTGGACGAAGCGGCCGCTCGGCGGCCGTTCGGCGACGAGACCGATCGGCATGTCGGGCCCGTCTCCGCGCGCGGGCGCCGCGGCCGCGACCGCCGCCAATGCGGCGGCGAGCAGCCATGGCCGTGCCAACGGTCGTCGGCGGGATCCCAATCGTCGCGGTGCGTCCGTCATCGCTCCCCCATGCCCGCGGTCAACTTGAAGAAGTGCACGTCGTCGTCCACGCTGTGCGCGGCGATGAAGGCGTTGACCGAGGGCACGTACCGCCAGCGGCCGTAGATTCCTTGTCGGGCCTTGTTCCGGTCCGGCCCGCCGGGCGGATCGTGCTTCGTCCACTTCTTCGATTCGGGATCGAGCGCGTACACGGCGCCGCCGGTCCAGCCGACGTAGCGGTCCGCGACCGGATCGTAGGCCAGCCCCGGTTTATTGCTGCCGAGGAATTCGTCGCCCCCGGTCGTTTCCCACCGCTTACGGGTGAAGTCCTTGTTGCGGATGTCGTAGACGAACACGTTCTTCGGCGAACTGCGTTCGCGGCGGCAGCTCATCAGCACGAGCAGTCCCCGCTTCGTGTCGATCGTGCTGATGTAGTAGCCGAAATCGAAGTCGTCGTGCTTTTCCCAGCGGTTCGCGTCGTAGTCGTAGGAGAACAGGCCGGGGCCGTGGCGGAAGCGGTTCGTCACCGCATCGTTCCCCCACCAGACCTTCTTCGTCTCGGGATCGTAAGAGGCGTTGCACTCGTAGCCCGCGGAGGGGAGCGTGCCGGCCGGTTCCATGTTCTTCCACGTCTTCGGGTCGAAGTCGAAGATCCACGTGTTCTGGCAAACGGCGTTGCCGCTCCCGCAGGGAGAGCCGCCCAGGCCGAACATGCGGTCGGCGTGGGCGATGTAGGCGAGACCGTTGTAGGTGTGCCGCGAGGCGGGCTTGCCGTCGGGCGCGGTGTCGCGGCCGTTGGTCGGCTCGCTCGGCTCGTTGAGCCGCTCCCATTTCATCGTTCCGACGTCGAAGGCATAAATCTCGTTTCCCGCATAGCCCGCGTGCCCGCCACCCCAGATGATCATCCGGTCGCGCTTGGTGTCGAACAGGCCGCCGGAGTAATCCATGATGCCGTGCGGCCCGACGCCGCCGCTCCCGCGAAGCACCGGGAACTTTCCCTCCGGGAGACAGACGGCCCGCATCTTCGAGCCGGGGACCGCGAGCCACGTGCCGGGCTGCATCGTCTTCGGATCGGGGAGCGCGGCTACGTCATCGGCCGGCGCGTCGGCGGCCGAGGCGCCGACGACGAGCAGTACGACCGCTGCCAGGGACCTCCACGCGACCTGCTGCGAACGTGAGCCGCGAGCCGGCATCGGACCGCCCTCCGAAACGATGAGAAAATCGTCCCGCGCCAATGCGGGCCTCATCATCCTAAGCGGAACCGCGGCCGCACGGTAGCGTCGCCGCTGATCCGCGGGGGCGCGTCATGCCCGCGGAGTGCCTGCCCCCAGCGAAGGCGGGGGCGGGCATCCAGCGGCAGGCGCGGTCGATGGCTGGATTCCCGCCTTCGCGGGAATGACAGAGCCCATTCATTCCACCGGCATGCCGAGCGTTGGGTCGGCGAGGCCGTCGGTGAGGAGCAGCCCTTCGATCGCGACGACGCTTTGCCACAGCTCGGCGAGCCGCTCGACGTACTCGATGTTCGTCTGCGCGAACGTCCGCTGCGCCGTGAGGAGCTGGAGGTAGGACGTCTCCCCCGCGTCGAACAGCGACCGGCTCAGGTCGTACGATTCGCGGGCCGCCGGCAGGATCGACTCGCGGTACTTCTCGACCTGCGCCTGCGCGTTGGCGTAGTCGCGATAGACGTTCGCGAGACCGCGTTGCAGGACGAGGTCGCGGCGCTGCACTTCGCGGCAGGCGCGGATGTAATCCGCCTGGGCCGAGGCGATGTTTCCCTGGTTGCGGTCGAAGATCGGCAGCGGCACGCCGAGCTGCACGTTGGCGATCTGGTCATCGGACGAGAAGTCGTGCAGGACCCCTGCCTGGAGAAAGATATTGGGGACGGGCTGCGCCTCCGCCCGCTTGAGCGCGACGGCGGCCCGGTCCACTCCCGCGCGGGCCTCCGCGAGCTGGGGACTGGTCCCCGAGAGACGCGCCCACGCGTCGTCCCACGTCACCGGCGCGAGCCGGCGCTCGAGATCGCCGGCGAGTTCGGCGGGCTGGAAATCGGGGAGTCCGAGAATCGCCGCCAGCCTCTGCCACGCGGCCCGATGGTCGTTCTCCGCGGTCCGGGCGACGAGCCGCGCGCGGTCGGCCTCGATCCGCGCCTGGAGCACGTCGAGCCGCGTCCCTTCGCGGGCTTCCAGACGGGCCTCCGTCGTCCGCACGCCGCGGTCCGAGACCTGTTCCAACTCTTCGGCGATCGCCAACGTCCGCCGGGCGGCGAGAACGGCGTAAAACTCACGGCGGACGGCGGTGAGAATTCGCTGCTCCTGCGCCTCGACGACGTGCTGCGCCTGCCGCTGGCGATGAGCTTCGACCGCCGAACTCAGCCGGAGCTTGCCCGCGGTGACGAACTCCTGGTTCAGATACACCCCCTGCTGTCCGGCGGCGCCGTTGTTGCCGATTTCGGAAGCGCTGTAGCCGACCTCCGGGTTCGGGTACAGCCCGGCCTGGACGCGCCTTCCATAAGCCTCCCAGGTCCCGCTACGGGCCTGTTCGAGCGTCGGATTGTGGGCCAGGGCGAGGTTCTCGAGATCGGCGAGCGTCACCCTGCCGACATATTCCGCGGGCGTGGCCGGTGCGGGGAGTGGATGTGATGG
>JBBDNU010000218.1:0-48992 GCA_040877365.1 Planctomycetales bacterium
CCGCATCGACGGCGACGGCCTGGTGCTCGTGACGGGGGAAATCGAGTAGGGTGGGCTGTGGCCGCCAGCGATTGCGGAAACGGCCGCCTCCGTTCCGTTCCAGCGAAAAATCGCAAGTCAGGCTTGCTCATGAATTCTCAGCACGCTCTCCGCCTCCTGTCGGAACGTCTGCCGGAACTCCGGCAGCGGTTCGGCGTGCGCGATCTGGCGATTTTCGGCTCGGTCGCCCGCGACGAGACACGGCCCGACAGCGACGTGGACGTACTGGTCGAATTCGCCGATCGGCCGACGTTCGACAACTACATGGGGCTGAAGCTGGAGCTCGAGGAATTGTTCGGCACGCGGGTCGATCTCGTCATCGCCTCCGACCTTCGCCCGGCGTTGCGGCCCCGAATCGAACAGGAAGCACTGCATGTCCCGTGACTGGCGCGCTTATCTCGACGACAAGCTGCCGGAACTCGAGCAGACGATTCAAGCGTTCAAGGGAACGGCGGATGCATGAGATCGTTCCCGGTTCGCTCTGGATCGGCCACGCCGGCGACGCCCGCGATGCGAGGCGGCTGGTCGATGCGGGGATCGCCGCGGTGGTCGATCTCGCGCTCGAGGAATCGCCGCCGCGGCTGCCGCGGGAGATGACCTATTGCCGGTTCCCGCTCGTGGACGGCGCGGGGAATCCGCCGTGGACGTTGCGGGCGGCGGTCGAGACGACGGAATCGCTGATCCGCCGCGGCGTGCCGACGCTCGTCTGCTGCGGGGCCGGGATGAGCCGCTCCCCCGCCGTCGCCGCCGCCGCGCTGTCGGCCATTCGCGGCGCGCCGCCCGAGACGGTCCTGGAAGAGATCGTCGCGGGCCGCCCCCACGACATGACGTCCGGATTGTGGGCCGACGTGCAGGCGGCGCTGCGCGCGTAGGATGGGCTGTGCCCACCAGCGGCGAAGGAAGCCAACCCGTGCCTGAGTTACTCCGGTTTGTTCGCGGCCGCGGTCTCGAGCTCGGCCAGCAGGCGGGCGACGCGGGCGTGCGCCCGGCGGTTGTGCCGCACGACGACCAGATCCTCCCGCACCGGAACGACGGCAGGCCCGGATACGGTCACGGCAACGGATTCGGCCACAGCTCGTGGGTAGGAATCAATGAGCCCGCTCGGCTCCGCCCCCGGCAGACCCAGTTCGACCTTGAGAAGCCGCACCACCGCATCGGGCGCGACGCCGAGCTTCGTCAAACCCGCGATCGAATACGGCTGCGAGACGAGCGTGGCGGCCCCGACCTTGGCGCTCGTGATCTGCAGGACTTCGTCCCGCACGACCCAGTCCAGGTTCAACGGCCGGAGAATGATCTCGAGTGCGGACTCCAGCTTGACGCCGCCGAGGACGAGGTTGACGGGCACGTCCGGCTGAATCCCGGCTTCTTCAAGAGCCCGCCCATCGATGATGACCGGAATGTCGTGCAGGTCCGCCATGACCTGCATCGCGACCTCCAGCGGAGTGTCGGCGAAAGCGATTTCGGTCGTCTCGCGCAGCGCCTGGCGGATCCGCACCTCCGACGGCGATTCGTCGGGGGAGCGGTCCTTCTTCACCGCGACAGGCTCGCCGGCGGCCGCGGCCGGTGCATCGAAACACGCGAACGTCGCAACCGACGCGAGAAGGAACGACGACAGGAGAGCGGCACGGGGCAGCGAAAGCGAAGCGCGCGACATGAGGTTTCCCTTCGAGACTGGTGTATTCGAACCGTCGATACGACACAGGGCCGCCGTCGCCCGCACTCGGCATGCTACCACTCGTGCATGAAGAAATACAACGAAATTCCGCGGGTGCCGCTGAACGAGGTTCCCATCACGGCGGGCGCCGGCGCGAACGAGCGAAAGCGCGGAGACATGGAGGCGGCGGCTGCGTCGCGGAGCGCCTTGTCCGCGCGGGCAGCGGTCGTGGCGGCCTCGAAGGCGTTGTCGATCTCCGCATCGGCCCCGGGGGATCTGCCGCTCCGCTCGCGGGGTTGCGGCGGCCTGGCGCACCTGTTCGATCTCGTCTGCCGCACGGCCCCGTTTCACGTGAAACGCGAACGGCCGGCCGCGCAGAGAGCCGGAGCGTTTCACGTGAAACGCTCCGGCGCGGTCGGGAACGGCTCGGGAGCGTTTCACGTGAAACGCGGAGGGGGCGGAAGCGCCACTACGCCCCCGCCGGGACGATCATGTCGTCGCTCCAGAAGCTCCGCAGCTCGCGGACCAGGCCCAGGAACTTGACGAGATCGACCGGCTTGGTCAGGTAGCTCTCCACGCCCAGCCGCTCGCACTCCAGCACATCTTCCGTCGCGGTCGAGGCGGTCATCACGACGACCGGCAGCGCGCGGAGCTCCTCGTCCGCCCGGATGTGCGCCAGCACTTCCCGCCCGTCGATCCCCGGCAGGCCCAGGTCGAGCAGCACGAGGTCCGGGCGCGGAGCGCGGCGGTAGCGGCCGCGGCGGAACAGGAAGTCGAGCGCCGCGGCCCCGTCTTTGAGCCATGTGAGCCGATGCTCGAATTGCCCGCACTTGAGCGCGCCGATCGTCACGCGGGCCGCGGTAAGGCTGTCCTCGATCATGAGGATTTCCATCGGCCGCGCGGTGGTCTTGCCGTTCATGGGACACCTCGAGATTCGGGCCGATAACTGGAGCGGCACTTCGAATCGGGACAGCACTGACAGCGGCGGCGAAGGATGAATCGTCGAAGGAAGAGCTTGCGACAGGTGGCGTTCGAGCTCGTGTCCGACCAGCGTAGCGGGCAAGATCCCGAAAGATCAAGGGGGAATTCTCCGATCCGAGTCGCAAGTCATTGCTGCGGATAGTGTTTCGGTTTTTCCGGTCGGCCCGGTCCAGCGGCCGGATCCCGAACGCGCGTTCCCTGTTTGCGCTCACGGTTGATGCGCGCGGCGCGTCCGGGTCATTCCGGCCCGAACAGCGGCGGCGCGATGGCCGCCGGCGGATGGGCCGCGGCGATCGCCGCGATCGCCGCGACTGTCGCCTCCACGTCATGAGGCGTCGAATGCACGGCGAGTTCCACTTCGAACCGCCGGGTCTCGCCGGGCGCCAGCGCGACGACCCGCCCCTCCGCGCGCTCGAACGCCTTGAAATTCGGATAGCTCGTCCCCGGCTCGAGGGCCGTCACGTAGCCGTCCGCCTCCGCCTGCGCGTTGACCCACAATGTGAGGCAAGGGAGTTCGTCCACTCGGAACGCGATGCTCGCGCCGCGCGTGCCACTTGGATCGCGGAGGAGCGCGAGCGAACGGCCCTGTGCATCGGCGCGCGGCTCGAGGAAATAGACCTGCTCGGTCGCCCCCGCGATCGGCGCGGGGTACTTGTTCCAGCGCTCCCCCGTTTCGGCCGCGCGCGCGTCGCGCGGAACGACGCGCCGCAGGGGCGCGACGAAACTTGCCCCTGCGCCCAATAGCGGCGGGCCGAAGTTCCAGTGATACAGAAGCTGCAACTCGGCCGGCACGCCGCCGCGGTTCGTCACCTCGTCGACGATCGTCAGGCGGTTGGAGCCGGCCTGCGTCGAGAGCGTCGAGCGGAGCCGCAGGTTCGGCCCGAACAGCATCGCTTCGTCGACGACTCCGGTGATGGCGAGCGTCCCCTCATCCGCCGGGTCGATCTCGACGCTCACCGCGTGCGCGGGGATGTTCGCGATCTTGCCGTGCAGCGTGAGCGGCGCCTCGACGCGATGCCCCAGGTTGTTCGTGATGACGTCGAGGCCGGGGGGACCGTTGAATTCGAGGCCGCAGCGGCACAGGAACTCGTTGAACCCGGCGAGCCAGCCCAGCCCGCCCCGCGCGCCGAGTTCGACGAACGCGGGGTTCACCGGAAACTCGACCGGCGACTTCCAACCGAGCTCGATCCCGTCGCACGTCCCCCGCCGGAGCCCCATGCCGCGGGTGGGGAGGACTTCCACGGCGAGCCGCCCGTTGTCGATCCGCACGACGTCCACTCCCTCGGACTGACCGCCGCGGAGCGTGGTCGCCGTGATGGACCAGGCATCGGTCCCGGCGAGACGGATGCCGGACGTCGCGTCGATCCGATACTCGCCTACCCGCACTCCGCGGGAGAGGTCCGTGAGGAGATCGGTGCGGCGCTGCATGGCGATACGCTCCCGAAATCACCGGGGGGCTGACGCCGCCCCGCTCGCCGCATCGGCGATGCAGGACAGCGTCTCCTGCCGGCCATCGGGGCCAGTCGTCGCGTGCCGGAGGTAGATCCCGCCGCCGCAGATCGTCGGCGTGGCGAAGGCCTCGTCGCCGAGCTGGTTCTCGGCGACCGGCTCGCACTTCTCGGGCGTGGCGCGGAAGACGAACGTGCGGCCCGCTTCGTTCGTCGCGTAAATCAGTTCGCCGACCATCACCGGCGAGCTGCTGAACGTGCCTCCCAGGCGGTGCTTCCAGACTTCCTCGCCGGTCTCCGACTTCCAGCACATCGCAACGCCGTTGTCGGTCACGCCGTACAGATGGCCGTCGCGGACGAGCAGCGACGGGACGTAGACCTTCACATTGCTCTCCCAGGCGACCGTGCCGGAGCCGTCGGCGAGCACCGCGGCGACGTGGCTGCGGGGATACCCGCCGCTGGTGAAGATCCGCGTGCCGTCGGTGACGGTCGACGTGACGCACTCGGTCGTGGCGCCGTCGATCTCCCACAGCTTCCTGCCGGTGAGGGGATCGAAGCTGGAGACGAGATTGCAGCCGGTGAACAGAAGCTGGTCGCGGCCGGCGACCTCGAGCACGATCGGGGCGGTGTAGTTCGCCGTCTTGGGACGCGGGTTCTTCCAGACGATCGCGCCGCTCGCGCGGTCGAGCGCGGCGACGGCGCCGCCGTCGTGATGGTCGGCGGCCACGAGCACGAGGGACGCGTAGATCGCCGGCGACGCCCCGAAGCCCTGGTGCATCGAGTAGTCGCTGACCTTCGTCTGCCACAGCCGCTCTCCGTCGCGGTCGAGCGCGGTCGCGTACAGCGCGCCGTCGTTCACGAAGTTGATGAAGAGCCGCGCGCCGTCGCAGGCGACCGAGGCCGAGGCATGGGATGACTTCTTGTGCCCCTTCTTGACGAGTCCGCCGCGGTGTACCACCGTCTCCCACAGGAGCTTGCCGGTCCGGCGATTCCAGCAGAGCACCGACTGCGTCTCCGCCTTCTCGTCGGCCGTCGCGAGAAACACCTGCTCGCCGACAACGGTCGGCGAACCGTGCCCGCGGCCGGGGACCGGCGCCCGCCAGACGACGTTCTCGGTCGCGCTCCATGCGACGGGGGGCTTCTGACCGGCCGCGGCGTGGCCGTTGCGATCCGGCCCGCGCCACCAGGGCCAATCCGCGGGGGCGACGTCGATCCGTTCGACCTTGGCCGCGACCTCGTCTGCCGCCGCTGGTCCATCCCAACCGGCGACGACGAAGCCCACCAACAGGCACAGGCTCGGGAGCGCGAAGGAGAGCAGGGTGCGGCGGCGCATGTGGTCCTTTCCGAGGGAATGAAATTCGCGGCGAGCGTCGGTCACGCGGATCGCGGCGAGCCGGGCCGCGGCCGCAGCTCCCCGAAAAGTATACCGGCCGGGGCCTCGCAATCCGAGCGACCGCCAAGGACAGCCGGCGGTCGACGACCGCCGCCCGCGCTCCGCGCGAAGCCCGTGGCAGCGGGCTTGCTCTTTTCCAACGATTTCGTAGACTTTCCCATATCCATCGCCGGGAAACACTCAGCCGCCGTAGCTCAGCCGGCAGAGCGACGCTTTCGTAAAGCGTAGGTCGCCAGTTCGAATCTGGCCGGCGGCTCTCGCGCAGGCCGATCCCCCCAGGATCGGCCTGCGTTTTCTTGCGCCGCGGCCCTTCAATCCAGATACACGAACTCGTTCGAGTTGAGCAGCGCCAGGCAGAAGTCCGTCCAGGCAGCGGCCGCGTGGATATCGGCGTCCGCCGGCAGTTCGGACGGCAGAGGCAGATCGCCGGCCCGGCGGCCTTCGCGGCGGAGCGCGTCCGCGTCGTTCTTGAGAAATTCCGCCGCGAGCGCGCGCTCCTTCGCGGAGGCCCGGCGGCCGAGCGCGCGGAGATAGCAGGCATCGATCCGCGCCGCATCGTCGTCGGCTTCGCGCAGCAGCCGGCCGGCGAGCTCCCGCGCCGCTTCGAGCGACAGCTCCGAATTGAGCAGCGTCAACGCCTGCGGGGCGGTCGTCGAGCGGTTGCGGCGGGCGCAGCTCTGGGCGGCGTCCGGCTTGTCGAACGCGGCGAACATCGGATACGCGAGGTTGCGGCGGACGAACAGGTAGACGCTCCGCCGGTCGTATTCGGCCTCGTCCGGCGTGACTTCCCACAGGTTCTTCGACAGCGTCCGCACGACCTCCGCGGGCAGCGGCGGACGCACGCTCGGCCCGCCCGAGCGCCGATTCAACCGCCCGGACGCCGCGAGCAGCGCGTCGCGGATTTCCTCACCATCCAGCCGCCGCCGCGGCATCCGCGTCCACAGATCGTTCTTCGGATCGCCCTCGCGATTCCGCTTCCATTCCACGCTTGCGGCCTCGCGGCCCGCGCGGCTTGCCTGCCGATACGTCGCCGAGGTCACCATCAGCCGGTGCAGCGCCTTGAGCTTCCACTCGCGGCGGGGCAGCTCGGTGGCGAGCCAGTCGAGCAGTTCGGGATGCGTCGGCGAATCGCCCATGATGCCGAAGTCGCTGGGGGAGGCGACGATCCCCCGGCCGAAATGCTGCTGCCAGAGCCGGTTCACGATCACCCGCGTCGCGAGCGGGTTCTCGGGACGCGCGAGCCAGTCGGCCAGCGCCGTGCGGCGATCGGCCGGCGCGGCTTTCTCGCGGAAGCTGACCGGCTCGAGCGCGTGCGACAGGATCCGCGGCGACGCCGGCGCCAGCTCCGGCCCCGGGCGGCGGTAGTTGCCGCGAAGCATCAGGTGGCTCGCGGGCGCGGGCCCCTCCCGCTCGGCGATCGCGCGGGCCGTGACCTTGTTTTCTGCCGGCATGCCGGGGAGCGGCTTCTCGTCGAACAGGTCGGTGTGATCGAAGAACGCGCGCAGCCGGTAGAAGTCGGCCTGGCTGACGGGGTCGTACTTGTGGTCGTGGCACTGCGCGCAGCCGAACTGCAAGCCGAGGAACACCGAGCCGACGGTCGCCGTCATTCCGTTGAGGAACGTGTGCCGGCGCTCGACTTGCGAGTTGATGTCCGGCATGTCCTGCTCGCAGAGGAGGAAGCCGGTGGCGACCAAGGCGGCCGGGTCGCCGGGGCGGAGGCGGTCGCCGGCGATCTGTTGGCGGACGAATTCGTCGTAGGGCATGTCGGCGTCGAGGGCGTCGATCACCCAGTCGCGATACCGCCAGGCCGTCGGACGGACGAGATCGGACTCGAACCCGTCGCTCTCCGCGAACCGCGCCAGGTCGAGCCAGTGCTGAGCCGCGCGCTCGGCGTAGGCGCGGGAAGCGAGCAGCCGATCGACGACTTTTTCGTAGGCGTCCGGCGACTCGTCGGCGAGGAACGCTTCGATTTCCTCCGGCGTCGGCGGCAACCCGGTCAGATCGAACGTGACCCGCCGCAGCAGCGTGTGCCGGTCCGCTTCGGGAGCGGGGGACAGCCCCTCGGCTTCGATCTTCGCGAGGATGAAGCGGTCGAGCGGGTTCCGCGGCCAGGCGGCGTCGCGCACCTCGGGAAGGGCGGGACGCGCCAGCGGCTCGAACGCCCAATGCTCGCGATCACCGTCCGCAAGCGGAGGCTCTTCATAACCGGCGGCGTCAGGCGGCTCGACTTCGGCGGCGTGCGTGATGAACGAAAGGAAGAAGATCGACGCAAAGGCGCAAAGGCACGATGACCTTCGGCGTAGTTCGGACATAAGAAACGCTCCCCACTTGCGCCCTGGCACAGAATCCACGCTGAAAGCAAGGCCCACCAATCCGCTGCAGCAATTCGTCAGGCCGCTCCGGCCTTCTCGGTTGGCAGGACACTGAAGTATTCCCGCACGTCGAGCTGCATGCGGTCGATCTCGGCCAGAAAGCCGGAAACCGCTGCACGATAATTCACGGGATTGGTCTCGGACCTGCGGAGGTGCGCGACCTGCTGTTGAAACCAGGCGATGCGCTCCAGTGTGGTTTGCAACTCTTGGTCGTTGGCGATCATGAACGCTCTCCCACGATTTCGACGCACCGGCATCGCCGCGTGTCTGACGTAAATTTCGGACCAACACATGGAGTCGTCGCTGAAACTTCCCGAATGGAACGTGCAAGGACTTTCGGGGCCCGAATCACGGAGGCGAACCTGTCTTTGATCGAAAAGCACTGGCAAGCCAGTGGCACCCGGCGACGATAGCACGAGAACGTGACGAACTGGACGCAGGGTGGCACGGCCGAAGGCCGTGTCGCGCAGCGACAAGAAGCCGCGCCCTGCGGTCTCCTACAACGAACGTCTTTGCTACTCGAATTCCGGCGGCCAGCGAATCGGCAGGCCCACCGGGCGGCCTTCAAGATACCACCGAGCCGAACTCCACCGCCAGTCGATCGCCCGCTCCACGAGTCCCGCCCGCACCGGGTTCAGGTGCATGTAGTCTAGCTTGCCCTCGGCCTTCCCCCGAGTGAACACGTTGAAGCCGTAGTACCGCGCCTGCCACACGGGGTCGGCATCGCCGACCGTGGCAGAGTAATTCGGGAATGACCGTCGATACAACTCCTTGATCGTCGCCGACGTGCGGGACTTCCACTCGTTCATGAAACGGCTGAGCCGGCGAACTTCGGGAAACCAGATCATCGCGTGCACGTGGTCCGGCATGACGACGAAGCCCAGGCACAGTCCGCCGTCCGCGGCCAGGTACGACCCCAATCCGCCGATCACGATCCGCTTCGCTCGATCGGGTTCGAGCAGCTTGCGGCGACGATAGCACGAGAACGTGACGAACTGGACGTGCTTCTCGTCGTCGTAGACTCGCCGGCGAGGTCGATCATGTCTCGGATTCATGACGGCGCCGTTTGACGTGGCGGGCTTTCTCGGTAAGGGAATCGCATGGCGCGGCTTCTTGTCGCTCCGCGACACGGCCTGCGGCCGTGCCACCCTGCGGAGCTTGGGAACGAGGTAAACGCGCCTCTACGCCAGAATCTCCCGCACCACCCGCCCCGCCACGTCCGTCAGGCGTTCTTCTCTTCCGTTGTGCGAGTAGGTCAGCAACTCGTGGTCGAGGCCCAATAGATGCAAAATCGTGGCGTGCAGGTCGTGGACGTGGACCTTGTCCACTTCCGCCCGCAGGCCGATGGCGTCGGTCGCGCCGTGGACGTGGCCTGCCTTCACGCCCGCCCCCGCGAACCAGACCGTGTAGCCCCAGGGGTTGTGGTCGCGGCCGGTGCCCTGTTCGCTCATCGGCATGCGGCCGAATTCGCCGCCGCAGATCACGAGCGTGTCCTCGAGCAGTCCGCGGCGCTTGAGGTCCGCGAGCAGCCCCGCGACCGGCTGGTCGAAGCGGCGGCAGAGCGGGGCGTGGTTCTTCTCTACGTCGTTGTGCGCGTCCCAGCCGAGCGAGTCGCCGATGTAAAGCTGCACGAACCGCACGTCGCGCTCGAGCATCCGCCGGGCGAGCAGGCAGCGCGTGCCGAACTCGTCGGTGTCCTTTTCGCCGATGCCGTACAGGTCGAGCGTCTCCCGCGTCTCGCCGGAAAGATCGACCACTTCCGGCGCGGCCGCCTGCATGCGGAACGCCAGCTCGTAGGACTCCACGCGGGCCGCCAACTCGTCGTCGAACTCGCGCTCTGCGAGGTGTTGCGCGTTGAGGCGGCGGATCAGATCGAGGGAGCGGCGCTGCTGTTCGTCGCTGATCGAAGGGGGAGGCTGCAAGTGCAGGATCGGGCTTTTGCCCGACCGCATCGTTGTCCCCTGAAAGGTCGCGGGCAGATAGCCGCTGCCCCACGCCGGCGGGCCGCCCTTCACGCCGCCGGTCGGGTCCGGCAGGACGACGAAGGCCGGCATGTTGCGGTTGAGCGAGCCGAGGCCGTAGGCGACCCAGCTCCCGAGGCTGGGCTTGCCCATCAGGATGCTGCCGGTGTTCATCTGATAGACCGACTGCGGGTGGTTCACGCTGTCGCCATGACAGCTCCGCAGCAGGCACAGGTCATCGGTCCGCTCCGCCAGGTGCGGCAGGAAATCGCTGATCTCGAGCCCCGACTCGCCGCGGGGCCGGAACGGCTTGAGCGGCGCGAGCAGCGGGTTCTGCGCCACCTTGCGGCGGGTCATCACCGGGCCGAAGCTCTCCGGCAGCGGCTGCCCGGCGTACTTCACGAGGTCCGGCTTGGGGTCGAACAGATCGACGTGGCTCGGCCCGCCGTGCATGAAGATGTAGACGACCCGCTTCGCCCGCGCCGCGAAGTGGGGCTTGCGGGGCGCCAGCGGATCGCGCGACGCGGCGGCGGAAGCCGCGCGGGCGATTCCGTCCCCGTGCAGCAACGCGGCGAGCGCGAGGGAGCCGAACCCGCCGCCGGCGTTCAGGAGGAACTCGCGGCGCGACAGGGGAGCGAGACGCGAAGCGACCCGGACGCTCGGAGCGTCCGGGTCGCTGAAGGCGGGAAGGATCGACGCAGCCATCGGACCCCCTCGCTCAGCGCGGATACGGACCGGAGCCGAAAACGCATCCACGGTACCCGATCCAAGTGGCGAGTGAAACCCCCGTCGGCGGAATTCACTTGTGCCAGGTCCGCTCGATGAAGGTCGTGTCGACCTTCCCTTCGGCGAAGGCCGAGTGGTTGAAGATCTCGCGGGCGAGCGGGACGGTCGTCTTGACGCCTTCGATGACGACCTCGTCGAGAGCGCGGCGCATGCAGGCGATCGCCTCCGCCCGCGTGGGGCGGTGCACGATCAGCTTGCCGATCATCGAGTCGTAATACGGCCCGATCGTATAGCCTTGATAGACGTGCGTGTCGAGCCGCACGCCGGGACCGCCGGGCAGGCGGAGCTTGGTGATCGTGCCGGGGGAGCCGCGGAAGTCGTTGGCCGGGTCCTCCGCGTTGATCCGGACCTCGATGGCGGAACCGTGGCAGGGTATGTTCCGCTGCTTGAACGGGAGCGTCTCTCCCGCGGCAACGCGGATTTGCTGCTGGATCAGGTCGATCCCCGTGACCAGTTCGGAGACCGGGTGCTCCACCTGGATCCGGGCGTTGACCTCGATGAAGTAGTACTGGTGGTCCTGATCGACGAGGAACTCGACCGTCCCCGCGTTCGTATAGCCGGCCGACTTCACCAGCCGGACCGCGGCGTTGCAGATGTCCTCGCGGACGGCGAGCGGCAGATTGGGGGCCGGGCTTTCCTCGACGAGCTTCTGATGCCGCCGCTGGAGCGAACAGTCGCGTTCCCAGAGATGGACGATGTTCCCGTGATTGTCGGCGAGGATCTGCACTTCGACGTGGCGGGGCCGCTCGATGTACTTTTCGAGATAGACGCCGGCGTTACTGAAGGCCTTTTCGGCCTCTTGGGCGGCCTGCTTGAGGCCGGCCTTGAGGGAGATGTCGTTGCGGGCGACGCGCATGCCCTTGCCCCCGCCGCCGGCGGTCGCCTTGATGAGCAGCGGATAGCCGATCCGCTCGGCGATGCGAAGCGCCTCTCGCTCGTCGGCGATGAGCCCGTCGCTGCCGGGGACCACGTGGACCTTGGCCTCCTGGGCGATGCCACGGGCCTTGACCTTGTCCCCCAGCTTGTCCATCGCCGCGTGAGCGGGACCGATGAACTCGATGTTGCAGCTTCGGCAGACCTCGGCGAAGTGGGCGTTCTCGGCGAGGAAGCCGTAGCCGGGGTGGATCGCCTGCACGTTCCCGATCTCGGCGGCGCTGATGATGTTGCGGATCTGGAGGTAGCTGTGTGAGGCCGGGGCGGGACCGATGCAGATCGCCTGGTCGGCCAGATCGAGATAATGGGCGCCGCGGTCCGCCTCGCTGAAGACCGCCACGACCTCGATCCCCAGCTCCCGGCAGGCGCGAATGACCCGCAGGGCGATCTCGCCGCGATTGGCTACGAGGATCCGTTGGAACATGGGGCGGCGTGAAATCAGAAGTAAGAAGTACGAAGTAAGAAGTCGGACGGGTGACGGAAGTTCGTTCTGACTTCGAACTTCTGACTTCTGACTTTCTCATCCCGGCGTCACGCGGAACAGCGGTTGGCCGAACTCGACCGGGTCGCCGTTGTTGACGAGGATCTCGGCGATCGTCCCGCTCACTTCCGCCGGGATCTGGTTGAACACCTTCATCGCTTCGACGATGCACACCACGGTGTCGGGCGTGACCCGCGAGCCGATCTTCACGAACGGCGGATCGTCCGGGCTGGGAGTGCTGTAGAACGTGCCGACCGTGGGGCTTTTGATGAGCACCCCGGGAGGGGGCTCGGCGGCGGGAGCCGGGGCGGAACTCGCTGCGGCCGGGCTGGTCGCCGAAGAAATCCCGGCGGGCGCCGCCGCCGGGCTGGCGGCGACCATCTGCACGACTTCCTGCGGGCCGCGGCGCAGCTTCCACCGCTCGTCGCCGCGGCGGAGGCTGATTTCGCGCAGGTCGTGCTCGGCCATCAGCTCGACCAGGGCGCGGACCTTGTCGAGATCGAACGGCCCCTCGGGGGGGATCGCTTCCTTCGCCATGCGGAATTCCAGGGAAGTAAGAAGTATGAAGTATGAAGTCGGAAGGAACGAGTCGCCGGCGGGAGCGATTGCTTCGTACTTCTGACTTCGTACTTCTTAGTTCGTAATTCAGTCCAGCGGGATGCGTTCCAGATCGGCCGGGATCGAACTGAGCACCTCGCACCCGTCGCGGGTGACGAGCACGTCGTCCTCGATCCGCACGCCTCCCCATCCGGGAAGATACACGCCCGGCTCGACCGTGACGACCATGCCGGCCTTCAGCACGTCCTTCGAGGATGGCCCGAGGCGCGGTCCTTCATGCACGTCCAGCCCGATGCCGTGTCCCAGTCCGTGCCCGAACTGCTTGCCGTACCCGGCGCGTTCGATCTCCTTGCGGGCGATGGCGTCGATGTCCCGGCACTCGACTCCGGGGCGGATTTCGGCGATCGCCCGACGTTGAGCAGTGAACACAACCCTATGGACCTTCTCCAGTTTGGACGAAATCCTAGCGGTGCCCCAGACGCGGGTCAAGTCACTGCGGTAGCCCCCCGCGTTGGTCGATCCCCAGTCCACCAGCACCAAATCGCCGTCGGAAATCCGCGTCTCCCCCGGACGCGCGTGGGGGAGCGCCGCCCGCGCTCCCACCGCCACGATCGGATCGAAGCTCGGCTTGCGGGCGCCGAACTTTCGCATGCCGTATTCGAGCTCCGCGGCCGCCTGCAGCTCGGTCATTTCCCCCACCAGCCCGGATCGCATGAGGGCGGCGCCGCGCTCCGCCTGGCGGATCGCCTCCCGGATTTCGGCCACCTCGCCGGCGTCCTTGGTCTGCCGGAACTCTTCGACCAGTCCCGCTTTCGGGACGAGCTCCAGCGGTTTCGCGGCCTCCGCGATCTGCTGCCAGCCGTGATGCGTGAGGTGCGCGCTCTCGAAGGCGAGCGTCGCGAGCCGCGCCTGCTGGAGGACTTCAGCGACCGCCTCGTGCATGAACTTTCCGGGGGGGCGGATGTGCGTCTCCAACCCCGGGCACTCTTCGGCGATCTGCGTCGTGAAGCGGGCGTCGCTGATGAGGAGCGTCGCGCCTGGTCCCAGCAGCAGGTAGCTGTCCTCCCCGCTGAACCCGGTGAGATAGCGGACGTTCGTCGGGTTCGTGACGAGCAGATCGCCGACGCCATCCTTCCGCAGGCGGTGCAGCAACTTGTCGCGACGAACCGCGTAGCGGTCGGTGGACATGGGGGGCATGATCTGGATCAACCGACCGGCCCGGCCTCGTTCACCGGGTGGAACACCAGTCCCGAAAGCAGCTTCGGATAGAAGAACGTGCTCTTGGGAGGCATCTTTTCGAACTTCGACGCGATCCGCTCGACGTGCTCGATCCCCGCCGGCTGCACCAGGCACGCCAGGTCGCACGACTGCTCCGCCAGCGACTCGTTCACCTCCTCCATGAGATGCACGTAGCGGCACTGAATGTCGGCCCCCGGATGCGCCGCGGCGAACAGGTACTCGAGCACGAGCCGGTGCAGCAGGCTCACTCCCAGCCGATGCCAGTCGCCACTCTGCTGGGGCGCGATGCGGGGCATGTCCGAGGCGTCCGTGACGCGGCCGAACAGCCACTTCCCGTCCGCCGCCGTGCCGAAGCCGAACACGTTCTGCCCGCCGTCGGCCTCCATCAGCTCCCACGCCTCACGGGCGGCGTCCGGCCCGGCGCCGAGCTGCTCCAGCTCCAGCTTGTCGCCGAGCGCGGCCCGCACCCCCTCCGCCGTCAGCCCCGGCAAGCCGCTGACGAGCCGGTGCGTGGGGAGAATGGCAAGGCCGGGATCGGCCATGCCGACGAACATCATCAGCGTGAAGTTCGCGGGGTGCGCTGGCTCGACGAGCTCCCCCTGCTCGACGAGCCAGTTGCGGTAGTTGCAGGCGGTCTCGTAACGGTGATGGCCGTCGGCGATGAAGATCGGCTTGTCCTTCAACAGCGCGCGGACCTGGTTGATCGCGGCGCGATCGCTGATCGGCCACAGCCGATGCTTCACGCCGTTGCCGTCGGTGACTTCGAGCGGCGTCTGTCCGCGGATCGCCTGGTCGAGAGGCATCTGCACGGCGCTCTCGGCGTCGGGATACAGGCCGAAAATGGGGGACAGGTTCGTCCGGCAGGCCTTGAGGAGCAGCAGGCGGTCCGCCTTGGGGCCGGACATCGTCTGCTCGTGCGGGAACACCCGCCCCTTGCCGAATTCCTCGAGGCGGATGCGGCCGAAGAACCCTTTGCGGACGAAGTGCGTGCCTTCCCAGTCGAATTCCTGGTGGTAGACGTACAGCGCATCGTCCCGCTCGCGGACGAGGATGCCGTCTTTCTGCCACTGCTTGAGGAACGAGGCGGCCCTCTGGTACTTGGCCTCGGGGCTGTGGTCGCCCGGCTCGTCGCGGTTGAGGATCAGCCGCACGACGTTGCAGGGATGCCGCTCGTAGAGGGACTTCTGCTCGGCGGGCCCGATCACGTCGTAGGGAGGGGCGGTGACGTCGGCGAGGTCGCCGACCTGGCCCAGGTCGTACCGCCAGCCGCGAAAGGGTTCGACGTCCGCCATGCGCGCCACCTTGTGCTGCGAGCGAGAAAATCCACCGGTCGCGCTCAACCTTATTCGGCATCGCGGCGATTCGCAACGGTCCGCATGGACCGTTCAGCCGCGATGATTTTCACTGGCGAAGTTCGGGCGGAAACCTCGGGGCGGTGTCGCACCGACGCCGTCGAGGCGTCGGTGTCGCGGCAGCGACAAGAGGGGACGCACTGCGGGTTCCTTCGTCGATGACGTTCCCGCACGAATCGGCGCCGATTCGACCAACAATCGAGACTGGCCTCAAGAGGAATGCGGCGTCGAGTGCGCGCCCTCTTGTCGCTTTCGCGACCCGGACGCCTGAACGGCGTCCGGGCCACCCTGCGCAGGGTGCCACTGGCTTGCCAGTGTTTCATGATTGAACCCTTGCTCTTTCCTGCACCAATCGTGCCGGATGATGGCTTCGATTCCGGCATCATGGACGGCGGATCGGGCGTCTCGGCCGGAGTTGTTCGATCCAGTTTCGCAGCAGCTCGCTGAGACGATTCGGAGTGGAAAGTGCAAGGGTTTTCACGGACTGAACGAGACGGCGACGGTACTCTCGTGATCTAAGGCACTGGCAAGCCAGTGGCACCCGGCACCCGGCTAATCGGCGAAGGCGCGCTCGCACCAGCGGGCCGCGCGGAACAGGCCCGGCTCGTCGAAGGCCCGCCCGACGAGTTGCAGGGCGAGCGGCAATCCGTCGCGGGACAGCGCCGTGGGAAACGAGACCGTCGGCAAGCCGGTGTAACTCCACGGGGAGTTGAACGCCGGGTCCCCGGTCGAAGACGCATCGGGCGCCGGGCCAGTCGCAGCGGGGCAGACGAGCACGTCGCAGTTATCAAAGCACGCATCCATCGCGCGGGTCAGTCGCGATTGATGCGCGCGGGTGCGGGCGTATTCCGTCGCCGGGACGCGCAACCCCTCTTCGATCAGGGCGCGGACGTTCGGCAGGTAGTCCTCCGGAAATTCGCGAAGCGAATGCTCGTGGACCGCCGCCGACTCGACCGCCATCACGATGCGGTGCCGAGGCAGCACGTCGGCGAACTCCGCCGGGAGCGCTACTTCCTCGATCGCCGCGCCGGCGTCGCGCAGCCGATCGAGAGACGCGTCGAACGCTTGCCGCGTCTCATCGTCGGCCAGTTCCTCGAACGGTCCCCGCAACCGTCCGAGCCGCGGCGCAGGTCGATCCCTAGCGAGGACGTCGGCCATGCGGAACAGCGGCGCGTCGATCGAGTGCGGATCGTGCGGGTCGAACCCGGCCAGCGCTTCGAAGACCACCGCGAGGTCGTCGACGCACCGCGCCAGCACGCCGACGTGGTCGAGGCTGTCGGCGAGCGGAAACACGCCGCGGCGGCTGACGCGGCCGAACGTCGGCTTGCAGCCGGCGACGCCGCAATAGCTGGCGGGCCGCGTGATCGACCCGCCCGTCTGGGAACCGAGCGCGGCGGCGCACATCCCGAGCGCGACGGCGGCGGCGGAGCCGCTCGACGAGCCGCCGGGAGTGCGGCCGGGACTCCACGGATTGCGCGTGGGGGCGGGGTCGAACGAAGCGAACTGCGTGGTGACGGTCTTGCCCAGAATCACCGCTCCCGCCGCGCGGAGCCGCGCGACCGCCTGCGCATCGCATTCCGCCGGCTTCGCTTTCGCAGCAAGTCGCGGCGACCCCGCGGCGGTCGGCCAGCCGGCCACGTCGACGATGTCCTTCACGCCGATGGGAACACCATGCAACGGCCCGCGGTCGCGTCCGGCGTGGAGCTCGGTGTCGAGTTCGCGCGCCGCGGCGAGCGCGCCGTCCCGGTCGATCCAAATCCACGCATGGCTCTCCGCTTCCTGCGCATCGATCCGCTCGAGGCGCTCGCCGACGATTTCGACGCAGGTTCGCGAACCGTCGCGAAGCGACCGCCCGATGCCGCCGATCGTTTCATCGTCGGTGGGAAAGAGCTTCATGACATTCAGACGCCTTTGGCGTGATCACTCCCCGGACTCTTGCAATATTCTACCGGACGCGGCAGATTCCTCGTCATCATGGCGCGCCGGCAGCCCTATACTCTGAAGTACGCGCGTCGCGTCGCCCAGCATCTAAAGACCATCGACGCCAAGTACGACAGCATGATTCGCGAAAAGATCGAGGAGCAGTTGCAGTTCGAGCCCCACCTCGAAACGGCGAATCGCAAGCCGTTACGTCAACCCGCGGCATTCGCGGCTGAATGGGAGATTCGCTTTGGACCAGACAACCGCATCCGCGTCCTGTACGATATCGACGAGGAGACCCGAACTGTGCAAATCCTGGCGATCGGGCAGAAGGACGGGAATCGCCTGTTCATGGGCGGAGAGGAGGTGGCACCATGAAAACCGCATCGGTCGCCGAAATCGAGGCGCAATTCACCACCTTTCTAAAGGCCAGCGAAAGCGGACCGGTGATCGTCACGCGGAATGGCAAGCCGGTGGCGGTGATCGTCGGCATTCAGGACGAGGACGAAATCGAGCGGCTCGTGTTGGCGAATTCTCCGCGCTTGCAGGCGATCCTCGAAGACTCCCGGAACGAGATCCTCGCAGGCGAGGTGCTTGGCCACGAGGAATTCTGGGCAAGTGTAGAAGCTTCCAGAGCCGCAGCCAAGACTGGCCGGAAACGGAAGCCGCGGCTCACCAAACCGCGCGATTGAAGGCTACTCCACCGTCACGCTTTTCGCCAGGTTCCGCGGGCGGTCCACGTTGCAGCCCCGCAACAGGGCGATGTGGTACGAGAGGAACTGCAACGGCACCACGTTGACGAGCGGCTGGAGGTAGTCCTCGACCTCGGGGACGTAGATCACGTCGTCGGCGAGGCGGGCCACTTTGTCGTCCCCTTCGCAGGCGATGGCGATCACCGGTCCGCGGCGGGCCTTCACCTCTTCCATGTTGCTCATCACCTTGGCGTAGATCCCGCCCCGCGGGACGACGAACACCGTCGGCGTGACCTCGTCGACCAGCGCGATCGGACCGTGCTTCATCTCGGCGGCCGGATAGCCCTCGGCGTGGATGTAGCTGATCTCCTTGAGCTTGAGGGCCCCCTCGAGCGCCACCGGGAAGTTGTACAGCCGCCCGAGATACAGGAAATTGTTGAACTGGTGGTACTTGTCGGCGACTTCCTGGCAGAGGTCGTGGCACTCGAGCGTGCGGCGGACGACCTCGGGCATCTCCTTGAGGTGCCGGATCATCTTCTGCCCCATCGGGTACGACAGGTGCCGCATCCGCCCGAAGTACAGCGCGAGCAGCGCCAGCACCGTGACCTGCGAGGTGAAGGCCTTGGTCGAGGCGACGCCGATCTCGGCCCCGGCCCGGAGGTACACGCCGCCGTCCGCCTCGCGGGCGATCGTCGAGCCGACGACGTTGCAGATCGCCAGCGCCGGCAGCCCCTTCCGCTTGCACTCGCGCATGGCGGCGAGGGTGTCGGCGGTCTCGCCGGACTGCGTGATCGCGAAGATCATCGTGCGGTCGGAGAGGGGCGGATTGCGATACCGCAGCTCGCTGGCGTACTCGACCTCGGTGGGGATGCGGGCGAACTCCTCGAACAGGTATTCGCCCACCAGCCCCGCGTGCCAGCTCGTCCCGCAGGCGGTGAGCACGATGCGGTCCACCCGGCGAAGCTGCTGCGGCGTGAGGTTCAAGCCCCCGAAGTGGGCGGTCGCCTCGTCCTCGTTGAGCCGGCCGCGGAGCGCGTTCTCGATCGCCTGCGGCTGCTCGTAGATCTCCTTGAGCATGTAGTGGGGAAAGTCGCCCAGCTCGATGTCGGTCGAGACCTGGTCGAGCGTCTGGATCGAGGGGGCCATCTGCCCGGCGTCGCGGTGCAGCAGCTCCATCCCCTCGGGGGTGAGGATGACCATCTCGTGATCGGCGAGATAGACGACCTCGTCGGTGTAGCCCACGAGCGGGCTGGCGTCGCTGGCGACGAAGTGCTCTCCCTTGCCGATGCCGACCACGAGCGGGCTCCCCACGCGGGCCGCGACGATCAGGTTCGGGCAGTCGCGAAACAGGATCGCGAGGCCGTAGGTCCCCTTGAGTTTCCGCAACGAAATTTCGACCGCGCGGATGCAGGTCGCCTTGTCGGCGGGATCGCCCCCGAGCTTCACCTGCTCGTCGAGATGGTGCGCGACGAGGTGCGCGATCGCCTCGGTGTCCGTCGCCGTGTGGAAGACATAGCCCAGCTCCTGGAGGCGGCTGCGGAGCGTGGTGTAGTTCTCGATCACCCCGTTGTGGACGAGGACGACTTCGCCGTTCCCTCCGACGTGGGGATGCGAATTCGTGTCGGTGGTCGCCCCGTGCGTCGCCCACCGCGTGTGGCCGATCCCCACCGACCCGACCAGCGGATCGGCTTCGACCAAGGCGGCCATTTCGCAGACGCGGCCGGCCTTCTTGCGGATCGTGATTTCCCCGTCGTGCTGGACGGCGATCCCGGCGCTGTCGTAGCCGCGGTATTCCAGGCGGTGCAGCCCCTCGACGAGCAGTTCCGCCGCCTGCCGGTAGCCCACGTATCCCACGATCCCGCACATTCGGGCGCGCTCCTTCGCTTCGTGAACGCCGGCGGTCCCTGCCGGCCCGGATCGAAGGGCGGAAACATATCAGATGCGCGCGAAACGGGTCAACGCGGCTTGCGCAACGCCCGCAGAGCTTCCTTGCGGGTCTCGTACGACGCCCACAGCTCGTCGAGGTGCATCACGCCGAGAATCTCGCGCATCGCCTCGGAGACGCAGCACAGCGCCGTCCGGCCCCCTCGCGCGCGGACCCGCAGTCCCAGCTCGTTGATCGCCCCGAGGATCACCGTGCCGAAGTAGTTGCTGCGGCTCAAGTCGACCACGAGGTCGAGCTCGGGATCCTTGAGCAGGCGGAGGAGCGTGTCGAGCTCCTTCTGCAGGTCGGACTCGCGGAACCCGATCGCGTCTCCCTGCGGCAGGACGATGAGCGCCGTCCCCTGCCGCTCGGCGGCGAAGACCTTGTGGTCGCGAGTTTCGGTGACGCGGGCCATGATGCGAACTTCAATGCCGGAAGTGTCGGCGGCCAGTGAACAGCATCGCCAGACCGTGCTCGTCGCAGGCGGCGATCACTTCGTCGTCGCGGACCGACCCGCCGGGCTGAATGACGGCCGTGACCCCCGCGCGGGCCGCCTCGTCCAGGCCGTCACGGAAGGGGAAGAAGGCATCCGAGGCGAGCACGCTCCCGCGGCTGCGCTCCCCCGCCTTGTGGGCCGCGAGGAACGACGCATCGAGCCGGCTCATCTGCCCCGCGCCGACCCCGACGACGGCCGAATCCTTGGCGAGCACGATCGCGTTCGACTTGACGTGCTTGCACACCCGCCAGGCGAAGCGGAGATCGGCCAATTCCGCTTCGCTCGGGGCGCGGCGGGTGACGGTCCTCCATTCCGACTCCGGGTCGGGGCGATCGTCGCGGTCCTGCACGAGCAACCCGCCGGCCACCCGGCGATAGTCAGGGCCGGCCGACGCGCCAGCGCCCATCCCCGGACATTCGAGCAGCCGGACGTTCTTCTTCCACTTGGGGCGCGTCGTCAATGACGCGAATGCGGCCGGCCCGAAAGCCGGGGCGATGATCGCTTCGACGAAACGGTCCGGCTCGCACAGCTGTTCCGCGGTGGCTGCGTCCACCGGCCGGTTGAAGCCGATGATCGAGCCGAAGGCGCTCACCGGATCGCCGGCATAAGCCCGGTCGAAGGCCTCGGCAAGCGCCGCCCCGACTCCGCAGCCGCAGGGGTTGTTGTGCTTGATGATCGCGCACGCGGGAGAGTCGAACTCGCGGACGATGGCCAGCGCCGCGTCCAGGTCGAGCAGGTTGTTGTACGACAACTCTTTGCCGTGCCGTTGCCGGGCCGCGGCGAGCGACGCGGGAGGGGCGTTCGGCTCGATGTAGAACGCCGCGCGCTGCTGCGGGTTTTCTCCGTACCGCAGCGGCATCGCCCGCCGCAAGTCGATCCGCAGCGATTCCGGGAACGTGCTGTCGCTTTCGAGCGCCGCGGAAGACTCCCGCGTGTCAAGTCTCGCCATGTAATCCGCGATCGCCCGGTCGTAGCGGGCGGTCGTCTCGAACGCGGCGGCGGCCAGCCGGCGGCGGAGCGCGTCGTCGAGTCGGCCGCGTCGCAGGGCGGCGAGCACCTCATCGTACTGCGCCGGCGACGTGACGATCCCGACGTAGGCGTGGTTTTTCGCGGCGGCGCGGACCATGCTCGGCCCGCCGATGTCGATCTGCTCGATCGCCTCCGCCACGCTCACGCCCTCGCGCGCGACCGTCTCCTGGAACGGATACAGATTGCACACGACCAGCTCGAACGGCACGATGCCCTGCGCGCGGATTGCCGCGGCATCGCTTTCGAGATCCGGCCGCCCGAGAATCGCCCCGTGCACCTTGGGGTGCAGCGTCTTCACGCGGCCGTCCATGATCTCGGGAAAACCGGTGTAGGACGAGATGTCGATCACGGCGATTCCCCGCTTTTCCAGAAACCGCCGCGTCCCCCCCGTCGAGACGATCTCGAAGCCGAGCGCGATCAACTCCCGCGCGAAGCGGTCCAGACCGCTCTTGTCGCTGACGCTGACGAGCGCGCGGCGGGGCGCAGGGGTGGGCATCTCGGATTCCCGTTGACAGAGGCGAGCCGGTAAGCCCGGATCGCCGGAGCGCGATCCTATCGGACGCCCGAAGGACCGTCAAATCCGCGGCGATGCCGCAACCGAAATTCGTTCTTCGACGCAAAGCCGCAAACAGCACAGCGCGGCGAAGCCGCACGCAATGGCCCTGATTTCGACGCAAAGGCGCAAAGACGCAAAGGAGCGCAAAGAAGAAAGAAAAAGAAGAAGAGGGAAGAAGCACCTCCAGCCCCTTCGCGACCTCCGCGTGCTTCTGTTCGACCGACATGGCTGCCGCAGTCGAACTCCGGGCCTCTGCGTCCTCGGCGCTCTCGGCGGTTCGAACCTTTCGGAGCGGTGAAGCCGAAAGCTCTCAACCGCAGAGAGCGCCGAGGACGCGGAGAAGAAGCTCGAATCGGGCCCAGCCGCCTGAACGATTCGCGCACGAAGAACGGAAGTCGAACCTGTGCAGTGACAGTAGTTGCGAAGAACGCGATTCCGTCATTCCCGCGCAGTGCCTGCCCCCAGCAACGGCGGGGGCGGGAATCCAGCCGCTCGTCTGCGCCGCCGCTGGATGCCCGCCTTCGCGGGCATGACGCGCCGTCGCCAACTTGGAAGTACTGAGTGAATCCCTCTCTCGTCCCGGCCTGGCGCGCGAGCGGGGACGAGTCAGCAGCGCGGCGCCGCTGACGAGGTCCAGTCCGGCGGGCTGGACCTACTTTCGTCGCCGGCGGCGGAGGAGCTGGAAGTGCCGCAGGGCGCGCGCCTTCGCCGGCAGAAACGCTTCCAGCATCTGATTGGCGTCGCGGTAGCGCTTGCGCGGGTCGAGCGAGATCGAGCGGCGGAGCACCTGGATCAGATCGGGATGCGTGTGGGCCCGCAGCCGGGCGTATCCCGGCGGGGGCCATGCGAACGGCCACTCGGGCCATTCGCCGGAAAGCATGCGGTACAGGATCAGCCCCAGCGAGAACACGTCCGAGCGAAGCGAGGGCTTGCCCATCGCCTGCTCCGGGGCCATGTAGCCCACGGTCCCCGTGCCCGAGGCGCGGATCGTCTCCTGCGCGATCTTCGAGATCCCGAAGTCCGTCAGGCGGAGCCGGTTTCCCGCGAAGATGATGAAGTTCTCGGGCTTGATGTCGCAGTGCACGATCCGCGAGCGGTGGGCGTAGGCGACCCCCTGGATCATCTGCTCGGCGTAGTCGAGGGCGGTCGGGAGCGAAATCCGGCTGGTGAGGCGGTCGGCGAGCGTCTTCTGCCCCAAGGGGAACACGATCACGAAGCGGTCGTCGATGAAGCTCGCGTCCTTGAGCGGCAGGATGTTCGGGTGGTCGAGCCGGGCGGTCATGCGGACTTCGCTGCGAAAGTCCTGAAGGACGTCGTCGTCGATGATCTGCGGATGGGGGACCTTCAACGCCACGCGGATGCCTTCGATGGTGTCCATCGCCTGATAAACGACGGCGAACCCGCCGTTGGCGAGGCGGCGCTCGATGCGGTACTTGCCCAGCTTCTGCCGGGCCTTGAGGAGTTCGCGTCGGGGCTTCATGAAGAGCAGCGGTCGCGCCGGTCGTTAATGGTCGAGACGGGGATGGGGTTCGGCGGCGGCGCTGGCGACCGGTTTCCCGGCCCGGCCTCCGTCGGGAGAGCCGGAGCGCGGCGGCCGGCCATTTCTTTCTTCGACCGGTAAGACCGCTTGAATGGAACGGATATGAATGTCCCGCTGGGGGAAGGCGATTTCAATTCCCGCCTGGCGGAACTCGCGGAGGATCGACGAGTGCAGGTCGTGGACCACGGCCAGGCGGTTTTCGAGGTTGGGGAGAAACGCCCGCAAGACGAAATTCAGCGTGCTGTCCCCGAAGCCTTCGAAGGTGGCCAGGGGCGCGGGTTCCCCGAGGATGTGCGGATTGGCCCGGGCCACGTTGAGCAGCAGCTCGCGGGCGCGCTCCGTGTCCTGGCAATCATACGAGACCCCCACGTTGACGACCAGCCGGTTCATCGGGCTGGCGAGGGTCCAGTTCAGCAGCTTGCCCGTGATCAGCTCCTTGTTCGGGACGATGAACTCCTTGTAGTCCCAGTCGCGGACGGTGGTGGCCCGCATCCGGATGTCCACGACCACCCCGGTCACGTTCTCGACCGTGACCACGTCCCCCACGCGGATCGGCCGCTCGAACAACAGGATCAGCCCCGACACGAAGTTGGCGAAGATCTCCTGCAGGCCGAAACCCAACCCCACTCCGAGCGCCGCCACCAGCCATTGCACGTGCGACCACGAGACCCCGATCGCCCCGAACAGGAACACCCCCCCCACCATCACGATCGCATACCGGATCAGCGTATTGACCGCGTACAGCCCCCCCGCGTCCAGCGGGAGATACTGGAGCACTCCCACGTGCAACAGTCCCGGCAGGTTGCGGGCGGCGACGATCACCACCGCCAGAATCACCGCGGCGAACAGCAAGTCCCCCACCGTGTAGATTCGCACCTCGGGCAGTGTGCGGAGCACGGGAGCGTCGTCGGGACCGGTCACGCTCCGCGTGACTTCCACCGTCGTGGACCAGATCGACTGGTCCAGAATCCCCAGCGCCGGCAGAATGTCCGCCCAGATCAGCCAGAAGCCGAACGCGGCGGCGACCGCCGTCGCGTTGCGGAGCAGCCGCCGCGTCTGCTGGTTGATCTTCGCCAGGTCCACGGTTTGCCGCGGGACTTCGACGGTCTCGGTGGCGGGAAGGATGGTGCCCCCCGCCTCCTCGGCGACCGATTGCCCCCCTTCGATCGGGAGTTCCTGCTCGGATTGGCGGGCGACCTGCTCCAGCGCCAACCGGGCCCGGACCGCGTACAGCCAGCGGGCGATCATCGCTTGCGCCAGGATCAGCCCCAGCGCCAGCCCCACCGAAGCCACCAGCCGCAGCGTCAACTCCAGGGCCGTGTACTGATAGCCGAACGCCGCCAGTCCGGCGAGCAACAGCGGGGCGGCAACGGCAATCAGATAGCCCGTGAACTTCCACCGCGAGACCGTCGGGTCCTCCGGCGCCCCCGTCCGCGGACGCAACAGCGACGGCCGCAACAGCCGCGCGATGAACCCCGCCAGCAGCAACAGCCCCGCGACGAGGGCGAGGCGGCCCAGCGAATCGCGGCGATCGACCCGGTCCTGCGTCTCCGTCATTGCGACGAGAAACACGAGCGGCAGTCCCAGCACCAACAGCCACCGCCAACTGTTGCGGTTGAGCTGCAGCCGCTCCGGGCGCCAGCGGAAATGCTGCGCCGCGAGCCCGACCGGCCGGAACACCTGCCGGTACGATTCCATCGCCAGGAACATGCCGGCCGTCGCCATCAGCCCCAGCCCCACGCTGCGGGCGAAGTCGCTCGACTCGACGAACCGCGCCAGCTCCCATCCCGCGAACCACATCAGCGCGGGCCAGGGCAGGGCCAGCAGCAACGTCCACAGGAACGCCAGCGCCGTGTGCCGGAACGGCTGCGTGTAACTCATCGACGCCAGCTCGCTGCTCTGGTGCAGCCGCTTGCGAAACCGGCCGCGGCTCGCGACCAGAAACAGGAACGCGACGATCCCCGCCGCGGCCACCAGCGGATCGGACGCGACCGACATCCACAGCGAATGGCCGGCGTCGCTCCAGTTGCCGCCGTCGGCGAGCCAGGCGATCGCTTCCGAGGCGGCGCGCAGATGAGGGACGCCTAGCGGCTCGGTGCTGCGGACCCACAGGATGTGTTCGTCGATCAGCGCGCGATACTCTTCCGTCTGGGCGGCCAGCTCCTGCTCCAGGCCGCTCAGGTCGACGAGCTTGTTGAAGTACGTGTTGCCGTCGGCGATCTGCGAATCGAGCAGGTTCCGGTACGACTCGACCAGCCCGCGGATCGAGGCGTCGATCGCCTCGGGGGACTCTTCGAGCACGGAATCGGGAAGCTCCCGGCGAATCGAGACGATCTGCGCCTCGACGTCGCCCAGGCGGGTCCGTTCCTCCTCGTGCGTCAGGAGTTCCAGCCGGACTCGCGAGATTTCCTTTTGCCGCGCCTGGATGTTCCGCCGGAGCTTGCGCACGTTCGGGAGGTCGCGGCGCTGTTCCAGCAGCAGCGACCCGATGACCTGCTCCATGCCCGTCAGTTCGAGTTTCTGCTCGATGCCGGCGCGGCCCTCGTCCAACTGTTTGAGCCGGGCGTCCATTTCGCCGATTTCGGTGGTGACGCTCTTGATCTGCGCCGGGAGCCCCTTCGGCCGGGTCCGCGCGAGAGCCAGGCTCTTGACCCGCTGCGCCAAGGGCGAGCCGGAAATCGCGGGATGCGCCTCCTTCACCACGTCCCGCACGAGCTGCGCGCTCTTTTCGGCGTCGCGCGCGCGGCGGCGCTGCACCGCGTCTTCCCATTTCTTGCGGACCTTCTCGGCCCGCGTCACCCGCCGGGCCGCGTCCGCAAGCTGCAGCGACACCATCTCGAACGTGGCGTCGTAGGTCGGCACCTCTTGCTCGAGCTTCTCGATCTCGCGGGCCAGCGCCTGCCGCCGCGCGTGCAGGAACGCCCGGTTCGCCGCCGTGACTTCGGCGGGCTCCGCCGCCTGAGGCGGCGCGGCGAGGGCCTTGTCCACGTCCTCCAGCCGCTGTTTCGCCGCGGTCTGCTCCTCCGGGATCTTCGTCCGCCGCTCCGTGCGCCGCATCCGCTGCGATTCGAGGTCCGACTGCCGCTTCCGCGCCGCCGCCAACTCCGCCTCGGCCGCCGCCAGCTCCTGCTGCAACTTCGCCACGTCCGCGTCCGGGGGGACCTCGATCGTCGGCTCGGCCGCCGGCTCGGCCGCGCGGGCCTGCAAATCGGCCACGGCGGCGGGCGCCTGTTGCCGCAACTGCGACAGCTCGGCGATCCGCGTCGCGTGCTCGTCCGCGATCCGCAGTTGCTCGAGCGCCTGATTGTAGAGCTCCACCGCCTTCTTCCGGACCGACTCGTCGAGATCCTTGGCGCTCTGCACCTGCTCGAGCCGCGTTCGCACCGTCTCGGCCGCGAGCTCCGGCGGCTTCGGCACGACGGGGGGCGGCTCTTCGCGCTCGGCCGGCCGCGTCGGCGCTTCGGTCTGCCCGGCGACGGGTCCGGCCGCGACGAAGAGTAGACCGCAGGCGGCGAGGCCGACCGCCAGCCACCGCCTCCACGGCCGCGTCGCGAGGATGCTCGCGCCGCTGACGGGGAGCGGCAAACAGCGCGCGGGCCGCCGCGCCGCGCGCGGCCTTGGTGCGGCGGGACGTTCCGTGTCGCCGATTCGATCCATGCTTCGCCCGTGCCCGGAACCGGCGCTCGGTTCCCTCGGTTCGTCGAATGCCGCCGGACCACGTTTCCAAGAGAGCTGCGCGCTCCCCCGGTTTTCATGATCCAAGCAACAGCCCACCGGATCATAACCGCCGGGGAAGGATTCGCAAACGGGCATCCGGCCGAGGCCCTTCGAAAAAACGGGCCGAATAAAAACGGAACAGGTGCCGGACGGGGGAGAACCGCCCGCAAGGTCGGTAGGACGGATTGCCAATCCGTCCTACCGACCTTGCGGCGCCGGTTCGAAGCGGCGGGGTCTTGCCGCGGCTGCACGCTTCGGGGACGGCGGTTATACTGCGGCGTTCGCAGCCTCCATCCGAGAAGGATTCTCATGCAGCCCGAACCGGCGCCTCGCTCGTTCACTTCCGAACCGTTCGCGCGCCGCGACTTCCTCCAAGCCGGCGTGGCCGCGTCGATCGCGGCGCTCGGCGGCGGTGTGCGGCCGGGAAGGCTTCCGGCGGCCGAAGAGCGCGCGCCCCGCCCGGAGAAGACGGCGGCCCAGATCGCCCGCGGGTTCATCGACGCGCACTCGCACGTGTGGACCTCCGACGTCGACGCCTATCCCCTCAAGCCGGGGCGCGGCAAGGACGAAATGCGGCCCGCGAGCTTCACGCCCGCAGAGCTGCTGTCGCACGCCGAGCCGGCCGGGGTGACGCGGGTGGTGCTCATCCAGTCGAGCTTCTATGAGCTCGACAATGCCTACCTGCTCGATTCGATCCGCAAGCACCCCGGGCGGTTCTCCGGCGTGGCGATCATCGACCCCGAGAAGGCCCCCCGCGAGCGGATGAAGCGGCTCGTCGAGCGGGGCGTGCGCGGTTATCGCCTCCGCCCGTGGGACGCTCCGCCCGACAAGTGGCTCGATCGCGAAGGCGTCGCCGAGATGTGGCAGACCGGGGCCGACGAAGGCCTGGCGATGGCGCTGCTCATCGACCCGCAATACCTCGAATCGGTCGGCCGGATGTGCGCCAAGTTTCCGCGGACGCCGGTGGTCATCGACCACTTCGCCCGCATCGGCGTCGACGGCGAAGTCCGCAAGGCCGACCTCGACGCGCTGTGCGACCTCGCGAAGCACCCGAACATGCACGTGAAGGTCTCCGCCTGCGGGGCGCTCGGCAAGAAGCAGGCCCCCTATACCGACCTGTTGCCGATGGTCCGCCGGCTGTGCGACGCCTACGGCCCGCAGCGGCTGATGTGGGGGACCGACTGCCCGTATCAGATTCTCGACGGCCACACCTACCGCGACTCGATCGAGCTGATCCGCACGCACGCCGATTTCATGTCGGAGGGCGATCGCGAGTGGGTCCTCCGCAAGTCGGCCGAGAGGATGTTCTGGTAGCGGCGAGCGTTCGATCGGCGAAATCCTAGCCCGACGCGCGAGTTTTGATGTTGCGCTATTTCGACTTTCAACCAATGCGGGAAGATTCACCGGCGACGGGTGGCCGGGCCGCCTTTGCGCGTCATGCCCGCGAAGAGCCTGCCCCCAGCGAAGGCGGGGGCGGGCATCCAGAGCCGCGCGGACGGCGAACGCACTGGATTCCCGCCTTCGCGGGAATGACGGCATCGCCCCTCACGAAATAGCATAGCGCAACATCATAGCGCAACATCAAAACTTGCGCGTCGGGCTACGGCGCCCGGTCGGGTTTCGTGATTTTTCAGGCGGACGGAAGCCCGCGCGGACCCGCAGCCTTTGCGCAGTCCGCCCGGACTCCGGCATTCCGCCCTGCGAGCGGACGGTCCCGCTTGCCTGGCCCACATACTCCCGCGCGGGTTCCCCGGTCCTTTCCCGATCTGCTCGCGCGGGCTGCGCGGGCGGTCCGCTTTGATTCATGCGCCGGAATTGCGGCTGTCGAATTGAACAGAGCATGTCGTCCTGTTGTTCTGCCGACACGACGTTGTCAGGAGCGTGATTTTGAATCTCTCCCCGTCCGCCGCTGCGTCCGACAAGTCTTCCGCGTCTCCCATCGCCGCGCCGCTGCTCCTGGAGATCGAGCGCGGCCGCACTCGCTTTCCCCTCCGCCCGGTCCGCTCGGGACGGTTCCTGATCGGCTCGGGGGGCAACTGCGACCTGCGGCTGGGAGGGCACATGCCGCTCCTGCACAGCATCGTCCTGGTCGAAGCGGGGGAGGTCACGCTGGAAGCGGTCGCCCCTGTGCCCCCGCTCAAGGTCAACGGCTGCGAGGTCGAGACCGCGCGGCTCCGCGACGGCGACCGGATCGAGTTGGGGAGTTTCGAGATCGTGGTCCGCCGCCCGGAATTCGACATCGCCCCGCAGACGACCGCGACCGCCGAAGCCGAGAAGATCGACGAGGCGCGCCTCAAGGGCCCGGCCGAAATGTCGGCCGCGGAACTGGTCGCCGAGCTCGAACGGGAAGAGGCGCTGGTCGAGGAGTTCGACGAGGGGATCCGGCAGGGAGCGGCAGCGCTTCTCCAGGCGGCCCTCGCCCGCCCGCGGGGGGTCCCGGAGGTTCGCCTCGCGGACCCCGAGCGGCAGGCCCGCCCGTTCCCCGGCCGGCGCCCCGCTTCCGAGGGGCGGATCCTGAACGAGGTCGAGCGGACGCTCTCGCGGCTGGACGACTTCGCCCGCGGGCTGGAAGAGCGTTCGAGGCGGCTCTCGCGCCGCGAGGCGGGTTATGCCGAGGCTGCCGCCGTGCTGCTCGAGACGCAGTCGAAGCTCGCCGAGCAGGTGGAGGCGTTGTGCCGCAAAGTCGCCTCGCTGGAAGCGAAGCACGACCAAGGGCCGACGCGGGCGATCGCGTAGTTCGATTGGCGCCGAATGACGAAGCTCGAAAGCCCGGTTTCCGCCCTCGGAAGCCGGGCTGCTTGAGTTCACCCCCGGTAGGACGGGCTTTAGTCCGTCCTACCGGGCTTGTTGCAATCGGCGAAGAAATCGCGCAACCCGCCCCCATCATTATGGAGGCGGCGCCCCGGCGGCCGCTGGACGAGTTCGGCAAGCTGGCAGCGTGCCCCACGAGCCTTCCGCGACGGCAAAGCGAAGAAATCGCAACTTGATACCCCCTCGACACCTGCCAACTTGGCAGCCCCGAACGCGGCCGCAGATCGGTCGGTCTCTGGAACTGTCGATCCAATAGCAACTTGCGAATTTCAGTCGGCTTTGGCGCGCCACTTGCCTTAAGCGCCCTCCGATGACGGTCCGATGGCCGGGAATGGCAGTCTCGGCGGCGGTTCCGCCCGGCCGGGGTTCGATTTCGCGATAGTTCACGCAGCACGACATAACCGATCCAGGAGGAGCCCGTGGCTAAGCTTCTGACGTTCGACGAGGACGCCCGCAAGAGTCTGCTCGAGGGCGTCACCAAGCTCTCGCAGGCCGTGAGCTGCACGCTCGGGCCGCGCGGCCGAAACGCCGTGCTCGACAAGGGCTGGGGCGCTCCGAAAGTCACCAAGGACGGCGTGACGGTCGCCGAGGACATCGAGCTGGAAGATCCCTTCCAGAACATGGGGGTCCAGCTCGTGAAGGAAGCCGCCTCGAAGACGAGCGACGTCGCCGGCGACGGGACCACCACCGCCACGGTGCTCGCCGAGAGCATGTTCCGCGAAGGGCTGCGGTACATCGCTTCCGGGGCGGACGCGATGTCCTTGAGCCGCGGCGCGCAGAAGGCGGTCGCCGCCGTCGTCGAGGAGCTCAAGAACCTCGCCAAGCCGGTCAAGGCGAACGATCGCAAGGCGATCGAGACCGTGGCGACCATCGCCAGCAACAACGACCCGGAGATCGGCAAGATCCTGGCCGAGGTGTTCCTCAAGGTCGGCAAGGACGGCGTGGTGACGGTCGAAGAAGGCCGCGGCATCGAGACGACGCACGAGTTCGTCGAGGGGATGCAGTTCGAGCGGGGCTATCTCTCGCCGCACTTCGTCACCAACGAGGACGACCAGGAGTGCGCCCTCGACAACTGCCGGATCCTCATTCACGAAGAAAAGATCAGCTCGGCGAAGGATCTCGTCCCATTGCTCGAAAAGGTCTCCAAGGCGAACGTCCCGCTGCTGATCATCGCCGAGGACGTCGAGGGCGAGGCGCTCGCCACGCTGGTGGTCAACAAGCTCCGGGGCATCCTGCGGGTGTGCGCGGTGAAGGCCCCCGGCTACGGCGATCGCCGCAAGGCGATGCTCGAGGACATCGCCGTCCTCACCGGCGGCAAGCCGGTCTTCAAGGACCTCGGGCTGAAGCTCGAGAGCGTCGAGCTGAAGGACCTGGGGGTCGCCAAGAAGATCCGCATCGACGCCGAGAACACGACGATCATCCAGGGGGCCGGCACGAAGTCCGCGATCGACGGCCGGACGGAGCAGATTCGCCGCGAGATCGGCGTGACCGACAGCGACTACGACCGCGAGAAGCTGCAGGAGCGGCTGGCGAAGCTGGCCGGCGGCGTGGCGCAGGTGAATGTGGGGGCCGCCACCGAGACCGAGATGCGCGAGCGAAAGGACCTCATCGACGACGCCCTCGCCGCGACGCGGGCCGCGATCGAGGAGGGCGTCGTCCCCGGCGGCGGCGTGGCCCTGCTCCGCTGCGCGGGCGCACTCGACAAGCTCAAGCTCGAAGGGGACGAGGCGCACGGCGCGCAGCTCGTCAAGAACGTCCTCGAGCGGCCGCTGCGGATGATCGCCCAGAACGCCGGACTTGACGGCTCGGTCGTCGCCAACACCGTCAAGAAGTCCAAGGACAAGAACCACGGCTACGACGCCCTCAACGATCGGTTCGGCGACATGTTCGAGTTCGGCGTGGTCGATCCGACGAAGGTCGTCCGCACCGCCTTGCAGAACGCCGCCAGCGTCGCCTCGCTGTTGATGACGACCGACTCGATCGTCGTCGACGAGCCGAAGGAGGAATCCGACGACCACCACGACGACCACCACCACGACATGGGTGGCATGGGAGGAATGGGAGGCATGGGAATGGGCGGCATGGGCGGCATGATGTAAGCCCCGGTGGTGGAATTCGCAAGAATTCCGCCAGAGTCACCAGTAGGGTGGGCTGTGCCCACCAGCACTACCAGAAACGTATCCAACATGCCGGTGGGCGCAGCCCACCCTACGACAACCATACGAACGGAGTTCCCGAACATGCAATTGAAGCCTCTCGATGATCGTGTCGTGGTGCGGGCCCTCGAGGCCGAAGAGAAGACCGCGGGCGGCATCGTCCTGCCGGACACCGCCAAGGAGAAGCCGCAGCGCGGGAAGGTCGTGGCGGTCGGCCCGGGCCGGCTGCTCGAATCGGGCGAGCGCTGCGCCGTGAGCGTCGCCGTTGGCGACGAGGTGCTGTTCGGCAAGTACGGCGGGACCGACATCGAAGTCAACGGCGAGGAAGTCAAGATCCTCCGCGAGAGCGACATTCTGGCGAAGGTGGTCTGAAAAATTCAGAAGTAAGAAGTACGAAGTAAGAAGTGAAAGCCCGAGGCGGCCCCCGACTTCGTACTTCATCCTTCTGACTTCATACTTCATACTTCGAACTTCCAAGGAGCCATCCGTGGCCAAGCAACTTCTGTTCGAGGACCGCGCGCGGATCAAGCTGCAGCGCGGCATCAAGACGCTGGCGGACGCCGTCGCCGTCACGATGGGCCCCACCGGCCGCAACGTCATCATCGACAAGAGCTTCGGCAACCCCGTCGTCACCAAGGACGGCGTGACCGTCTCCAAGGAGATCGAGCTGGAGGATCCCTACGAGAACATGGGGGCCAAGCTCGTCAACGAGGTCGCCCAGAAGACGAGCGACGTCGCCGGCGACGGCACCACCACCGCCACCGTCCTCGCCCGCGCCATCTTCGACGAAGGGCTGCGGAGCATCACGCTCGGCTCGAACCCCACCGTCGTCCGCCGCGGGATCGACAAGGCCACCGACGCGGCGCTCGAGTTCCTCGAGAACATGGCCAAGCCGGTCGAAAGCAAGGAGCAGATCGCCCAGGTCGGCGCGATCTCGGCCAACAACGACCCCAAGGTCGGGAAACTCATCGCCGACGCCATGGAGCGTGTGGGCCGCGACGGCGTGATGACCGTCGAGGAGGGCAAGACGAGCGAGACCACGCTCGAGTTCGCCGAGGGGATGCAGTTCGACAAGGGATACATCTCCCCCTACTTCGTCACCGACCCCACGGAGATGAAGGCGACCCTCGAAGACGCCTACATCCTCATCCACGAGAAGAAGATCGCGAGCCTGCGCGACCTCGTCCCGGTGCTCGAGAAAACGTCGCAGTCCGGCAAGCCGCTGCTGATCGTCGCGGAGGACGTCGAAGGCGAGGCGCTCACGGCCCTCGTCGTCAACAAGCTGCGGGGCGTGCTCCAGGTGTGCGCGGTGAAGGCCCCCGGCTTCGGCGATCGCCGCAAGGCGATGCTCGGCGACCTGGCCGTGCTCACCGGCGGGACGCTGTTGTCCGAAGACCTGGGCATCAAGCTCGAATCGGTCGAGTTGAGCCAGCTCGGCCGGGCGAAGAAGATCGAAGTCACCAAGGACTCGTGCACCATCGTGGACGGGGCAGGGGACCAGAAGGCGGTCCAGGCCCGCGTTCAGCAGATCCGCACGCAGATCGAGAACACCGAAAGCGACTACGACCGCGAGAAGTTCCAGGAGCGGCTCGCCAAGCTGACCGGCGGCGTCGCCGTCATCTCCGTCGGCGGCGCGACCGAAGCCGAGATGAAGCAGACGAAGGCCCGCATGGAGGACGCCCTGCACGCGACGCGGGCCGCCGTCGAGGAAGGCATCCTCCCCGGCGGCGGCGTGGCCCTGCTCCGGGCGGTCGACGCCGTCCGCAACACCAAGGCCAAGGGAGACGAGAAGATCGGCGTCGAGATCGTGGCCCGCGCCTTGGCCGCCCCCATCCGCCAGATCGCCGCCAACTGCGGCGTCGACGGCGCGGTCGTCGCCGATGAGGTCCGCCAGAAGTCGGGCAACATCGGCTACGACGCCAACACCGGCGAGTACGTGGACATGATGAAGGCGGGGATCATCGACCCGGCCAAGGTGGTCAAGAACGCGCTCTCCAACGCGGCCTCGATCGCCGGCCTGATGCTCACCACCCAGGTCCTCGTGACCCGCACGGACGAAAACGACGGCGGCGAGCGGGCGAAGGTGGAGGGGGCGATTCGGTAAGAAGCTGTCAGCGATCAGCCGTCAGCGGTCAGCTTGCGATGTGGCGGAATTCGCAAGAATTCCGTCAGGCGACGGGGGGAGCGAATCTTCCTCCGGCGGAACTCTTGCGAGTTCCGCTACGGAGCAAACCGGCGCCGGAACCGGATCAGTGATCGAAAGCGAAAAGAATCGGCGGGCCACCCACGCGGTGGCCCGCTTCGCGTCATCGCCGCCGCGTTTTGATCTTTGCCGGAATCCACGCCGCGAATACGATTCCGTTGCCGAAGAAGACATCGGATTACATCCACAGATTACCCAGATTACCCAGCCCGGCAGAGCCGGAACCAAGCGAATTTTGACCACGGATGGGCACGGATTTTTCCTTCTTCATCAGTGCCCATCAGTGGAATCCGTGGTCGAAAAGTTCGGCTCGATCATCGGCAGCTATCGAAAAAATCTGCGTAATCTGTGGATGTTCAAGAATAGCGTGAGACGCTGACTTCAGACCTTTGCGCTTCTTTGCGTCTTCGCGCCTTTGCGTCGAAAAGAAACGATCCAAAGAAACGATCCGGCGAGAGCACATGCCCGCGATGGCTTCTCAGCGCGATTACTACGAGGTGCTCGGCGTGCCTCGCGAGGCCGCGCCCGAGCAGATCAAGAAAGCCTACAAAAAGCTCGCGCTCGCCAATCACCCGGACCGCAACCCCGGCGACGAACAGGCGGTCGCCCGCTTCAAGGAGGCCTCCGAAGCATTCGAGGTGCTCGGGGATCCGGAGAAGCGGTCGCGATACGACCGCTACGGGCACGCTGGCGTGCGAGGCGGCGGCGGCGCCGGCGGCTTCCAGGACCTCGGCGACATCTTCGAGGCCTTTGGAGACATCTTCGAAGGCTTCGGGTTCGGCGGCGGACGTTCGCGGAGCCGCGCGCGGCGCGGCGACAGCCTCCGCGTCTCGCTCACCATCGACCTCCTTGCCGCCGCCCGCGGCGCGACCCGCCAGATCGAGTTCGAACGCCAGGAGATCTGCACCACGTGCGGCGGCAACGGGGCGCGGCCCGGCACGACGCCCGAGCGGTGCGACTACTGCGGCGGGCACGGGCAGGTCGTGCAGTCGCAGGGCTTCTTCCGCGTCCAGACCGTCTGCCCCGCCTGCCGCGGCGCGGGGACCGTAGTCCGCGACAAGTGCCCGTCGTGCCGAGGCACGGGACGCGCGGCGCAGCGCGTCACGCGGGAGATCCGCATTCCGGCGGGGATCGACGACGGACAGCAGCTGCGCGTGCCGGGAGAGGGGGAGCCGGGCTCGGTGCAAGGCTTGCGCGGCGATCTTTACGTGGAAGTGCGGATCGAGCCGCACCCGCTGTTCCGCCGCGACGGGCGGACCCTCGCCTGCGAGATTCCCGTAACGTACACCCAGGCGGTCCTGGGGACGACGTTGGAAGTCCCCACGCTCGACGGCGTGCAGGATTTCGTCGTGCCGGCGGGGACGCAGCCCGGGGAAGTCTTCCGCCTCCGCGGCCTGGGGATGCCGGACGTGCAGGGGGGCCGCCGCGGCGACCTGCTGGTCGAAGTTCAGGTCGAAGTGCCCCGCAAGCTCGACGCGCAGCAGGAGGAGTTGTTGCGGAAGCTGGCGGAGGTCGAGCAGGCGCACGTCAGCCCGCACCGCAAGTCGTTTTTCGAGAAGCTCAAGGAATATTTCGTCCCCGCCGACGAGGGCGCCGCGGGATAATGAAACCGTGGAGCAGGCTTTCCAGCCTGCCCGTTGGAGTACAGGCTTCAGCCTGTGGTTGGAGTACTCGGCTTCAGCCTGGCCGCTTGGTAACGAACGTCTCTCGACACTCGCAACAGCCTGAAGGCTGTACTCCAACGAGACGAGAAATCCCATGAACGATCCCGAACAGCAGCGTCCCGACGACGAGGACCGTCTCGACGACGGCGGCCCCGCCGCCGAGCCATCGCTCGTCGAGCAGCTCGAGGCGATGCGGGCCGAGCGGGACGCGAATTTCGACAAGCTGCTCCGCGCCCAGGCGGAGCTGGAGAACTTCCGCAAGCGGACCCGCGCCGAGGCCGAGCGGGACGTGCTCCGCCGCTCCGCGGGACTCGTGCGCGATCTTCTGCCCGCGCTCGACAACCTGGAGCGGGCGATCGCCGCCGCCGAGTCGTCGCCGAACGTGGAGCAACTCATCGAGGGGGTGCGGCTGGTGGCCCGGCAGTTCCGCGACGTCCTCGCCGCCCGCCATGTCGAGGAGATCCGGGCTGTGGGGCAGCCGTTCGACCCGAACCTGCACGAAGCGATCCAGCAGGTCCCTTCCGCCGACCACCCCCGGATGACCGTCCTCGACGAGATCGAAAAAGGCTACAAGCTACACGACCACGTGATCCGCCCGAGCAAGGTCATCGTCTCGGCGGGAGAAAGTCAGAAGTAAGAAGTACGAAGTAAGAATGAGCGTTGGGCGGCTCCTTGTTCGCGCGCTTCGTTCTTTCTTCTGATTTCTTACTTCGTACTTCATACTTCTTACTTCATACTTCCAACTTCATCCCATGCCCACCTACGACTACCGCTGCCGCAATTGCGACCATCGCTGGGAGCTGTTCCAGTCGATCATGGCGAAGCCGGTGAAGAAGTGCCCGGAGTGCGGCAAGCAGAAGGCCGAGCGGGTGATCGGTCCCGGCGCGGGGATCCTGTTCAAAGGCTCCGGCTTCTACCAGACCGACTACCGCAGCGAGTCCTACAAGAAGGGGGCCGCGGCGGACAAGACCGCGAGCGACGCCGCCTCCGGCAAGGGGGAGAAGAAGTCCGAGAAATCGGACTCGAAGCCCGCGGCGGGCGGCAAGTCGGAATAGCCGCTCGGCTTCCGTCGCCCGTGAAGCGGACGATAGAATGCACGAGGAGCAATGCCATGAAATTCAAGGTCGTGCTGTATTCGTCGGATGAAGGCTTCGCCGTCTGCGCGCCGAGCCTGCCCGGCTGCTGGTCGCAAGGCGAGACCGAAAACGAGGCGATGGCAAACATCGCGGTCGCCATCCGCGAGTATCTCGACGCCGAGATCGAACCGGAAGACGGTGCCGAGATCCGCGAAATCGAGGTGGCGGTCTGACGATGCCGAAGCTGCACGGTTTCAATCGCCGATGAGCCGAGGGGTTTATCCCCTCGGTGCTCAAGGCGGCTTCCATCACGAGACATCATCGCGTCGCGGTGGCGGACCTGGTCAACACCGAGGGGATAAACCCCTCGGCTCAGAGTTGCCTGCGGCGTCATGGTTCCCCTCTCGACGGCGGCGGGCTAAGTTGATGGAATGACCAGCGAACGCACGCACGATCGCACGCAGCCCGGCCAGCGCGACTCGATCCACGCGTATCAGACCAAGCGGCTGCGGACTCTACTCGACGCCGTCGTCCCCGCCAATCCCTTCTGGACGCGGAAGCTCCGTGAGGCCGGCGTCGATGTCGCGGCGGTCCGCGCGCTCGACGATCTGCCGCGATTGCCGCTCACGGAGAAAAGCGAGCTGGTGGCCGACCAGGCGGCCCATCCTCCGTACGGGACGAACCTGACGTATCCGCTCGCCGCGTATTCACGGATGCACCAGACTTCGGGGACGACCGGGCGCCCGCTCCGCTGGCTCGACACGCCCGCGAGTTGGACGTGGTTCCTCGATTGCTGGGGGACGATCTTCGAGTTCGCGGGGCTGACGCCGGAAGACCGCGTCGCGTTCCCGTTTTCGTTCGGACCGTTCATCGGCTTTTGGGCGGCGTTCGAGGGGGCGAACCGGCTGGGGAACCTGTGCCTCGCCGGCGGCGGGATGAGCAGCGAGGCCCGCCTGCGGCTGATCGAAGACAACCGGGCCACCTTCGTCTGCTGCACGCCGACCTATGCGCTGCGGCTCGCGGAAGTCGCCGGGGAAATGGGGATGGATCTCGCGAGCGGTCCCGTCCGCGGGCTGGTCGTCGCGGGCGAGCCGGGGGGGAGCATTCCGGCGACGCGGGAGCGGATCGAGGCGGCATGGGGGGCGCGGGTCTTCGACCATTGGGGGATGACCGAGCTCGGCTCGCTGGTGACGGAGGCGGTCGATTCCCAAGGGAGTCTGTACGTCCTCGAAACCGAGTGCATCGCCGAGATCCTCGACGGGACGACGCACGAGCCGGTCGCCGCGGGGGAGCTGGGGGAACTGGTCGTGACGAACCTCGGCCGGCTGGGCTCGCCTTTGGTCCGCTATCGCACGGGCGACCTCGTGCGGGCGGATGCCGCTCCCGACCCCGCGGGCCGCGAGTTGCTGCGATTGACAGGGGGCATCCTCGGCCGCGCGGACGACATGGTCTCGATCCGTGGAAACAACGTCTTCCCGTCGAGTATCGAGGCGATCCTGCGGGAGTTCGCCGAGGTCGCCGAGTACCGCATCACGGTCGAGACGCGGCGGGCGATGAATCACCTGCGGATCGAAATCGAACCGGTGGCGGCGACGGCCGCGCGGGCCGAGTCGCTCGTCGCCGAGGTCGCGCGCGTCGTCAAGGACCGGCTGAACTTTCAGGCGGAAGTCGCCGCCGTGCCCGCCGGGAGCCTCCCGCGGTTCGAGCTGAAGGGGAGCCGGTTCGTGCGTCGGAACGGTTAGCGCCGTCGGAATTCTTGCGACTTCCGCTACGGCTCACTTTGTCTGCAGCAGCACGTTGACCCCCTTCTTGTTCGACAGCGCGATGTCCGGCAGGCCGTCGCCGTTCATGTCGCGAACCACGAACTGCGTGCCAATGCCCGTGTCGCGTCCGGCGACGATTTCGTGCGGGACGAACTCCGGCCCGCCGTCGGAATCCTTGCGGAACTCGTACCAGTGCATCACGACCGGGTCGCGGCCGCCGGGATCGCTGCCGTTGTGGGCGAAGTAGCGTTTGCCGGTGACGAGATCGGGCCGGCCGTCGCCGTCGACGTCGGCGAACTCGAGGGCGTGCGTCTGCGAATAGGACTTGTCGATCAATCGCTGCTCGAACCGCCGGTCGTCGCCGAGGTTGCGGAACCACCAGATTCCGTAGGCGTGGGCGGAGCTCATCACGAGATCGGCGTGGCCGTCGCCGTCGAAATCATGGACGTGAATGTCCGCAACCGGCGGCGCGGCGATCTTCTGGCCGTCGGCAACGAGTTCGATCGGGTGAAACGCCCACGGCCCCGCCGTGCGGTCGGCCGGCGCGGCGTACCAGCCGTGGGGGATGACCACGTCGCGACGGCCGTCGCCGTTCACATCGCCGTGACCCAGCCCGTGATAGTAGCGGTGCGAACCATTCCGCTGCGGGTCGCCCGGCTCGCTGATCGCATGGAAACTCCATTTGTCCGTCGCGTTGTCGGCGGAGGGCAGGGGAAGGAAGCCGAGTCGCCGTTCGGGTTCCGAGCCCAGCACCAGCTCGGGCCGGCCGTCGCCGTCGAGGTCGGCGAAATCGGGGGACTCGTTCCCCGCGGAGTGCCAGACGAGGTGTTGCTTCCAGTGCCCCGGCTTGTTCCGGGGATTTTCGTACCAGTAGGCCGGCTCGCCGGGGAAGCCGACGACGATCAGGTCTTCCCAGCCGTCGCCGTTCACGTCGCAGGCCCAGTTGGCGAAGCTCTTGCTGTAGCCTTTGCTCGGGTCGTACTTGCCGAGGGGGCGGATTTCGTGCCGCCGCCACGCGGGCGCCTCGTACCACACGTCGCCCGCGATGACGTCGAGCTGGCCGTCGCGGTTCACGTCGGCGACGGCGACCCCTTCGGAGACGAAGGCGTCGTCGAGCTTCACGCGCCGCCAGGTCACGTCTTCATCGGCCAGCAGCAAGCCCGACGGCAGAAGCAACAATACGGAAAATATCGTGGCAGCGCGGTACATGCGGAAGTTCTCCCGACGGGTCGAGAATGGATCCCAGTTCGCCGGGGGCGATTTTAGACGAAGCGGCCTCCCACTGATACTAGCCCGAAGCGCAAGCGCGGGACGGAGCAACGGTCACCCTCGCTCGGGCTTCGGGCTGAAGTGCCGCGCGCCCTGCGCGTGGTTTCCCGCCGAATGATCCGGTCTACGCATCCAGCGCGATCCAGCCGCTGTCGCGATGGCCGAAGTCGAATGCGTGCGGGTGCAGCAGTTCGGCGAGGATCTCCGCGGATTCGACGAGCCGCGGGCCGGGACGGTTGAAGTACTGGTTGCCGTCGGTGAGGAACACGCGCCCCGTGCGGACCGCGCGCAGCTCGTTCCATTCGGGGCGGTCAAAAAACGGGCGCATCTCCGCGCGCGTCCGCTCGATGTCGAACCCGCAGGGCATGACGGCGATCACGTCGGGATCGCGCGCGACGAGCTGCTCCCAGGTCATCCAGGGGGAGTGCTTGCCCGCCTCGCCGAACAGATTGCAGCCGCCGGCGATCTCGACCAGTTCCGGGACCCAGTTGCCCGCCGCCATCAGCGGGTCGATCCACTCGAGGCAGGCGACCGTCGGTTGATCGGGGAGGGCGGCCGCCTGCGCCGCGAGCCGGTCGAGCCGCGCTTTCAGCTCTGCGATCAGCGCGTCGCCGCGCTCGGGGGCGTCCAGCGCTTGGGCGACGAGGCGGATGTCGGTCCACAGGTCGGCGAGCCGCATCGGCTCGAGCGAGACGATGCGGGGAACTCCCCTCCCTCTCAGGGAGGGGCTGGGGGAGGGTCGAACGTTGCCGTCCATATCAACGCTCCCCTTGCCCCCTCCCGGAGAGGGATGGGAGTTCGTCCAGACCTCGCACACCGCCTGCTCGACGTCGGCGAGGCTCACCGCGCACACTTCGCACTGCGTCTGCGTGACGATCAGCGTCGGGTCGAGCGCCCGCAGCAACTCCGCATCGACCCGATAGACCGAGAGCGCGTCCCGGAGAACCGCCTTCACCTGCCGGTCGATTTCGCGGCTCGTCGCGCGGGCGTCGACCTTCGCCTCGGAACAGGCGGGCAGCCGCGCGACCGAAGGGGGATAGTCGCACTCGTGCGAGCGCCCGACGAGCTGCTCCTCGAAGCCGAGGGCGGCGACGATCTCGGTGGCGCTGGCGATCAGCGTGACGATGCGGTGAGGCATGCGCTCTCGAATTTCAATCCCGCCCCCCGTACGGGGCGGGATTTCCCCGCGTTCACTCCGCGGTCGCCACCGCCGCGTCGCGCTTCTCCGCGAGCATCACCGGCGTGAACAGCACCGCCGAGAAAACTCCCATGCTGAGCAGCGAATTGCGGAAGAAGGGAATCCCGGCGACATAGCAGGCGAGCAGTCCGGTGGAGTCGTGCGGATACAGCTTGCCGTCCCCCAGATACCAGACGCCGAAGTTCGTGACGACGAAGAACACGGTCTCCGCGAGAAGCCCCGTGCCGGCGATCGCGGCGACGGTGCGCCGCTTTCGCAACGACAGGCCCAGGGCGATCGTCAGCAGGAAGCAACCGTACTGAAGCAGCGCGCCCGGCGGAAAGCCCCACTCCCGTTTCGTCAAGTGCCAGATCCCCAAGTCGCCCAGAAACCACGCCGCCAATGGGAGCGCGTAGGCCCAACGCACATTGCGGAAGCACGCCGCCCCGAACAGGCAGATCGCCGGAAACGGCGAGAAGTTCCACGGATAGACCGCCAGCCCCGCATCGACGTTGACTCCTTCCCGTCGAAGGATCCACGGCAGCAACCGCATCGACAGGGCATAGACGAGCAGCGCCCCGAGCAGCAGGCCGTGCGTCCGAATCATCCGCTCTCGCGTCATCATTTCACCTCATTGGGAATTTGCGTATTCAATACCAGATCGCGGAACACGAAGGAATCGCGGCGGACGATTTTGCCGGGTTCGACGGGAACGGGTCGCGAGAAGAGCGGACCGTCGGAGACGAACGTGTGGAACTCGCCATTCTCGCCGCAGGGATCGACGTGCGCCGGCAGGTCGGCCAGCAGCTCGAAATCGAAGCGGCGGCCCGCGAACGACTCGTCGAGCGCCCGCGGGTCGATGCAGACGAGATGGGCGACGAACCCGCGGGCGATGAACTCGTCCGCGAGCTCCCGCGTGTCGCGGCCCCACACGGGAAACACCGGCGCCAGGCCGTGCTTCGCGACGAGCCGCTCGCGATACGCGCGGATGTCCGCGAGATACAGGTCGCCGAAAGCGACGTGCGCGACGCCTCGCGAGTGAATGTCCGGGGGATCCAATGTCTCAGCCCCGGCAACGCTTGGTCCCCTCTCCCCCGGCTTTGCGGGGGAGAGGGTTAGGGTGAGGGGGCTGATGGACCCAGTGGCGGCCGAATCGCGTACGGAGTGCGAAGCGAACGGCTCGCCGTCCTTATTGCATTTCTGGAAGCCTGGAAAGGAACCGACGCTCATCTCGCTCGGGTGACCGGATGCCCCCTCACCCCGGCCCTCTCCCCCGCAGAGCCGGGGGAGAGGGGAACGCAACTGGAGGCCATCTCGCAGGCGGTCGAACGCCTCCCCCATCGCGGTCTCGTAAACGCCGTTCGACGCCGCGGGCGGGATCACGACTTCGATCAGCGGCAGTCCGATCGCTGCCGCCTGGGCGTGCAGGAGCGCGCGGCGGACGCCGTGCATGCTGATCCGGTCGTGGCCGGCGGTGACGGTCGTCAGCAGGCCCACGACCTCCCATTCCGGCGCGGCGGCGAGCGCGGCGAGCGCCAGCGCGCTGTCCTTCCCGCCGCTCCACGACACGACGATCGGCTCGGGCATCATTTCTTCTCCGTGGACGAAAGATCGGAATTCGGGCCGGAGAGCGACATCGGAGTTCCATGCCGGCGACAGCGGATGGCCTGCGGATGCCGCGCGTCCGCCGGGACCGGATACCATTCCCGGCACTCGGCGCAGTACATTCCGCGGACGAGCGTGCGGCGGCCGGTGGCGGGATTCAGCGCGGGGGTCGGTTGCGCCTCCGCCTGCACGACGGCGCGAGTCTCGGTGCAGACGTAGGTGACGAGCCGTTCGTCGCCGCCGGCCTCGCCGCCGCACCCGGACAGAAACGATGCGATCGCGAAGGCGATCATCGCCGCGGTTCCCCGGGGTCCGCGACGAAGTCCCCTCTCCCCCGGCTTTGCGGGGGAGAGGGTCAGGGTGAGGGGGCTTTCGGCCTCCATCTTCGACGACCCCGCGAGTGAGCATGTTTCCGCGACAGGCGCGAGGCGTTCGACGATGCCTTTCGCTTCTTCGACGTTCATCGGGCGTCTCCTTCAATCCCGGTCGTACAGGGAATCGTCCGGGCCGACGAAGCCCAGCTCGTGCTGGTCCATCAGCTCCTTCTGTTCGGCCGGCACCCACGGACCCAGATCGTCCTGCCACGTCCGTTCGACGCCCTCCACGCGGCCGTCGAGGAACGCGACGAGCGCCTGCCCGCGGTGCCGGAAGTGCGTCGTCGGAAAGTTCGAGCTGGGGGGCTCGGCCCGCCAGTTCTCCTGGAACGTCATGTCCCATTTCACCTGGGCCGAGTCGGTGAAGGCGATCGTGTGCGTGGCGCTCGTCACGTCGGCCATGCGGTACGCGACCGGCGCGCTCGCGTCGACGACGGGAGGCCAGCCCGAGAAGTCGTACTGCGTGCCGGGGCCGAGGTTCGGATTGTAGGCGTAGCCGCACGCCATGTCGCCGAAGCGGACCACGTCGACCTGGTGGATGCCGAAGTCGGGGCACTGGTACGTGGGGCGGCTCCGTTCCATGAACGGCGCGAGAAAGCCGTCCGCGAAGTCGAGCTGCAGCGACGCGGCCGGCTGGTCCTCATCGACCGTGCCGAACCAATAGCGGATCTTCCCCCGCGTCGCCGCCGCGAAGCCGGACTCGACGTAGTCGATCTGTTCGGGACTGTCGATCTTGTACGGCAGCAGCGTGCCGTGGGCGTCGTGGTAGTTGTGCATCGCGATCACGAGCTGCCGGATGTTGCTGCGGCAGGTGGTGCGGCGGGCGGCGTCGCGGGCGGCCTGCACCGCCGGGAGCAGCAGCGCCATCAACAGGCTCATGATCCCGACGACCACGAGGATCTCGATGATCGTGAAGCCGCCGCGCGTGGCGGGAAAGTGACGAGTGACGAGTGACGAGTGGCGAGATGGATGTGCGAACTCGAACGGGAAGGTGCGGCGCATGACAAGCTCCTCGTTGTCGCTGCGCGCCGCGGCCGGGCTTCGACCGCGGCGCGATTGCAGGCGGAGCGCCGGGGGAACGACGGGCGGAATGTGCCGCAATGGTCCGGCCGATCATCGAGCGCGCGACGCCAGGATCCCAGCGCGCGATCGCCGATGGGTCAAGTGCGCGAAGATCCCGCAACCGGGAACCTCGCCTCGCCGGAAGCACGCGGCGCAAGCTGCGACGTCAGTTCCTCGAACGGACCGCTTGCAAACTGGGCCGACTCGACGGGCAGGTCTTCTGGCTCCCGGATCGTCCTACTGGCTGCACCTTCCCGCGGCTCGGCCGCAGTGGTCTGTTCGCAGCGTTCGTCCCCGGTCACAGCGGCGGGACCGCAACGGAATCGCACCGTTTTCCCTATTCTTCCGCCGGCGACGAGCCGGACGGACACCCGTTGTCGACGGGCCATCCTAACGCGCGGGCCGGGGTTGTCAACGGAGACGCGCCCAGCGACCCGGACGTCGAGGGGCGGGATTTTCTCCTCGACCGGGATCCCATCGGATCGGTGGGCACAGGCACAGCCCACCCTACTTCTCTTCCGCGATGCGGTACAGATGCCGGTCGCCGCGGAGGAACAGGTCGCCCCCGGCGAGCGCCGCAGAGGCGCTGGTCGGCTCGCCCAGCTCGTTCACCGCCAGCACCTTCGGCTCGTCCGCGTGCGTGAGGACGATCGTCCGGCCGTCGAGGTCGGTCGCGTAGACGCGGCCCGCGGCAGCGACGGGGGAGGCGTACAGATCGCCGATCCCGTTCAGGCGGATCGGGCCGGGAAGCTCGTGACCCGTCCGCGCCTGCACCCGCGTCAGCACGTTCTGGTAGTGGTTCAGGAAGTAGAGCGCGTCGCCATACAGGAGCGGCGACGGGACGTAGGGCGTGCCGCGGATTCGCGACCAGATCACCCGCTCCGTCCCGGTCAGGTCCCCCCGTGCGCCTTCGATGCGGATGCCGAGCATGGCCCGCGTGTCGTAACTGCTGCCGGCGTACACCATGCCCTCCGCCGCGACCGGCGAGGAGACGACGTTCGTGGACAACCCGCCGCACTCCCAGACGACCGCGCCCGTCGCCAGATCGTACCCGCGGATGCGGTTCGTCCCGCTGACCACGACCTGCGGCTTGCCCTCCACCTCGACGACGATCGGCGTGGCCCAGGAGGTCGGCTCGTCCCGTTCGACCTTCCAGCGTTCGTTCCCGGTCCGCTTGTCGAAGGCGACGACGAACGACTGCCCCTCGTGGTCCCAGTTGACGACGAGCGCCTCGCCGTGGAGCACGGGGGACGCCCCTTCGCCGTGGCCGTGCAGCGTGTGCATCTCCCCGAGGTCCTTGGTCCACACCGGCTTGCCGGCGAAGTCGAGGCAGTACAGCCCGCGCGAGCCGAAGAAGGCGTACACGCGGCGGCCGTCGGTCACGGGGGAGTTCGACGCCAGGCTGGCGGTGCGGTGGCCGGTCTCGCGCGGAAGATCCCTGGCGACCGTCCGCTGCCAGACGACCCTGCCCGTCTCGCGATCCAGCGCGATGACCACGAACTCGTGGCGGTGCGTGGTCGGGAGGTTGTCGTGCTCGCCGGGGCGGCCGCTGTACTTCGGCGGCAGCGCGTCGCCGAAGGGGACGGCGGCGGTGACGAACACGCGGTCCCCCCAGACGATCGGCGTCGAATGCCCCAACCCCGGCAACTCGACCTTCCAGCGGACGTTCTTCTCCGCACTCCACTCGATGGGCGGATCGGCCAAGGGCGCGGCCCCCGTCCCCAGCGGCCCACGCCACTGCGGCCAATTGCGGAGGGCTTCGTCGGGATCGACCTCGCCGGCGTCGCGCGCGTCGCCCGGCCCGGCGTCTTCCGCCGTCGGCATCGGCTCGGCAGGCCCGGCGGTGTTGGAGTCCGCGGCGACCGCACGCGGCGGTTCTTCCGCGAAGGAGAGCGCGGCCTGAGGACCCATCGCATCGCCGCAGCCGGTCAGCGCGACACCGATGCCCGACAGGAGCGCGACTAGGAGAACTGGTCTGTGCATCATTCAAGCTCGATGATTCGAGTCATCCCCGGAATCCAGAATGGAAACCATCCCGATCCATTGGACCGGAGGCCGGGCATCGTGTCAAATGGGAATCGCTGATGAGATCATGCCGCCGCAGAGCGCGTGCGACGGGTGAAGAATGTCACCGGGAGGTTGATCCCTTGCTTGCGGACAGGGCCGGACTGCGGATCCGCACACCACAGCCGGCGACGCTCGAGGACCTTCGGGCTTCATTCACGACGCGCGCACTGATAGTCTGCTGGCGGAGGTCGATGCCGACGTACTTTGGTGTGATTGCCATGTCACTCTGGCTTCTCGGCAGGAAACGCGGCGGGAGGCGGGCGGTGTACTCCGTCGGCGGACTGCTCACGTCGGCGTTGCTTCTGCCCGTTTGCTTGGTCGCCCTCGCAGGCTCGCTGTGGCCGTTCCTGAGGAATGAGACTGTGGACCTGGCAACTGGTCTGGGCGCGGTCTTCGATGCGAGCCAGGAGGCGACGAACGATGCGGCGCCCCGGGACGTTTCGCTCCGCGAGGCGGGTTGGGGTGAAGTGCAGAAGATGGTCGCGGCCCGGCGCGGCAAGGTCGTCGCCGTCGACGTATGGATGTCCACCTGCCTGCCGTGCCTGGAGCGGCTTCCGCACTTCGTCGCGATTCAGGAACGGTTCGGCGACGACGTGGCGTGCATCTCGGTGAACTGCGATTACGTCGGTCTCGACGACCAGCCGGTCGCGACGTACCGGGCCGACGCGCTGGCGGAGTTGAGGAAACAGGACGCCGGGCGGATCGAGAACGTCTTGCTGACCGACCCGCTGCTCGAGTTCATGGAGCGGGCGGGAGTCGAATCGACGCCGACGCTGTTCCTCTACGCCCGCGACGGCCGGCCCGCCAAACGGTTCGACAACGCGAACGCCAAGGGCCCGGAGGAGGAGTTCACCGCCGAACAAGTCGAGACGGAAATCCGCCGGCTGGTGGAGGAATCACGGGCGACGGACGTGCAGAAATCGGGTGGCACGCCCTGAGGACACCGCGCCGGTCGCCGCAACGACGCGCGAGAAGGAAGAGCGACCACGGATTTCACTGATGGGCACTGATGAAGGATGAAATCGCGTCGGACGGATCGGCCTTCGCGTCTTCGGGGCCATCTTTCCTCGGTTGTGGCTTCGCCGCGACGGATCATCCGTGGTAGAAGGGGGAGCGAGAGAATCGTCCTGCTTCGCGCCGTCGCGTCGAAAATGAAAGGAACGGCAGCTTGTTCGCTCGCCGGATCGGGTGGAAATCGCTGGCCGTGATCTGCCGGTCGCTGGCGGCGACACTGTCGGCCGGGGTGGCTATCCGCAAGGCGTTCGACCTCGCGGCGCAGAAGACGCACGACCGCCGGGCCCGCCGGGCGCTCGCGGAGATCGCGCAGGCGATCCAGGGGGGCGAAGAAGTCTCGCAGGCGATGCGCGACCAGGGGCGGGCCTTCCCCGAGCTGCTCGTCGAGATGGTCTCGCTCGGCGAGCACACCGGGGCGCTTCCCGAAATCCTGACGCGGCTCGCCGAGCATTACGAGAACAACGTGCGGCTGCGGCGGACGTTCCTGGCGATGATCGCCTGGCCCTGCATCCAGCTCGTGCTGGCGGTCCTGGTCGTGGGAGGGGTGATCTACCTGTTGGGGTGGATCGCCGAGACGCGGGGGGGCGAAGCGCTGGACGTGTTCGGCCTCGGGCTGACCGGCACGCGCGGGGCGCTCGTCTGGTACGGGATCACGTTCGGGACGGCGTTCGGACTGATCGCGGGCTATACGCTCCTGTCGCGGTCGCTGTCGGGACGGCTGTTTCTCGATCCGCTGTTGATGAGCGTTCCCGTGGTGGGCAAGTGCATGCGGGCCTTCGCCCTGGCGCGGTTCTCGTGGGCGTTCGCGCTCACGCAGCAGACGGGAATGCCGATCGAGCGGTGTCTGCAGGTCAGCCTGCGGGCGACGCGGAACGGGTCGTTCATCGCCGCCACGCGCTCGATCTGCGCGGCGGTCGCCGCGGGGGACGAATTGCACGAGGCGCTCGCCGCGACCGGCTTGTTTCCGGCCGAGTTCCTGGAGATGGTCTATGTGGGGGAGACGTCGGGAACGATCCCCGAAACGCTCGCGCGGATCAGCCCGCACCTCGAGGAGGACGCCCGCCGCACCCTGGCCCTGCTGGCGGCCCTGCTCGCCTGGGGCGTGTGGCTGCTCGTCGCGGGGTTCATCGTGTTTTTGATCTTCAGCGTGGTGCTGTGGTACGTGGGAATGATCGACGACGCCGTGCGGCAGATCTAATGAGAAGCCGTCGGCTCAGGCGTCGACGCTCATCTACGTCGGCAAGCGCGACGTGGAGTGCCCACCGCTGCAATTGTTCGAGTTCTGGAAGGCCCTCAAGACGTTGGGCGTGGGCGACCAAGCTCATCGCCTATCCCGGCGAGGGTCACGGGAGGATGAAGTCCGAGCACCGCCGCAACGAAATGCGGCGGCTGACGGGGTGCTTCGACGAGCATTCGAAGCCTGTGCAATAGCGGGCAGTGCAAACGCAGTGTACGATGAAGGACGACGAGAGTGCGGAAGAGGTTGGCCGCGCAGTTTCTTCCACGGGGTGCGAATATGCCCATCGAACGCGACCCCCAAATTCAATTCCACGAGCACGGCACTCTGATCTCCGTAACACGGTGGATCACGGCACACGATGAGGGATTGGCCGAGTGGCTGAAAAATTCGGGTCTTCACCAGAATCTGTGGGTGTTTTCAAGCTCCGCTCAGGCTCAGCA
>JBBDNU010000219.1:0-48904 GCA_040877365.1 Planctomycetales bacterium
GGCTTGTCGGTCCACCGCCGCTGTCCCGTCTCGCGCTCGGGGATATAGGTCCGCACTCCCGCGTCGGCGCCGGGTGCCACTGGCTTGCCAGTGCTTTTGTGGTTGGTCCCTTGCACCCTCCATCACGAATCGTGCTTGATGATGCCCGCGACTCCTGCATAATGGACTGCGGATCGAGACCTCGTTCGGGAGCAATTCCCGGCTCGGTGGAATCGATCCACGGCCCGTCGCCGGAGTTGTTCGGTCCAGTTCGCATCGAGGGCGGCTGAAGAGAATTGCGATCGAAGTGCAAGGTTCCCCCGGAGCCGGTCCACGAAGGAGACTGCATCGTTGTCCGCAAAAAGCACTGGCAAGCCAGTGGCACCCGGCGGTCCGACGCCTGCCTTCCGCCTTCCGCCTTCTGGCCGCTGATCGCTGAAAGCCGACCGCTCCCCCCATGATCGATCTCCGCGACGTCGCCAAAATCCATCGCCGCGGGGAGACCGAGGTGCATGCGCTTCGCGGCGTGACTTGTTCGATTCCGCGGGGGTCGTTCACGTTCATTCTCGGGCCGTCCGGCAGCGGGAAGAGCACGCTGCTGTACCTCATCGGGGCGCTCGAAGAGCCGACCGCCGGCGAGGTCGCCGTCGAAGGCCGCACGCTGGCGCGGATGTCGGCCCGCGAGCGGGACGCCTTCCGCCGCGACCGCGTCGGGTTCGTGTTCCAGAGCTTCAACCTGCTCGCGAACCTGGATGCGGTGGACAACGTGCTCGTGCCGTATCTGCCGCGGGGCGTCACTCCCGACATGCGCCGCCGCGCCAGCGAGCTGCTGGCGCGCGTCGGACTGGGAGAACGGCTGGAGCACCGCCCGAGCCAGCTTTCGGGCGGCGAGCAGCAGCGGGTGGCGATCGCCCGCGCGATCTTCAAAGGCCCCGCGATCGTCCTCGCCGACGAGCCGACAGGCGAACTCGACACGCAGACCGGGGCGGAGGTCTTCGGCTATCTGCGGCGGCTGCACGAGGAGCACGGCACGACGGTCGTCGTCGTCACGCACGACCAGCGGTATCTCACCGACAGCGACCGCATCCTGCGCCTGGTCGATGGACGACTGGCCGAGTAGCCCGAATCACTCGTGCGGCCATCACGCGTCATTCCCGCGCAGGCGGGAATCCAGAGCGGCGCGAACACGGTACCGCACCTGGATGCCCTCCTTGCTGGCGCTGCGGGCTTAGCTTAGTGTTCCGCGAAGGGGGCCGACACGGTCGCCAACCCGACGCGCCGGTTCTGATGTTGCGCTGTTTTCGGCTTTCGAACCATGCGGGAAGATTTGCCGGCGATGGATGGCCGGGCCGCCTTTGCGCGTCATGCCCGCGGAGAGCCCGCCCCCAGCGAAGGCGGGGATGGGCATCCAGCAGATGCGCGGAGGGCGAAGGCACTGGATTCCCGCCTTCGCGGGAATGACGGCGTCGCCACACACGAAATACACCTACGCCGCCTTCATCGCCACCGCCCGGATGAAGTCCGCCTCCGTGTGGCGCTCCGCCCGGTTCGCGGCGGCGCGGGCCAGCGGACCGTTCCGCAAGCGGTCCAACCGCCGCGATCCGCGGCCCGATTCCTCGAGCAGCTCGACCGAGTGCCGCAGAAAGCCCGGCCGCGCCACGTGCTCGATCGACAGCACGCGGAAGCCCTCGGCTTCGAGCAGGCGCGAGAGGGTCGGCGGGGTGAAGTGCGTGAGGTGCCGCGGCAAATCGAGCGGGTGCCAGTCCAGCCCGAACTGCCGGAAGGTCCAGGAGTCGATGTTGGGGACGCCGACGACGATCAATCCGCCGGGGGCGAGCGCCTCGCGCACGGCCTGCACCGTTGCCCGCGGATGGTGGACGTGTTCCAGCGAGTTCCAGAGCGTGATCACATCGAACGACCCGCGGGCGACGGCCGGATGCGGCAGCGTCCCCACGTGGACCGGAATTCCCGTCCGCGCGGTGACGGCGCGGGCGCACGCGGGCGACACGTCCATCCCCTGCACGTTCCAGCCGAACTCGCGCATCTGCACCAGAAAGTTTCCGCCGCCGCAGCCGAAATCGAGGAGCCGGCCCGGCGCCCGCCACGGGATCCACGATTGCCGCTGCCGGCTGCGGCGGATCCACAGCAGCCCCAGCCGCGCGGCGAGCGGCCGCGGGAGCCAGCCGGTCCGCGTCGAGCGCGGATAGCCGAACCACGTTTCGAGCACCGCGCGCTCGAGCGATTTCATCAGCCGTCCGCGTGCCGGCCGCCGTTCCTCCTTGCCGTCCCACGGGCGGTAGTCGTCCGGGTAGAACGGGCCGATCGTCTCGGCGGTCGGGCGGGGGTTCGTGTAGTGCAGCCCGCAGGCGAGGCAGCGGACGACATGAAATTCGCGGCCGATGCCCGTGGCGCGATCGGGCGATGAAAGCACGGCTTCGTAATCGCCCCGCCCGCACAGGAGGCAGTCGACCTCTTCCAACTCGAAGGGCGATCCGATCCTGGGCGCCGCCACGGTCGACCCGATCGTGCTCACCGTGCTCATCGCGAGTCCCCTGCTGAAGGCGGCGCCGCGACCCCCGCGGCGCGGGGGGAATCTAGCACGTCCCCGTGGAGAGACCAATAGGGGTCCGTTTCCCGGGACGGCAATTCTCGCCTGCGGTTTCGCGACGCGACGCGGCCCCGCGCCGGCTCGCCTTGTCCGCCCCGCCGCAAGACGATACGCTCCGCGGCCAAGGAGCGAACGTGCGCGACGACGCTGCGAACAAGGGCCAGGCGCCGCCCCCCCGGATCGGCTTCGCCGGCGACCCGCACGCGCTCGAATCGGTGTTGCTCCCCGCCTTCGCCCGCACCGGGGCCGTGCTCCGCTGCCTCGCCTGCACGGGCGCGCGCGAGGCGATCCGCATCGGCCGCCGGTTCCGCGTTCCCGAAGCGACCACGCAGTTCGCGCGGCTCGTGGACGACCCCGAACTGGACGCGATCGTGATCTCGGGCGTCGCAGACGAGGCGGCCGGAATGCTGCTCCCGGCGATCCGGGCGGGCAAACGGATATTGACCGATTCGCTTCCCCTGTCCGCGCCCGCCGGCGTTCCCCCCGTGGATTTCGAACGGTGCGTGGGGGCGGCGATCGAGACGGGCGCGCTGGCGCCGGCGTTTCATCGCCGCTACGCCCCGCTGGTCCGCGAGGCGGTCGACTGGCTGGCAGGTCGCGACGACCGTCGCACGATCGAACTGACGGTCCGCCGCCCTGCGGCCGCCGGGGCGGTCGCGCGCGAGATTCCGCACTGGGTCGATCTGCTGGTGCACCTCTTCGGCCCGCGGCCGGTCGTGGGCGTTCATGACGCGTCGCGTCCCGAGTCGCTCGCGTTCGCGCTGCGGTTCGCGGACGGCTCATGCGGAACGGTCGATCTGGTCGCCCCCGCGCGGGGCGATTTCCAACAGGAACGACTGCGAATCGTCTGCGGGAATCACGCGATCGAGGTCGACGATTTTCGCAGACTGCGGCCTGACGGTCCCCGTTGCGACCGACGGAAAACCCTGCGGCGCCCCGACCGCGGACACGGGGCGCTCGCGCAGGCGTTCGTCGCAGCCCTCCGATCGGGCCGGCCGCTGCTGGATTCCGCCGCCACGCGGGAAGTCGCGCGGCTGAGCCGGTCTGCGTGCGAGGCGCTCGGCGGTGCGCTGAAGAATGCCGAATCAGGTCGTGTCGCCGACCGTGCCGACCATTGATCCGGCCCGTCGGCGACGGTAGTCTGCTGGAAGTCGCCTGGGGCGCGAAGTTCGATTCAAGCGGATTCTCCGCGGTTGCCGATCAGAGCGATCATGCCCGCCTCCTCCTCCTGCCGTTGTCTCTGTTGTCGGCCCGACGGACGGCTTCCGTCCCGCGGGGAGGTTGCGACGATGAGGTGCGGTTCGTAGAGGACCACTCGCCGCGCGATTCCCGAGGGTTGGAAGCCCGTGCTTCCGGCCCTTTTTTCGTTTCCGCCGTCGCCGTTCCGCCTGGCTCGCTCGACGAAAGACCGACCGATGACGCTGCCCGTGGATCCGGCCTGGCTCACCGTGGGAGTGGTGGCGGTGGTGCTGGTCGCCCTGGTGCGGAACCTGGCCCCACCCGACCTCGTGTTCGTCGGGGCGACCGCGGTCCTCGCGCTGTTCGGCATCATCACCCCCGAGGAGGCGTTCTCGGGCTTCTCGAACGCCGGAATGCTCACCGTGGCGATGCTGTTCGTCGTCGCGGCCGGCCTCCGCGAGACCGGGGTGCTCGATTACGTCGGCCACCACGTCCTCGGCCGGGCGCGGACGCGGAACGGCGTGCTGGGGCGTCTCGCCGGCGTCGTCGTCCCGATGTCCGCCTTCCTGAACAACACCCCGGTCGTGGCGATGTTCATGCCGATGGTCATCGAGTGGAGCCGCCGGAACCGCGTCTCCCCCTCGAAACTGCTGATCCCGTTGTCGTATCTCGCGATCCTGGGGGGCACGTGCACGCTGATCGGCACGTCGACCAACCTCGTCGTCCACGGGTTGATGCTCGAAGCGGGACTGCCCGGGCTCGGAATGTTCGAGATCGGCATGATCGGCCTCCCGTACGCGCTGATCGGGCTGGGCTACCTGTTCGTGCTCGGCGACCCGCTGCTCCCGGAACGCAAGGAGCTGCTCGAGCAGCTCGGAGAGTCCCGCCGCGAATACCTGGTCGAAATGCTCGTGCAGCCGGGCTGCCGGCTCACCGGGCAGTCCGTCGAGCAGGCGGGGTTGCGACACCTGCCGGGTCTGTTCCTGATCGAGATCGATCGGGACGGGACGATCATCGGTCCCGTCGGTCCGGACGACAAGATCGAGGCGAACGACCGGCTCGTGTTCACGGGAGTCGTGAGCAGCATCATCGAGCTGGAGAAGGTCCCGGGACTGGTCCCCGCCGCCGATCCCTCGTACGAAGTTTCTCCGAGGCAACAACGGCGGCGGCGGCTGGTCGAGGCGGTGATTTCCGAAAGCTCGCCGCTGATCGGCAAGACGATCCGCGGCGCCGATTTCCGCGCCTCGTACGGCGCGGCGGTGGTCGCCGTGCACCGCGGCGGGAAGCGCGTGCCGAGCAAGCTCGGCGACGTGCGGATCCGCACCGGCGACACGCTGTTGCTGCAAGTCCGGCCGCACTTCCTGCGGGCCTATCGGAACGATCCGGCGTTCTATCTGTTGAGCGGCGTGGAGGAATGGCGGCCTCTCCGCCGCGACCGGGCGTGGATCGCCGGGGCGATCTTCGTGGCGCTGATCGCGTTGATGACCACCGGGGCGGTGCCGATCCTCGTGGCGGGGGCGCTCGCCGCCGTGCTGATGGTGTTCTGCGGGTGCATCTCCTCCGGCGACGCGCGGCGGAGCATCGAATGGCAAGTGCTGATCACGATCGCGGCGGCGTTCGGCGTGGGGGCGGCGATCGAGAACTCCGGCCTTGCGGAGCGGGGAGTGACGCTGCTGTTCGACGGCGTGCGCGACGCCGGGCCGCTGGGACCGTACATCGCCCTCGCGGCGATCTACCTCATCGGATCGCTGCTCACCGAGCTGATCACCAACAACGCGGCCGCGATCCTGCTGTTCCCGTTCTGCCTCAAGGCGGCGGATCTGTACGCCGTCGATTCGCGCCCCTTTCTGATCGCGCTGGTGCTCGCCGCCTCCGCGAGCTTCATGACGCCGATCGGCTATCAGACGAACATGATGGTCTACGGACCGGGGGGCTACCGGTTCGGCGACTTCCTGCGGATCGGCGGACCGCTGAACCTCGTGCTATGGCTCGTCGCGGTCGCGTTGGTCCCCGTGTTCTGGCCGTTCCATCCGTAACCGACGCTTGAACATGCGTGCCCGATTCGCTACGACAGTCCTTGTCTCGATGCGACGCTCGCGTTTCGGCAACCGATGCTCGCGCGGACCACAGGCCACGGAACCGTGAGCGGCACACGATCCACCGACGCTGATCCCATTCATTCCGCGGCGCCTCCCGGTACGCCGCCGGTAGTGAAGCCGCGGCTGCTGGTCAGCGTGCGGTCCTCGGTCGAAGCGCTCGCCGCGCTCGAGGGAGGGGCGGAGATTCTCGACGTCAAGGAGCCCTCCCGCGGGCCGCTGGGGATGGCGGACGTCGCGACGGTCCGCGACGTGCTGGGGACCGCCCGCATCGTCGCGCTCGCCGCCGAGGCGGACGAGATCGACGGTGCGGCGGCGATTCCCACCGTCCCGGTCAGCGCAGCTCTCGGCGAGCTGCGCGACTGGAAGGATCTCGCTGCCGTCCCCGCGCTGCCGCCGCTGACGTTCGCCAAGCTGGGACTGGCCGGCATGCTCCGCGAGCGGGACTGGATCGCCCGCTGGAATGGGGTGCGGCGGCGATTCGACCGGCTCGCGGAGCGCCCCTGCCGCTGGATCGCCGTCGCCTATGCCGACTGGAAGGCGGCCGATGCGCCCGAGCCGTCCGCGGTGATTTCCGCGGCCGCGGAAGCCGGTTGCGCGGGGTTGCTGTTCGACACCTTCGACAAGTCCGCCGGCAGGCTGTTCGATCACCTGCCGCCGGACGAACTGCGGCGGACCGTCGCGGACGTGCGGCGGCGGCATCAATCGCTGCTCGTCGCGGTCGGCGGCGGGCTGGCGATCGGCGATCTGCCGCACCTCGCCGAGATCGCCCCGGACGTGGTCGCGATCCGCACCGCCGCCTGCGCGCGGGGCGAGCGGGGCGGCACCGTCACGAGCAACGCGGTCGCCCGGTTCCGGGCGGAGTTGTAGCTGGGCCCCCATCGGCAAGCTCACGGATCGATTCGATGCGTTTGTTCGACACGCACTGCCATCTGGACGAGGCCGCGTTCGATCTCGATCGCGAGGCGGTCATCGCCCGCGCCGCGGAGGCGGGGATCGAGGCGCTGGTGACGATCGGCATCACCGCCGCCACGAGCGCGACCGCCGTCGAGCTGGCCGCCCGCTGGCCGCGGGTGTTCGCCGCGGTCGGCATCCAGCCCAACTATGCCGCCGAGGCGCAGCCGGGAGACTGGGAGAAGATCGCGCGGCTGGCCCGCGAGCCGAAGGTCGTCGCGATCGGCGAGACGGGGCTGGACCGCTACTGGGACTACGCCCCGCTCGACGTGCAGGCGGATTATTTCCGGCGACACATCGAGCTGGCCCGGCGGCTCGATGTGCCGTTCGTCGTGCACTGCCGCGCGGCGGAGGCGGAGGTCGTCGCGGAGCTGCGCCGCGCGGCGGAGGCGGGCCCGCTGGCGGGGGTCATGCACTCGTTCTCGGGGGACGCGGCGACGGCGCGGGCTTGCCTGGAGCTCGGGCTGCACCTGTCGTTCGCGGGGATGGTCACGTATCGCAAGAACGAGGCGCTGCGGCAGGTGGCGGCCGAAGTCCCGGAGGACCGGCTGTTGATCGAGACCGACGCCCCGTACCTCGTCCCGCACCCTCGCCGCAAGAAGGAGAAGCGGAACGAGCCGGCCTTCGTGGCGGACACCGCCCGCTGCATCGCCGAGGTCCGCGGCGTGCCGGTCGAAGAGCTGGCGGAGATCACGACGATCAACGCCCGGCGTCTGTTCAAGATACCCTGCGACGAAGCTGGAGCGGGAATTTCGACGCAAAGACGCGAAGACGCAAAGCAGCGCCCGGAACCATGAACGTCACCGGATCGGGCGATGGTTGCGTTCGCGCCGGTCGGATTCTAGAAACGGGATCCCCCGCGGCGGCAGATCGGTACGCTGCATGTTCCGTTTTCACCCCCGACGATGCGGATGCGATCATGGCCCGGATCAACGATCATTACCTGAAGCTCAAGGCGGGATACCTGTTTCCGGAGATCGGCCGCCGCGTCTCCGCGTTCGCCCAGGCGCATCCGGAGGCGCAGCTCATCCGGCTGGGGATCGGCGACGTGACCGAGCCGTTGCCCGCCGCCGTCCGCCAGGCGATGCACGAGGCGGTGGACGAGATGGGCCGCGCGGAGACGTTTCGCGGGTACGGTCCCGAGCAGGGCTACGCTTTCCTGCGGGAGGCGATCGCCGAGCACGACTACGCGGCCCGCGGCGCGCGGGTCTCCGCGGACGAGATTTTCATTTCCGACGGCTCGAAGTGCGATACGGGGAACATCCTCGACGTGTTCGGGCCGGACAACGTGATCGCCGTGACCGACCCGGTGTATCCGGTATACGTCGACACGAACGTGATGGCCGGGCGCACGGGGCCGGCCGATGCTTCCGGCCGTTACGACGGCCTCGTCTATCTCCCGTGCACCGCGGAGAACGGTTTCGTGGCGGAGCTGCCGGATCGCCGCGTCGATCTGGTCTACCTCTGCTATCCGAACAACCCGACGGGGACGGTCGCGACTCGCGGGACGCTCGCGAAATGGGTGCGCTACGCGCGGGAGCACGACGCGATCATCCTGTTCGACGCGGCCTACGAGGCGTACATCGCCGACCCCGCGATTCCGCATTCGATCTACGAGATCGAGGGCGCTCGCGAGGTGGCGATCGAGTTCCGCAGCTTCAGCAAGACGGCCGGCTTCACCGGCGTCCGCTGCGCCTTCACCGTCGTGCCGAAGGAACTTCTGGGCCAGACGTCCGACGGCAGAAAGCAGCCGATCCATCCCCTGTGGAACCGCCGGCAGAGCACGAAGTTCAACGGGGTGTCGTACGTCGTGCAGCGCGGGGCGGCGGCGGTCTACACGCCGGACGGGGCGGAGCAGGTGCGGGGGCTGATTGCGTCCTATCTGGAGAACGCGCGGCTCCTGCGCGAGGGATTGAAGGGGGCCGGGATCACGGTGTACGGCGGCGTGAACGCCCCCTACGTCTGGCTCCAGACGCCCGGCGGGCTGTCGAGCTGGGACTTCTTCGACCGGCTGCTGGAGCAAGCGCACCTCGTCGGCACGCCCGGGAGCGGCTTCGGCGCCAGCGGCGAAGGCTACTTCCGCCTGAGCGCGTTCAACAGCCGCGCGAACGTGCAGGAGGCGGTGGAGCGGTTTCGCAAGGCGCTCGGCTGATGGGCACGGCACGCCGAATCGCGGTAGAATCACGCGAGAGCAAGAACGCGAGCACTTCAACGGGCCGCGATGTCGAAACCCGCTACCGATAGGGCCAGCCATGTCCCAGGATCGAACGGAAATGGGTCGACTTTTCCGCGCTTGGATCATCGCGGCGCTCCCCCTCCTCGCCGGAGCCGATACGGCGGATGAGCGGCCGCCGGCGACAACCAAACCCGCCGCGGAGACCCGCGACCAACTGCTGCGGCGGTTCGTGGAAGAGTTCGTCCCGATCGCGCCGGGCAGGGGCAAGTTTCCCCGGACGTTCGTCATGGGTTCGAAGGACGGCCCGGCGAGCGAGCGGCAGCCGCACGAGGCGACGCTCTCCCACGAATTCGCCATCGCCAAATTCGAGGCGCCGCAGAAGTTGTACGAGGCGGTGATGGGGAGCAATCCCAGCGTCTGGGGGGGACCGCGGAATTCGGTCGAGATGGTCTCGCATCAGGACGCGCTCCGTTTCTGCAGCCGGGCGACGACGTTCCTGCGCCGGGCCGAGCTGATCTCCGACGACGAGGAAATTCGCCTGCCGAGCGAGGCGGAATGGGAATACTGCTGCCGCGCCGGAACGACCACCGCCTACTCCTTCGGCGACGAGGCCCGCGCGGCGAACGATCGCGCGGACCGGGCGTCGCTGCTCGATCCCTACGCCTGGCACACGGGGAACGCCGCGGGCAACGATCCGCCGGTCGGGGCGCTCCAGCCGAATGCCTGGGGTCTGTACGACATGCACGGCTACCTGTGGGAGCACGTCGCCGACGCCTGGCATCCCGACTATCGCGGCGCGCCCGCCGACGGCTCGGCGTGGGACGCGGAGCAGGCGCACGTTCCGCGGGTGATCCGCGGCGGCTCGTGGCGCGACCGGTACGATCTGTTGCGCTCGACCACGCGCTGGTCCATCCCCGACCATGCCCGGAGCGACGCGATCGGCTTCCGCTGCGTGCGGGCGAAGGTCATCCATCCCGCCGGCGCTGCCGTCGAGTGATTTCCCGGAGAGATGGAACGCCGTGCCGGGGGATTTCCCGGTCGGGCGGCCGGGGGGACCGGGAGCGAACGATGGCGGGATCCCGGATGCCGGGGGGCGTGCGCGACGGATACGATGCCGGGCGGGAGGAACCGACGTGAAATACTCGAACGAAAGCTACGGCCTGCGGATCGAGCTCGACACGAAGCAGTGCGAACTGTCGCCGGGCGAGATCGCGCACATGGAAAAGGATCTGGGGCCGCTGCGGCGGGTGGCGGGAGACTTTCCGATTTCCGACCTGTACATCACGGTGATTCACCATCCGCCCAGCAAGAACTTTCACGTGAAGACGGCCCTCGTGCTGACGGGGAAAACACTGTTCACCGGCGACCGCGACGAGGCGGTGCACCCGGCGTGGGAGCGATGCGTGTGGAAACTCGTGCGGAAGGTGGAGGCGTACAAGGCGCAGTTGGAAAGCGTGGCGGAGGTGTCGAAGCGCCAGAAGGGGACCCGGCAGGAAGTGGCGGCAGAGCAGCTTCCCGATCATCAGGCGCTGCGGCAGGCGTTCGAGTCGGGCGATTACGCCGCGTTCCGGGCCGCGCTGTTGCCGTTCGAGGAATCGCTGCGGAAGCGGATCGGCCGCTGGGTGCAGCGATATCCCGATATGCAGGCGATGATCGACGTGGAGGTTTCCATCGAGGACATCGTCGAGGAGGTGTTCCTCAACGCGTTCGAGCAGTTCGGCCGGCACCCGGAGGAAGTGTCTCCCGGCGAGTGGCTGGAAGGCTTGATCGACCCGTCGATCAAGGCGCTGCTGCGCCACCCGGACGACGAGTTGGAGAACGTGGCGATGGCCCGCACGCTCCGCGACGTGGCCCGCGACGAAACGGCTCGCCGCGGCGGGACAGTGTGACTTTCGTCATTCGGACTTCGACATTCGTCATTCCCGCGGGTGGTGGGCCGCCGCGACCATCTCCGCGGCGAAGCGGCCGATCTCCGCCAAGGCTTCCGCCTGCGCGGGGCCGCCTTCCCCCATCGGCCCCATCCGCCGCACGATCGCCGAGCCGACGATGATCCCCTCGGCGTGCCCGCGGAGGGCGTCCACCTGCTCGGGCCGGCTGATGCCGAAGCCGACGGCGAGCGGCAGATCGGTCCGCGCACGCAACTCGCGCAACTGATCGACGAGCTCCGGCGGAAGCTCATTCCGCACGCCGGTGGTGCCGGCGACCGAGATGCAGTACACGAAGCCGCTCGCCGTGGCGAGGATTCGTCGGGCGCGTTCCGGCGGGGTGGTCGGCGCGATCAGCTCGATCAGGTCGAGGCCCTGGATGCGGGCCGCCTCGGCCAACTCGGCCGCTTCGTCGCCGGGCAGGTCGGGGACGATCAATCCGGCGAAGCCCGCGTCGCGGGCCGCGGACAGGAACTGCTCCGCTCCCATGCGGAACACGATCGCGAACGAGACCATCGCCACGAGCGGCGGCAGCTCGTCGGAGGGAAGCGAAGCGATCCCCGCGAAGATGTCCCGCACGTGCAGGCCCTTCGCGAGAGCCCGCGTGTAGGAGGCTTGAATCACCGGACCGTCGGCGATCGGGTCGCTGTAGGGAAAGCCGATTTCGATCAGGTCCACGCCGGCGGCGGCCAGCTCGCGGACGACGGCGAGCGTCGCCTCCATGTCCGGATCGCCGGCGGTGACGAACGGCATGAACGCCATGTGGCGACGCGAATGAAGCGCGGCGAAGGTTGCACTGATGCGGGAGGCGATCGAGGGCAAAGTCTGGCTTCCAGTTCGGGGGGCGAAGGCTGAAACACACGCAGATCATATCACTTCGTCCGCCCCGTTCCAGACGGACGGCCTGGGCGCAACGCTCATCGGATGCTCTCCCGTCTACTCGCGATCTCGCGGTCGTGCTCGATCCATTGCGGCGCGGACATGCACCGAACGCGTTCAATCCGCTGCGCGGCCCATTCGTGATACTCCGGGTTCACGTCGCAGCCGAGCCAGCGCCGGCCCAACTGCTCCGCGACCACGACGGTCGTGCCCGATCCCGAGAACGGATCGAGCACGAGATCGCCGGGATTCGACGCGGCAAGGACGAGCCGGCGCAGCAACTCCTCGGGCTTCTGAGTCGGGTGGGGAGTCTTTTCCCCCATCCCGTTGCAGGTCGTGGGGATTTCGATCACGTCTCGGGGCTTCGCACCGAGCGGATGCGGCCTCCAGGCGTCGCGCGCCTTGCCGTTGCCGTATTGACTCGTTTCGGCCTGCGGATGCGACGGATACTTGAGCGTGTGGTTCCCATACGGGACTCGAGCGGCGTCCACATTCAACCGGAACCGGTCGGACTTGCGAAGATGAAGGATGCTCTCGTGCGAGCGCCCCCAGTCGTTCCCGAGGTTCGCTTTATTGCGGTAATGCCATACCAGCCATTTGCAGCCCTGAAAATATCTGGATGCCGGATGCTTCAAGTCGGCGAGGATTTCGGAAAAACCGCAAATGTAGATCGAGCCGGTGGATTTCAAGACTCGCGCGGCGAGCCGGAGCCAGCCCATCGACCACTCGATATAGTGCTCCTGGCTCTCGAAACTGTCCCAGTCGGCCTTCTTGATGTTGTAGGGCGGGTCGGCGAAGATCAGGTCGACCGATTCGGCAGGCAGCGAGGCCAGCCAGGCGGCGCAATCGCCCAGGATGAGCTCGCCGTGAGGGTGCGTGGAGAAGGTCGAGAAACCGCCGACGTTCGCGCAGTGGTCCTGCGGCACGCCCGCGCGTCCGGTCGATCCGTCGAATAGTCGCCGAGAACCGTCCCGGCGTCGCTTGATCGGCATCGCGTGATGTTACCGCGCCGGGCGCCGGCGATGAACGACGAGCCGCAACCCGCCGGCCGGTTTTCATGACTCCTTCTTCCCCCACCGCTCCCGCACCCACTGGCGGAATGCGCGGATCCACGTCGTCTCGTCGGTGTCGCGAGATTTTTCGAGCCAGGCGGCGAATTCGGGCATGGGCAGGAACGGAAAGGCGTCGCTCCGCTTCGATTCCCGGTAGGCGCCGCGCTTCGACAACAGATGCACGCGGAGCGATTTGCCGTCGTACACCCACACTTTCGGCACGCCGATCGCCGCGTAGATGTCCAACCGGTCGAGCGAGGGGCTGGTGATATCGACCTCCACGAGCAGATCGGGCGGCGGGTCGGTCTCCGGGTCGAACTCCGGCTTGTCCCGCATCCGCAACTCGTTCTTGACGTAATAGGCTTCGTCGGCCTCGGCGCCGACGCGTTCAACGACCTCCTTCAGTGTCAGCGAGCCGACCGTGCAGATCGGAATTCCCAGCTCCTCGGTGAGCGTTTCGATCATGCGGCCGATCCGGGACTTGCTCCGCTCGTGCGCCATACCGGGTGACGTGATCGAGAGGTTCCCGTCGCGGTAAGCGTGGCGAAATCGTTGCCCCCGCGTCTCGTCGAGGAAACGCTCATAGAAGTCCCACCCGACGTGCCTCAGCGTGACGCACCCGGCGGACTGCGGCGGCGTGATCGTGGCGGTGGACATGGTAATGGGCAGATCGAGTCGAGGGTCAAGAACTCTGTCGATGCTTCGGTGCCGAACGAACGGGCAACTGCGGGCGGCGTCCATGACCAGAGTGACCGATTCGTCGAATCGCCAACCCCGCCAACACGCCCCCAGTCGAATAGACGGTCCCCCAAGTCAACGAATGGCTCGCTGCTTCAGAGAAGCCCGCCATCGTCGCCGCTTCCGCCGTTCGATAGTCCGCGTAAACGACTGGCCGTGGGATGAATAAGCTCAGACAGCAGCCGATGAAGCCGAAGGCGAACACGAGCCGCGACTTCGCGAGGAAGGCGACGATGGCCACCCCCAATCTCATCATATCTCCTTCCCCAGCAGCCGGGCGACTTCGTTCACGTCCTTGTCGCCGCGGCCGGAGAGGCAGACGACGATTGCCTCCGTCGACTGCCGCAGCGGGGCGGCTTTCATCGCTTGCGCGATCGCATGCGCGCTCTCGATGGCGGGGATGATCCCTTCCAGCCGCGCAAGCTGCTGGAACGCGTCGAGCGCCTCGGCGTCGCTGATGCTCGTGTATTGCACGCGGCCGGTGTCCTTCCAATAGGCGTGCTCGGGACCGACGCCGGGATAATCCAGCCCCGCGGAAATCGAGTGCACGTCGAGCGTCTGCCCGTCCTCGTCCTGGAGCACGTAACTGTAGCTGCCGTGAAGCACCCCCTTGGCGCCGTAGGTCAGCGTCGCCGCGTGATCGCCGGGATCCGGGCCGCGGCCCCCGGCTTCGGCGCCGGTGAGGGCGACGTCCGCATCGGCGACGAACGGATGGAACATGCCGGCCGAATTCGAGCCGCCTCCCACGCAGGCGATGATTTCCTCGGGAAGGCGGCCGAGTTGCTCGAGGCATTGAGCGCGCGTCTCGAGGCCGATCACCGATTGAAAATCGCGGACGATCATCGGGAACGGGTGCGGCCCGACGACGGAGCCGAGAATGTAATGCGTGCTTTCGACGGAGGCCATCCAGTCGCGCATGGCCTCGTTGATCGCGTCGCGGAGGGTCCGCGAGCCGGTGGTCACGGGGCGGACTTCGGCCCCCATCATCTTCATGTTGAACACGTTGAGCTTCTGGCGGCGAATGTCCTCTTCGCCCATATAGACCACGCAATCGAGGCCGAAGCGGGCGCAGGCGGTCGCGGTGGCGACGCCGTGCTGGCCGGCCCCCGTCTCGGCGATCACGCGGCGCTTTCCCATCCGCAGCGTGAGGAGCGCCTGGCCGATCGTGTTGTTGATCTTGTGCGCGCCGGTGTGGTTGAGGTCCTCGCGCTTCAGCCAGATCTGCGCGCCGCCGCACAGTTCGGTGAGCCGCGACGCGCGGTACAGCGGGCTGGGGCGGCCGACGTAAGTCCGCAGCAGCTCCTCGAGCGCGCGCTGGAACCGGTCGTCCGCGCGGGCGGCGGCGTAGGCCGTCGAAAGTTCCTCGAGCGCGTGCATCAACGTCTCGGGAACGAAGCGGCGGCCGAACTCCCCGAAGCGTCCGGCGGCGTCGGGGACGTGGGGCGAGGCGGATGTGCGGGCGGTCATCGGCGGCGGGAAACGCGGAGGGAACGTGCGGGAGCGCGAACGGTCATTATCGAGCGGGCGGAAAAGAGGGTCAATGGCCTGAACGATGCAAACGGGCGTCCGAAGTTGGTAAGATCGGCTGCGAGCGGGCCCCCGCGGGCCTCGTCCGCACTGGCCGCTTGAATCATCCGATCATCCATCTTCGTCGGCCGGTCCCGCATGCCCGTCAAGGTCCGCTGTCCGAACTGCCGCAAGGTGCTCAGCGTGCCGGACCGCGCGCGGGGCAAGGCGGTCCAGTGCCCGGAGTGCGAGTCGAAGATCCGCGTGCCGGCGGCGAGCGCCGCGGCGGGAAAGAAAGGGGCGCGGCGGCCGGGGCCGGCGGAGAGCTTGGACGACTTCGCCGCCCTCGATCTCAGGCACGTCGAGGACGAGCGGGCGCGAATCTGCCCCAAATGCGCCGCGGACCTTTCCTATCTCGAAGAAGACGAGACGGAGTGCCCGCAGTGCGGCTACGACCCGACGGTGGGGGGACTCGGCGCGCGGGCAGCGCGGAAGCGCCGCCGCGGGCCCGACCCCGCCGAGTTCTGGGGGGCGGCCTGGACCGATTCGTGGGCGTTCCTTCTCGAAAACAAGAGGCTCGCCTTCAAGCTCGGGGCCTTCTGGACGGTGTTCGCGATCCTGGCCTTGTCGTTCCTGAACATCGCGGCGTGGTGCGAGCGGATCCCGCCGATGCTGGTGTGGGGCGGGATCGGGGTGGTGTTCGCGCTGGGGATCCCCGGGCTGTATTGGGCGCTCAACGCGCAGATCATCCGCTGGACGATGTACCCTGATAAGAAGCTCGACGTGCAGTTCGACTTCTTCCAGAACATGACCATGGGACTGAAGGCGGTCGCCTGGCCGTCCGTGCTGTTCTTGCCCCTGACCGCGGCCCCGATCGGGGCCGCGGCGGCGGTGCTCGGGATGTTCGCCGACAAGCTGCTCGCCGTGCAGATCCGCCTGTTCGGGACCGAGGGGGAGCTCCCGGACGATCTGTGGCATCCGCAGTCGGCCGACGCGTTCACGATGGCGGGGATCGCGGTCGCCTCGGCGTATGGCGCGTCGCGGCTGTTTTTCCCGCTGGCGCAGGTGCACATGACGGTGCGGTACACGTACAAGTCGTGGCTGCCGGTCGACATGCTGGTCGTGTTCTTCAAGAACATCGCGCCGGCCCTGTATTGGTGCGTGATGTGGCTCGTGTTGTTCCTGCCGCTGGTCGCGCCGGCCGTGTTGCTCTCGACCGTGGGGGCGGAGAGCTTCGAGAGCTTCACGACGGAGACGGTGGGTCGGCTGACGGTGTGGCTGACCGGGCTGGCGGGGCCGGCCCCCGAGGTCGAGCCGCCCGGCACGGGCCCGGCGTTCACCGTCGTTCCGGTCGCGGAGTCGCCCGGCTTCCTGTTCACGCTGATGCTCGGCGTTTCGTGGCTGGCGGCGTTCGTGGCGGTCTCGGCGCCGGTGGCGATGCTGGCGGCGTTCCCGTCGATTTTCGTGATCCGGGCCAACGGCCTGCTGGGGCATTACTTCCGCGAATCGCTGGACCTGGTGCACGACCGGCACGCGAACGTCGCCGCCGGTTTCTGGGCGAGATACCTGGCGTTTCTCGCGGACGGGTTCATTCTGCTCGTCATGCTGATTCTGCTGCGGCTGTTGTGCTTCTTCCTGGTGTTCGCCGGATCGACGTTCGGAGCGGATCCCGAGGCGACGATGCCGATCCTCATGATGTACGGCTACGGCGGGCTGGCGTTCCTCATCGTCTTCCTGTATTTCGCGAAGCAGGAGTCGGACCACGCCCAGGCGACGATGGGCAAGTACTCGATCGGCCTGATCGTCACCGACCTGAAGGGGGAAAGGATTTCGCTCGGGACCGCGGCGATGCGGTTCTTCATCTCTGCGCTCGCGGCCGTCGCGTTCCCGCTGGCGGCGTTCACCCCGAAGAAGCAGGCGGTCCAGGACATGCTGACCAAGACGCTCGTCGTGTGGAAAGGCGACGAAGCGGGAACCGCGTGATCGCGAGGCCCCGTTCCCGGTTCGCCGAGTGCTGCCGATGTCGCCGGATCGTTTCGCATGGCTCGCGACGGGGCTGGCCGAGCTCGACGGGGAGGGGCTGCTGCGCGGCCGCCGGAGCGTCGCCGCGTTGCCGGACGGATGGTGCGAGGTCGACGGCCGCCGGCTGCGGAACTTCGCGTCGAACGACTACCTCGGCCTGGCCCACGATCCGCGGCTGATCGAGGCCGCGCGGGGAGCGCTGTCCGGCGGAGTCGGCGCCGGGGCGAGCCCGCTCGTCGCGGGACGCGGCGAATGGCACGCGCGCCTCGAACAGCGATTGGCGGCGTTCGAGGGGCAGCCCGCGGCGGTCCTCTTCCCCACCGGCTACGCGGCGAACCTCGGGACCATTGCGGCGCTCGCCGGGCGCGGCGACGCCGTCTTCTGCGACCGATTGAATCACGCCAGTCTGGTCGATGCCTGCCGGCTGTCCGGGGCGCGGCTCCGCGTCTATCGGCGCGACCGATTGGAGGATTTCGAGCGCGAACTGGCGAAGGCCGCGGGCGCGGCGCGGCGGTTCGTCGTCACCGACAGCCTGTTCAGCATGGACGGCGACGCGGCCCCGCTTCCCGAGTTGTGCGCCTTGGCTGAAAAACATGACGCGCTGCTGATCGTCGACGAAGCGCACGCGACGGGAGTCTTCGGCGCGCGCGGCCGCGGGATCGCGGAGTGGCAGGGAGTCGAAGAGCGGGTCGCCGTCCGCGTCGGCACGCTGAGCAAGGCGATCGGCGCGGTGGGAGGCTTCGTCGCCGGGCCGCGCACGCTCGTCGATTGGCTGTGGAACCGCGCCCGCACGCAGATCTACTCGACCGCGCTCCCCCCCGCGATGTGCGCGGCCGCGTGCGCGGCGATCGACGTCATCGAACAAGAGCCGGAACGCCGCGAGCGGCTGCGCGCGACGGCCCAGCGGTTCCGCCACGAGTTGCGCGGCGCCGGGCTACTGGTCCCGGCGACGTGCGTCGGTCCCATCGTGCCGGTGATCCTCGACGGTCCCCGCCGGGCGATGCGCGTCGCCGCGGAGCTCGAGGACGAAGGGTTTCTCGTCGCGGCGATCCGCCCGCCGACCGTCCCCCGCGGCACGTCGCGGCTGCGGATCACGCTGACCGCCGCGCATTCCGATCGCGACGTCGAGGAACTTGCGGCGGCGGTCGCGCGCTGCGCTGCGGGCTAACGGCGACCGTTCCGGACGGCAAGCGGGAAGAACACTAAGCCGGATTATTCATGCGGCCATCGCGCGTCATTCCCGCGCAGGCGGGAATCCAGAACGGCGCGAACAGGTTACGCACCTGGATGCCCGCCTCCGCGGGCATGACGAGCAGCGGGCCGCATGAATAATTCGGGCTAATCACCACGAATCGAGTGCGCCGTGCGGCGGGGGCGGTCGGTCACTCCGCTTTCGCCTCTCCGAGGAACGCCTTCAGGAACTCCAACGGGACCGGGAAGACCGTCGTCGTGTTGTTTTCCGTGCCGATCTCGACGAGCGTCTGGAGATAGCGCATCTGCATCGCCATCGGGTGGCCGGTGAGCAGCTCCGAGGCCTCGCGCAGGCGGGCGGCCGCCTCGAACTCGCCCTGGGCGTGGATCACCTTCGCCCGGCGTTCCCGTTCGCTTTCGGCCTGCTTGGCCATCGCCCGCTTCATGTGCTCGGGCAGGTCGACGTGCTTGACTTCGACCATCGACACCTTGACCCCCCACGGGTCGCTCTGCGTGTCGATGGTCTCCTGCAGCCGCTGGTTGATCTTGTCGCGTTCCGACAGCAGTTCGTCCAACTCCGCCTGCCCGACGATGCTGCGGAGCGTCGTCTGCGAGAGCTGGCTGGTCGCGTAGTGATAGTTCTCGACCTCGAGGATCGCCTTCATCGGATCGAGGACGCGGAAATAGACGACGGCGTTGACCTGCACCGAGACGTTGTCCCGCGTGATCACGTCTTGAGAGGGCACGTCCTGCACGTGCGTCCGCAGGCTGACCCGCTCCATGCGGTCGATCGGCCAGAACACCATGATCAGGCCCGGCCCTTTCGGCGCGGAGAGCACCCGGCCCAGCCGGAACACCACCCCCCGCTGATATTCGAACAGGATCCGGATGCAGCTCAACACGTACAGGACGACGAGGGCGATGAAAATGCCGACGGATTGCGTCACGATCATGGCTGAGGCTCCCGCGATTGAATTAGCCCGACGCGCCAGCGAGGGAGAACTACCGAAACGGCCGACGATCGTCCTGCGACCGAGGCCGCGAGAGCGATCCTCCCTTGCTTGAGCTGCGGGCTGTGATCTCCCACGCAGCGGTTCGAACTTCATTCACCGTCCACTGTCCACTATCCACTATCCACTATCCACTGCTCGCACCTGAAGCGTCAGGCCGGTCCTCCCGGTGATCGTCAGCGACTGGCCGGCGGCGACCGGCGCGTCGCACACCGCCTTCCAGTATTCCCCGTGGACGCGGACCGTGCCGGCGTAGTGGTCCTCCCGGACGGTGAAGTCCGCGACCGCCGCGGCCGTGGTCCCGACGAGGCCTTCGGCCCCGGTCTGCACCTTGCCCCGGTGGGCCCGGACGATGCTCGCGAGCAGGAACACGGTGACGGCGGCCGTCGCCGCCGCGACGGGAAGCACGACCGGCAGCGACACGCGCTGGAAGCCCTCCGGCGAATCGACCAGCATCAGGCCGCCCATCACCAGGCAGACGATGCCGCCGATCGCCAGCGCGCCGTAGCTCGTCACGAAGACCTCGGCCACGAACATCGCCAGGGCGATTGCGATCAGGACCAGCCCGACGTAGTTCACGGGGAGCAGGGCCAGTCCGAAGAAGGCCAGCATCAGGCAGATGACTCCTAACGTTCCCGCCACTCCCCAGCCGGGGGAGTAGAACTCGAACAGGATGCCATAGAACCCGAAGATCAACAGCAGGAAGGCCACGTTGGGGTTCGAGACCGTGCCCAGGATCCGGTCGCCCCACCACATCTCGATCGAGCGGATCTCGGCGCCCGCCGTGCGGAGCGTGACGGTCTGCGCGTGAAGCTCCACCTCCCGGCCATCGATCTCTCGCAGCAACTGGACGACGTCGTCGGCCACGAGGTCGATCAGCCCCAACTCGCGGGCCTCGTCCTCGGTGGCGACGATGCTCTCGCGGACGGCGCGCTCGGCCCACTCGGCGTTCCGCCCCCGCAATTTGGCCAGCCCCCGCGCCCAGGCGACGGTGTCGTTGACCGTCTTCTGCTCGGAGGGGGTCCCTGCCGGACGCCGCCGGTCTTCCGCAGGATCTCCGTTCTTCTCATCGTCGGCGGGGGACGATCGTTCCGGCTCGGGCATGGTCGGCAAGCCGCCGATCTGCACGGGGTGCATCGCGCCGACGCGCGTCACCGGGGCCATCGCCGCCACGTGGGCCGACAACAGGATGAACCCGCCGGCCGAGGCGGCCCGCGCCCCGCGCGGAGCCACGTACACGACGACGCAGGTCCGGCTGTCGAGAATGCCCTTCACGATCCGGCTCGTCGCATCGACGAGGCCGCCCGGCGTGTCCAGCACGATGACCAGGCACTCGGCCCGCTCCTGTTCGGCCTGCCGGATCGCGCGCTCGAGGAACCGGGCGGTCACCGGCGTGATGGAATCGTTCTCGATCCGCACCGTCAGCACGAGCGGCCGGTCCGTTTCGGCCTCGACAGTCCCCGAGAAGAACGCGAGGCCCCACAACACGGCCGCGACATGCCGCCAGCCGATCTCCCTGTGGCGCTGAGCCTGCATGACGACCTGCCCGGGACGAGTCCGGCGATGCGCGCCATCCGCGCGGTTTCATTATATCGCATTCTCCGGTCGCCCGAGGGCGATGTCGCGGAAATCGGGCGGCGATTGCGCGGTCGGCCATCGCTGCGGCGGCGCGATGGCGTGAACCGGCGATCATTCTGGATAGTGAAGCGGAACGCCGCAGGAGGAGTTCGCGAAAATTCGTCGGCGGTGGGCCACGGAGTGGATGCGCCGAGGGGCGCGAGCCCGTGGCCGCTGGAACCACGGAAGGCATCAAAGGCACGCAGGACCGTACGGACCGTGCTACGGCGGCTCGACGCGGCAACTACGGCGGATGGAATGGGAACGATCCGCGCGTCCCACTGACTCGACAACGGAAAGCCGAGCGCGACCGCAATCCCGATCGTCACGACACGGAGTGTTGCTGCCCTCGATGGCGCGTCTGCCCCGGCAGCGCGGCGAATCGCGTCGATCGCCTGATCTTCGCGGCGTTCGGCGGATGCGGCGTCATCGTCCGTCGGTGCGCATACTCCGTCGTCGCCCGTGTCGACAACCGTCCGCCGCTAGACCTGTTGCGGCGCATCGGCGGGGGCGGCCAACTCGCGCGCAGCGAGTTCGGTCCGATGATGATGGAGGACCGCCAGAAGTTGCTCGTCGTCGATGTCCCACAACGAGCGGCCGGTCTGGTCTTCCCCGAGGAAGCCGAGATGGGCGAGCAACTGGCCGAGCCGCACGTCGGGAGAGAGTGCGACCAGTTCGCCCAGAACTTCCAACGATTCCTGGCGGGTGGTCGTGGTCATGGCAACAGATCTCCAATGCTCGGCCCATTGCCGACGGGACGGCGAAGCCGGCCGATCACCTCGACGCAAACCAAAGCCCCCGGCGACAGCTTCGCGATTCGGGTAGCGCGCGTGACTCCATTATACAGCAACTCGCCATCCGCACCTTCATAGGCGACCAAAGGCGGCATTCCGATCGACGATGCGCCGAATCGCGCGATCTGGCGATGCAACTTGACCGGATCCGCCCCGCTACGGCGCGACGAGGGAACGCGCAGCTCACGCGGATTCACATCGCGAAGATCCACCGCCATTCATGCGATCCCCGTGGGCGACGCCTCTCACTGCCCGTTCTGGTCGTATTTCATCAGGATGTCCGGGGCGGCGACGCCGGCGAGCGCTTCGAACCCCTCTTCGGCAATTCTCTTGCCCAACTGGTTCACCGTCTTGAAGTACGCCCCGCTCGGGCGGCCGCCGCTGTTCGCGCGGCGGAGGTCCTGGCACAGCACGTCGGCCGCGCCGTGCACGATCTCGTCGTCCTGCTTCGCCGCGTACAGGACCGTGGCGAGCATCACCACCAGGTTCTGGATCTGCTGCGACAAATCGGCCATCGCGCACTGCCTGTCGGCCAGCGACAACTGGTACTTCGTCATCAGCCCGTCGATCTTGAGCCGGCTCCGCTGCAGCTCGCGGATCGTCCAGTCGGCGTGCGCGGCGAGCGCCTTCGGCAGCCGCGGCAACGGCGGGACGCGCGTGCCGGTGAGCATTTCGCCGATGCGCCACTTCATGTAGGGCAGGACCGCGTGGCGGATCTTCCAGAAGTGCGCCGGGTTCATCGGGTTCGGGTTCTTCAGTCCCGCCGCCTGCACGGCCTTGCCGATCGGCTCGAAGAACCGCCGGCCGTGCTCCTTGACCAGCGACTTGAAGAACGCCATCCCGAGCATCTCCCCTTCCCCCTCGTAAATGCAGGGGGCGAGGAACTCGTGGACGTAATCGCCGAACAGGTGGCCGTGGAGGAACGCGCGGCCGCCGTGCGTCTTCATGTACAGTTCGATGGCGGCTTCCTTCTGCGATTCGCTGCCGAAGATCTTGGCGACGACGCACTCCATCTCGCCGCGGAAGCCCTGATCCAACAGCCACGCGCACCATTCGACGAGGGCGTCGCAGCCGACGATCAAGCCGGCGAGCCGCGCGACGCGCCGCCGCACCAGCTCCCGCTTGGCGATCTCTTCGCCGTAGGTCTTGCGGTAGTGCGCCCAGGGGAGGATCGAGGCGAGCATCACCCGCATCGTGCCGGCGGCGTTGGCGCACAGGGCGACGCGGCCGCGGTTCAACCCGTGATAGGCGATCGTCAGTCCGTCGCCGTGGGTCGGCTCGAGCAGGTTCTCCTTCGGCACCCGGAAGTCCTTGAACTTCAGCCCGTTGTTGTACGACTGCCGCAGCGCATACAAGCCGTAGCGGACCACCTGGAACTGCTCGTTCTCCTCGTCGGGAAGATCGGCGATGAGCACGGCCGGCTCGCCGTCGATCAGGCACACGAGGCCCACGGTGCGGCCGGGGACGGCGTTCGTGATGAACAGCTTCTCGCCGTTGACGACGTAATGGTCTCCTTCGAGCTTCGCGGTCGTCCTCAGGGCGGTGAGGTCGGAGCCTGCGCACGGCTCGGTGAGGGCGAACGCGGAGAGCCGCTCGCCGCTGGCCAGCACGGGAAGATACTTCTCCTTTTGAAGCTCGTTGCCGAAGCCGCGGAGCGGATCGACCGCGCCGATGCAGCCATGGACCGACGCCAGGCCGGCGATGGTCGGGTCGATGGTGGCCATCTTGGTGAGGAACTTGGCGAAGGCGGTGAACGACGCGCCCGAGCCGCCGTACTCCTTGTCGACGAGCAGCCCCCAGTATCCAGCCTGGCCGAGATCGGCGAGCGTTTCGTTGGAGATCTTGCCATTCGCGTCGAGGAGCGTCCCTGCGGTGCGGCGACGGAGGACGAGGTCGAGCGAGGCCCGCATCGCCCGTTCGACCGCCGCGTCGGGCCGCGGCTCGTCCGCCACGAACAGATCGAGCGGCACGTCCTTCGTCCAGATCGCGCGATGGACGGGGCTGCCCGCGGTCTGGTATTTCGGCGCGAAGAGCTGCTCGACCTGCTCGTCGGCAAGATCGACGGCGCCGGTGCGGCGGGCCTCCTCCTCGCTCTTCCCGCCGAGCTTGAGGGCGGTCTCGGCGAAGGATTCCTGTCGCGGCTGCGACTGCGGGCGTCCGGTTTCGGGCTTCTGCATGGTCGTGCTCATCGAGTCGATCCTCGTCCTTGAGAATGCGGTGGTGCTGGATTACGGATGGCAACCACGGATCGCACGGATTTTCACGGATGATTTTCCGTCTGATCCGTGTCCATCCGTGAAATCCGTGGTGGCTTGAAGGTTTTGTGAGCGTTACGCCACGGCCGTCTTTCTGTTCTCGCGGACCGGAACGCAGAAGCGGGCGTTTTCGTGGGCGCGGCGGCGGAGCGCCTCGGACGGTTCGAGTCGCGGATGGATCCGCGCGAACCGCTCGAGGTCCGCGACGACGTTCTTCAGGCCGACCGCGTCGGCATAGCGCATCGGCCCGCCGCGGAACGGGGCGAACCCGGTGCCGAACACCATCGCCAGGTCGATCTGCTCCGGCGTCTCGACGGTCCCCTCGTCGAGGCAGCGGGCCGCCTCGTCGATCACCGGATAGACGAGCCGCTTGACGATCTCCGCCCGGGAGAGCGTGTCGACCGAAACGGTCGGCTGCTCGCGGCGGAGTTGTTCGAGAGCGCGGGCGAAGCCGGTGTCGAGCTGCTTTCCCTTCTTCGTCGATTGGATCAGTTGAACTTTCTGTTCGTTGCCGAGGCGAAGCTGTTCCAGCCGCCGCCAGACCGGGGCCGGCTCCATGCGGTCGCCGTAGGCGGCATGCATGTTCCGCGCGACGTGGGAGGCGACCTGCAGGCCGACGAGGTCGGTCAGTTCGAGCGGACCCATCGGCATGCCGAACTCGACCGCCGCCCGCTCGATCTCCAGCGCATCGGCGACTTCATAGAGCAAATGCCCCGCCTCGTTCATATACGGCGACAGGAGGCGATTGACGAGGAAGCCGGCGCAGTCGCCGACGACGATCCCGGTCTTCCCCAACCGCTGCACGAGGGCGAACGCCCTGGCGATCGCCTCGGGGCTCGACTCGGACGTGCGAACGATCTCGACGAGCTGCATCTTGTGCGGCGGATTGAAGAAGTGCAGCCCGACGACCCGCTCCGGATGCGGCACGTCGCGGGCGACGTCGCTCACGAGGAGCGAGCTCGTGTTGGTGGCGAGGACCGTCTCGGGGGACGTCGCCTCGGCCAACTCCGCGAACACTTGCCGCTTGATGTCGACGTCCTCCAGCACCGCCTCGATGACGATGTCGGCCCGCTGCAATCCGCGGTAATCGGTGGTGGGGCTGATGCGGTCTTCGGCCCGCTGGGCTTCCAGCGGGGTCAGCCGTTTCCGCTGCACGTCCCCCTTGAGGAGCTTGCGGACGGTCTGCACGCCGCGGGCCACGAACTCGGGCTTGAGGTCCTTCAGCCGCGTCCAGATGCCCTTTTTCGCCATCAGCAGCGCGATCCCGGCGCCCATGGCGCCGGCGCCGATGACCGCTGCCCGCTCGATGGTCGATGGTTCGATCTCTCGACCATCGACCATCGACCATCGACTTTTCTTGGCCTCCTCCTGCAGGAAGAACAGCCGCAGGCATTCCGTGGTGACGGGATGCACGGCCAACTCGGCGACGGCGTTCGATTCGTGATGGAACGCGGCGGCCGATGTCGCGGTGAGCTGGTGGCGGATCGTATCGATCGCCTTGAGCGGCGCCGGATAATGGCCGTGCGTGCTCTTGAGGACCTCCTTCTCCGCTTGCGACAGGGCGAGGCGGGCGCCGAAGCGGTTGCCGTCGAGCAGCCTGGCGATCAGCGTCCGCTGCGGTTTGCGGAACAGGCCCGAGGCGGTCCCCTGGTCGAGGTGCGTGCGGACGATGCGGCGGGACACGAAGTCGAACGCCTCGCGCGGGACGACGTCGTGGACGAGACCGCGGGACCGGGCCTGAAATCCGTTGAGCCGCTTGCCCGTCAGGACCAGCGGGAGGGCGGCAGTCAGACCGATCAGCCGCGGCAACCGCACCGTGCCCCCCCAACCGGGGACCAGGCCGAGCATGACCTCCGGCAAGCCGAGCTGCGTTTTCGGATCTTCGTCGGCGATGCGATAGCGGCAGGCGAGCGCGAATTCGAGTCCGCCGCCGAGGCACGCCCCGGAGATCATGGCGACGGTCGGCTTGTCGAGCGCTTCGAGGCGGGCGAAGACCTGCTGGCCGAACTCGGAGATTTCGCGGGCGGCCTCGGTGCCGTCGATCTCCTTGAACTCGGTGACGTCGGCCCCGGCGATGAAGTTTCCCGGCTTGCCGCTGATGAACACGACCCCCCGGATCGCCGGTTCGCTCGAGACCTGCGCGACGAGATCGTCGAGGTCGGCGAGGGCGGCGCGGGAGAGCGCATTGACCGGCCGGTCCTCGCGGTCGATCCGCACGCGGAGGATGCCGTCGGCGTCAGGCTGGTCGTGGTGCCACATGGTGGTCGTCAGTGGTCCGTTGTCGGTCGTCAGTCGTGGAATGTCGAATGCGTATACCCCGAAGGGGTTGCATACCGCAGCCCAGGGTCGCGAGCGAATGCGAGCGCACCCTGGGTCAGGTGCATCCCCGAAGCGCGAACCCTGAAAGGGTTCCATAAGAGGGAGGCGACCGTGTCTTCCGCGGCTATGCGACCCTTACAGGGTCGAGGAGTGCTTTCGACCACAACCCAGGGTGCGCCCGCTGCGCGGGCGACCCTGGGCTTTGGTATGCAACCCCTTCGGGGTAGTGATTGATTCGTCGTTCGAGCTTCGACGTTGAACATTCGCGATGCTCCGTTCCCGCTTCATGCGGCCTTTCCAAGCCTCTCCACCACCACCGCCGCGCCTTGGCCGCCGCCGACGCAGAGGGTGGCGAGGCCCACGTTTTGGTCGCGGCGGGCGAGTTCGTTCAACAACGTCAGGACGAGGCGGGCGCCGGTCGCTCCGACCGGATGGCCGAGAGCGATCGCCCCGCCGTTGACATTCAGCTGCTCTTCATCGATCGGTCCCAAACGGCCGGCTCCGTCTTCCGCGGAGCAGATCCGCTCGGGGTTTCGGAATCCCTCCAGGCAGGCGAGGACCTGCGCGGCGAAGGCCTCGTTCAGCTCGATCAACTCCATTTCATCGAGCCGCATCTTCGTCGATTCGAGCGCCCGAGCGGTGGCGAACACCGGCCCGAGGCCCATCCGGGAAGGATCGCAGCCGGCGTAGGCATAGCCGCGAATCCGGCCGAGCGGCTCGTATCCCAGCGCCCGAGCCTTGTCGGCGCTCATCACGAGGAGTGCGGCGGCGCCGTCGGTGACGCCGCAGGCGTTGCCGACCGTGACCGTCCCCCACCGCGGATCGAAATAGGGGCGGAGCTTCGCGAGCTTGTCGAGGCTTTGATCGGCCCGCGGGCCGGTGTCCTGCGCGACGGGCCGCGCCTCGGTCCCCGTGTAAACCGTCATCGTCTCGCCGGCGAGGCGGCCGCTTTCCCAGGCGGCGACCGCCTTTCGGTGGCTCTTCAAAGCGAACTCGTCCTGCCGCGCGCGGGAGATGTCGAACTCGCGGGCGAGCCTCTCCGCCGTGTCTCCCATCATCATCCCGGAGACGGGATCGGTGAGGCCGACCTTGACGCCGATGATCGGCTTCAAGTCGCTCGGCCGGAACGTGGCGAACACTTTGAGCCGGTCGAGCAGCGACTTCGCCCGCGACAAGGGGAGCAGCTTGTTGGTGAAGCCCTTGCCGAGGTAGACCGGGATGTTGCTCATCGAATCGACGCCGAGCGCGACGATGCAGCTCGCGGCGCCGGACTCGACCCGTTCGACCGCTTCGGTGACGGCCTCCATGCCGCTGGCGCAGTTGCGGTTGACGGTGTGGGCGACGCGCTCCCGGGGGATGCCGGCCCGGAGGGCGATCACGCGGGAGACGTTGGCGGCATCGATCGGCGAGGCGACGTTGCCGGCGATCAACTCGTCGACTTCCGCCGGGTCGAGGTCGAAGCGGTCGAGCAGTTCGCGGACGGCGAGGCGGCCGAGATCCTGCGCTGGAATGTCGTTGAACTCGGCCGCGGCCCGCGCGAACGGAGTGCGCACGCCGCCGACGATGACCGCTTCCGGCATGATTCATCCTCCGTGCGAGAGTGCATCCATCCGCGATGAACGACCGCACGGATGCGGTCGCTCCGCCACCGCCTGGTAGGATGGGCTGTGCCCACCAATCCTCGATGGACGCCCGGTCCTCACGCAGGGTGGGCACAGCCCACCCTGCTTATCGCCGCAAGTTGGGAGAATGCCGTTCCGGCTAGGCCGCCTTCTTCCGCAGTTCGACCCGGCGCACCTTCCCCAGGAAGTTCTTGGGAAGCTCCGTGCGTATCTCTATTATTCGGGGGATCTTGTAGGAGGCAAGACCAGTTCGGCAATGCGCCTTGAGGGCCTCGACATCGATCCGTTTCCCCGGCGCCGGCACGACGTAAGCCGCGACCCGCTCGCCGTACTGCTTGTCCGGCACGCCGACCACGGCGCACTCCTGGACGGCGGGGTGCGCGGCGAGCACCTCTTCGATCTCGGCCGGGAAGATGTTGAGACCGGCGGAGATGATCATGTCCTTCTTGCGATCGACGATGGTGAAGAAGCCGGCGCGGTCGACGGTCACGAGGTCGCCGGTGTGCAGCCAGCCGTCGCGGAGGACGTGCGCGGTTTCCTCCGGCGCGTCGAGGTACTCGCGCATGATCTGCGGGCCGCGGACGATCAGCTCGCCGACCTGCCCGGGGGGGACCGGGAGGAGTCCGTTCTCGACGTCGACGACGCGGGCTTCGGTCCCCGGGAGGGGCAGCCCCACGCTGCCGGGGCGGGCCGTCCCGTCCGGCGGGTTGGCGTGCGTGACGGGGGACGCCTCGGACAAGCCGTAGCCTTCGAAGATCGTGGCGCCGGTGCGGTCCTGGAATTCGTCGCGCACTTCGGCGGCGAGGGGCGAGGCGCCGGAGAAGCAGAAGTCGAGCCCGTCGATGTTCCGCCGCCGGCGGTGCATCGCCTGGTTCAGCGCCGCGAACATGAAGGGGACCATCGGCGCCAGGTTGGGACGGCACTGCTGCATGGTGGCGAGGATCCGCCGCGGCTGAAACTGCGCCTGCAGGACGAGGGTCGCCCCGCCGGCGATCGGCGAGAGCATCGCCACCGTGGCGCCGAACACGTGGAAGAAGGGCAGCACCGAGAGGACCGTTTCCGTCCCGGGCTGGCAGCCGCTCCACACGTGGAGCTGCGCCACATTGGCGTGCAGGTTCGCGTGCGTCAGCACGGCGACCTTGGGGGTGCCGGTCGTGCCGCCGGTGGGCTGCAGGATGGCGGGCCGCGCCGCGTCGGTCAACACCGGCTCGCTCAGGGGGCGCGCGGCGCGCTCGTCGAGCACGGTGCAAGATTGGACCAGCGTCGTCGCCGCGAAATGCGGGCGGCGACGGAACCGCCGCCGCAACAGGTACGGGACGGCCAGATACCACGGCAGGTGCGCGGCGAGGCTCGCGACGAGCACCAGCCGCACGGGCACGCGCTGCGTGAGCCGCGCCACGGGATTGATCCGCACGTCGAGTCCCAGCACCACCTCCGCGCCGGTGATCCGCACCAGCTCCGCCAGATCGCTGGAACAGAGCAGCGGGTTGGCGGGCACGATCTCGGCCCCCAGCCAGTGCAGTGCGAACCAGGCGACGACGAACTCGGGCGAATTGGGGAGCACCATCAGCACGCGGTCCCCCGCGTCGACGCCCAGGCGGCGAAAGTTCGCGGCGGCCCGCCGCACCCGCTCGACGAGCTCCTCGTAGGACCAGGCGGTGCCCCAATAGCGGACGGCCGTCCGCCGCGGGTAGTGCCCGCAGGCGCCCAACAGCAGCCGCTCGGCGCGGAGCGGCGCATAGCTGAGGCCCGGCGGGACGCCGGGAGGGTAGCTGTCGTGCCAGGGAAAGTGCGGCCGGTCCCAGTCCGGCTCGAGCGGATAGATGGACGCACTGAAGTCGCGCGGACCGACGACGTGCGGCGGGGGGGCCGTCATCAGAACCATCCCTGGTTTTCATCGGCAACCGACGTCCGCCGGGAAGACGTGGCGATGTGCGGACGCGGCAGCCTCGCACGGACGTGCGAGATCGGAGGTGAGTTGCTCTGGTCCAGGAAGTGGTCGCAACGCAACCAGAGCATCCGGCTCAATACCACTTATCCCGGTTATCGACAAGAGTCGTTTCGCAACTTCAATCCGCAAAGGGAATTCCCGACCCACAATTGACCGCGGTCGCTTCCGGCCTAGAATTCCTCCTGAACAATTCTTTCCCGTCCGGCCTGCTGCCGACGGTTCCGGCATCCAGTTTGCTCGTTCTCGATTGCCTTCTGGGGACAGAACGGGGTCGTTGTCGCCGCGTTCGGCTCCCGGACGACCCTTGCGCCCGGAGATACGGAAAATGGGATTGGTCGCGAATCCGGACATCCACTTCGACGCTGCGGACTGCCGCGTTGCGCCGTGGGCGAAGCACTATCCCGCCTGCATCCCCGCGCGACTCGACTATCCTCGGATCCCGGCGTGGGGGTTCCTCGAACGGACCGCCGCGGCGCATGGCGATCGCACCGGTTGCATCTATTACCAGGAACGAAGGACGTTCGCGGACCTGGCGGACGGGGCGCGGCGGACGGCATCGGCCCTCGTGCGGTCGGGCGTCGTTCCGGGAGACCGCGTGGCGCTCATGCTCCCCAACGTCCCGGAATATTTCACCGCCCTGAACGGCATCTGGATGGCCGGGGGCGTCCCGGTGGCATTGAGCCCGTTGATGGCCCCCGAAGAGGCGTCGGCGATGATCGGCGCGACCGGGTGCCGCACGCTGATCGGGCTGGATCTACTGGCGCCGCTGTTCCTCCGCGGCGCAAACCGTCCGGAGCGCGTGCTGTTGACGACGATCTCGGACCGGCTGCCCCTCTGGCAGAAGCTGGGGTACGCCTTCGCCCGGCTGCGGAAACTCGGCCTGTGGCGGAGCGCCGACGAGCCGCGGCTGCTCGATTACGCACAGGAAGTCGCCGCGGCGGACCCGCGGTTCGAGCCGCTGCACCCCGAGTCGCTCGACGCGCCGGCCTACATCCTGCCGACCGGCGGAACGACCGGGCATCCCAAGGCGGTCGTGCTCAGCCACCGCAATCTGGGGGCCAACGCCTGGCAGCTCTACCACTGGTCGGGGGGGCGGCCGGCGCGCGAGTCGCTCCTGGCGGTGCTGCCGTTCTTCCACAGCTACGGCCTCACGACCAGCCTGATGACGGCGACGGCGCTCGCCGCGACGACCGTGATCCACCACCGCTTCGTTCCCCGCATCGTGTTGGACTTGATCGAAGAGCACCAGCCGTCGATCTTTCCGGCGGTCCCGGCGATGCTCGTCGCGCTGAACGAATTGCTCCGCCAGCGGCCGATCGAGTTCCGCAACCTGAAGTGCGTGATCTCGGGGGGCGCTCCATTGCCGCCGGCGGTCGCCGAGGAGTTCGCCCGGCATTCGGGGGCGACGGTCGTCGAAGGCTACGGCCTGTCCGAGGCCAGCCCCGTGACTCACACCAACCCGCTCGATCGCACCGATCGCCCGGGGACCATCGGCCTGCCGCTGCCCGACACCGACGCCCGCATCGTCGATGCCGCCACCGGCACCGAGACGCTCCCGCCCGGCGAAGTCGGGGAGCTCGCCGTGCGGGGGCCGCAGGTGATGCTCGGCTACTGGAACGACGAGGAAGCCACCCGCCGCACCATCCGCGGCGGGTGGCTGTACACGGGGGACCTCGGGACGATGGACGAAGACGGCTTCTTCCGCATCGTCGATCGCAAGAAGGACCTGATCATCACCTCCGGGTTCAATGTCTACCCCAGCGACGTCGAACAGGTGCTCCGCGAGTTTCCGGGGGTCGCCGATGTGGCCGTGGTCGGCCTGCTGTGCCCCGAACGAGGCGAAAAGGTGGCGGCCATGGTCGCGATGACCGCCGGCCGGGACTTCGACCGCCGCGCCTTCGACCAGTTCTGCGAGCAACGGCTGGCGAAACACAAGCAGCCGCGGGTGGTCGAGGTCGTGAAAGGGGACTTGCCTCGGAACTTCCTGGGCAAGGTGCTTCGCCGCAAGCTGCGGAGCGGGGAGCAAGGGGTCGGCGGCGCTCCCACGGCGCCTTGGCCGGCGGCGGGGCCGCTCGTCCCGCAGTTGTCGCCCCCGCTCACCTGCACGGTTCAGAACGCGCCCTGACTCCGACACCACGATGATTCGACACCAGCGAGGAGTGGAGCGATGTCTCACCGGATCTCCAAGCCGGCCGTTCCCGCGACGTCCCATCGAATGTGGGCGGCGAGCGCCGCCATCCTGACGCTGGGGGCCGTCGCATACGGCACTCGGCCGGACAACACCTTTCTTTCGTCGAGCGATCGGGGTGTCGAGCAGGGGCCGCCCCCGCCGCACGTCGAATTCGTCTCGCCCGCCGACCTCTCGAACGTTTCGGCGGTCCGCTCCGTTCCCGAGGAGTTCGCACCCGCCTCGGCCGTGCAGGGGGCCGCGGCGCTCGATGAGAACCTGCGGCTCCTCGAACAGGGGGTTCGCCGCCTGGAGTCGATCGACGGCTATCGGGCGACGTTTCGCCGCCAGGAGCGGGTCGGCGGCCGACTTCTCGATCCGGAAACGATGCGCGTCTCCGTTCGCCATGCCCCTTACGCCGTCTATCTGAAATGGGTTGAGGGAAACGTCGGCCGCGAGCTGCTGTACGTCGAGGGACGGAACGACGGCCGGCTCCTCGTCCGTCTCGACGGATGGAAGGGGCGGATGCTCCCGGCCCTGAGCGTCGATCCGCACGGTTCGAAGGCGATGGAAGGCTCACGGTATCCGGCCACCCAGTTCGGCATGCTGGCACTGTGCCGCCTGTTGGTCCGCGACCGGTATGCCGACGTCGCGGGGGGCGCGGGCCCCCGCTGCCTGATGGTCACGAACCAACGGTTCCGCGGGCGCGCGTGTACCTATTTCCGCCTCGAATACGCGTCTCCCGGCGATTCGGACGCGGCCCGCGTCTATCGCAAGTCGGTGCAGATCATCGACGACGAACTGTCGCTGCCCCTCTGGATCGCGAACTACACCTGGCCCACCGACGGTGAGGGGTTCGAGGGCGACCAGGCGCTCGACGAGGCGACGCTGATCGAGCACTACACCTACTCCGATCTCGACCTCGCGCCGCGGTTCGCGGACGACGAGTTCGATCGCGCCCATCCCGAGTACGGCTTCAGCCGCTAGCCCGTGGTCCGGATCGAGCGGATGGATTGCCCGTCGCGGGTGCATGGTCGGGACGTTTCGGATAAAATGATTCCGATCCCTCCCGGCCCTCCTCGGAGTCCGACTCCTCCCGCCTGTTGCCGGAGACGACCGCGTGCCTGCCTCGTTCCCGCGATTCGCCGCGATTGTGCGGCTGTGCCTGCTCGCCGCCGGTGGTGCGGCCCTGCTCGTCGCATCGGCCGCGCAGGGCGCCGAGCCGGCCGGCGTCGATTTCGCCAACGACGTGCTGCCGCTCTTCCAGGCGAAGTGCGTCCAATGCCACGGGGCGGCGAAGCACGAGTCGGGCTTGCGGCTCGATCACCGCGAGTCGGCGTGGAAGGGGGGCGACTCGGGTCCGGCGATCGTTCCCGGCAAGAGCGGCGAAAGCGAACTGCTCAGCCGCGTCGCGTCCGACGACGAATTCACCCGCATGCCTCCCGTGGACGAAGGCGACCCGCTCACGCCGGAGCAGATCGCCATCGTCCGCCGCTGGATCGACGCCGGGGCGGAATGGCCCGACGCCGTCGCCGGCTCGCTGCGAATCCAGAGCGACCACTGGGCCTATCAGCCGGTCCGCCGCCCCGAGCCGCCCGCGGTGAAGCGGGCCGATTGGCCGCGGAACGACATCGACCGCTTCGTGCTGGCGAAGCTGGAAGCGGCGGAGATCGCGCCGTCCCCCGCGGCGGACCGCTACACGCTCATCAAGCGGCTCTCCTACGACCTGATCGGCCTGCCCCCCACGCCCGCCGAGGTCGATGCGTTCGTGAACGACGAATCCCCCGACGCCTACGAGCAGCTCGTCGACCGGCTGCTGGCGTCGCAGCACTTCGGCGAACGGTGGGGGCGGCACTGGCTCGACAAGGCCCGCTACGCCGATTCCGACGGATATGAAAAGGACAACGCCCGCCCGACCGCCTGGCGCTATCGCGACTGGGTCATCGACGCCATCAACCGCGACCTGCCGTTCGACCGCTTCACCGTCGAGCAGCTTGCCGGCGACCTGCTGCCGGACGCCGGGCCGATGGAGCAGCTCGCCACCGCCTTCCATCGGCAGACGCTGACCAACAGCGAAGGAGGGGTCGATCAGGAGCAGTTCCGCCACGAGGCGCTGTTCGACCGGGTCGCGACCACCGGCACGGTCTGGCTGGGGCTGACGATCGGCTGCGCCCAGTGTCACAGCCACAAGTACGACGCGATCACCCACACGGAGTATTACCGGTTCCTCGCGTTCTTCAACAACGGCGACGAGACGACGCTCCCGATCGCGATCTCGGAAGAGGCCGCCGCCCGCTACGACCGCGAGCATCCCCTCTGGCAATCCGAACTGAAGGAGTTGGAAGCCCGGCTCGCTTCGCTCCGTGCCGAATGGGCGGAGCGGGTCCCCGAGTGGGAGGAGCGGGTCCGCGCGGAACTGGCGGAGGCCGCCGAGGCCGAGAAAGACAAGGTCGTTCCCGCCGAGATCGCGAAAATCTTCGCGGTCGAACTCCGCTCGCGGACCGATGCGCAGCGGAACTCGCTCGTCGATCACCTCGCCCGCGACGACCAAGACTACCAGCAAGCCCGCGCCGCACTCGATCGGCACAAGAAGCAGCCCCCCGCCGAGGGCTACCACAAGGTCGCGGTGCTCGCGCAGCGGCCAAGCCCGCGGAAGAGCCACGTGCTTCGCCGGGGCGATTTCCTGCAGCCGGCGGAGGAAGTCCCCCCGGACGTGCTGCAAGTGTTGCACGAGTTCCAGCCGCGCGCGCCGGACAAGATGCCGGACCGGCTCGATCTCGCCCGCTGGATCGTCGCCGCGGACAATCCGCTCACTCCGCGGGTCGCGGTCAACCACGTCTGGGCGAACCTGTTCGGCGAGGGGCTGGTCCCCACGCTCAACGACTTCGGCGTCCGCGGCGAGCGGCCCACGCACCCCGAGTTGCTCGACTGGCTCGCCGCCGAGTTCCGCCGCCTCGGCTGGGGCCGCAAGCAGCTCATCCGCACGATCGTCACCTCGGCGACGTACCGGCAGTCGTCGCGGCACCGGCCGGAACTGGCGGAGCGCGACCCGCTCAACCGCCTGCTCCACCGGCAGAACCGGTTCCGCGTGGAGGCGGAGATCGTCCGCGACCTGTATCTGGCCGCGTCGGGACTGTTGTCGCCGAAGGTCGGAGGACCGAGCGTGTTCCCGCCGATGCCGGCCGACGTCGCGGCGCTGAGCTACGCCAACAATTTCAAGTGGACGACGAGCGAGGGGGAGGACCGCTATCGCCGGGGGATGTACACGTTCTTCAAGCGGACCGCGCCGCACCCCGCGCTGATGACGTTCGACTGCCCGGACGCGAACACGACCAACGTGAAGCGCGACCGCTCGAACACGCCGCTGCAAGCGCTCTCCACGCTCAACAACGAGACGTTCATCGAAGCGGCGCAGGCGCTCGCCCGCCGCGTGCTGACGGCGGAGGGTTCGACGACGGACGCCGAGCGGCTGGCGCTCGCGTTCCGGCTGTGCGCCACCCGCCCGCCGGACGAATACGAAGCGCAGCGGCTGAACGACCTGCTGGAGATCAACCGCGGCTATTACCAGGAGCACGCCGACGACGCGAAGAAGCTCGCGGGGGACGAATATCGCCTCGACGACGTCGGGGTGGAAGAATCCGCCGCGTGGACCGCCACGTCGCGGATCGTATTGAATCTGGATGAAGTCATTACGCGGGAATAGAGAGTGGAGCCGAGGGGTTTATCCCCTCGGTGGTTTCGAGATTCGCTCAACTCCTGTCGACAAGGGACATGCACACGGCGCGATGCCCTATTTCGACTTCATCTGGACCGACGACATCATCGGCCATCTTGACGAACACGGCATTTCGCAGAAGTCTCCGAACCGGAATAGTCCATTTCGATGCCTCGCGAAGCCAGACGAGTCTACCGAGAGTTGACGAAGGACGAGCAAGCTCGGCTCGAAGGGGCGCGGAACGCCGTCGCCGGAGAATTGCCGGACCTCGCCCGACGCGATCGACTTCGCACGGACGCGGCCAAAGAGGCGACGTTCAGCGGCGATCTCAGGCGCGCGATCCATCGGAGCGATCTCGCCATCACGGACATCGCCTGTCGCTGCGGCGTGTCGCTTCTGGTTCTGGACGACTTCCTCACAGGGGAGGGCACGCTCGGGAGCGACGTGCTCGACCGGCTGCTGGTCATCCTCGATATGACGCTGACTCACTCCGACCAAACCTGATATCACAGCCGACGAGTTCCGTTTCTGGTTCGGACGCCGCAAGACCACCGAGGGGATCAACCCCTCGGCTCAAGGACATCGCCATGACTCCCATGCAGCAATACGAACTCCGCACCCGGCGGAACTTCCTGGCCACTTCCGCCAGCGGAATCGGCGGCGTCGCCCTCGCTTCGCTGCTCGCGCAGGACGGGCTGCTCGCCGCCGGTTCCGGTCCCGAGGCCGGGACGATTCGCGATTCGGCCCATCCCATGGCCCCGCGGCGGCCGCATTTCGCACCCAAGGCGAAAAGCTGCATCTTCATCTTCATGGAAGGCGCGCCGAGCCAGCTCGACCTGTTCGATCCCAAGCCGAAGCTCGCCGAGCTGCACGGGCAGAAGATGCCCGACTCGATGCTCCAGAACGTCCGCTTCGCCTTCATCTCGAAAGACAAGGCGACCCTCCGCGGGTCGAACCAGAAGTTCGTCCCCCGCGGCGAGTGCGGCATGGAACTGTCCACGCTCCTGCCGCACATCGGGAGCGTCGCCGACGACATCCTCCTCGTCCGCAGCCTGCACACCGACCAGTTCAACCACCACCCCGGGCAGTTGATGATGCAGTGCGGCCGGGCGGCGTTCGGCCTCCCCTGCATGGGCTCGTGGATCGCCTACGGGCTGGGGAGCGAATCGCAGAACCTGCCGGGTTACGTCGTGCTCACCGCCGGGCGGGGCAACAGCGCGGGGTCGACCATCTGGCAGAGCGGCTTCCTCCCGTCGGTGTATTCCGGCGTCCGCTTCCGCAACCAGGGGGACGCCGTGCTCGACGTGAGCAATCCCCCCGGCCTGCCGGACGAATTGCAGCGCCGTGGGCTCGACGTGCTCCGCGACATGAACGCCCGCCGGCACGCCGAGATCGGCGACCCCGAGATCGCCGGCCGCATCGCGAATTACGAGCTCGCCTTCCGCATGCAGTCCGCCGCGCCGGAGCTGATCGACCTCGCGGGCGAATCGCAGCGGACGCTCGACATGTACGGCGTCGAACGCAAGGGGCGCTCGCTGGGGCACGGCGGCGGGGCGGCCGCCTTCGCCGATTTCTCCCGCAACTGTCTGCTCGCGCGGCGGATGGTCGAGCGTGGGGTGCGGTTCGTGAACATCGTCCACGCCTCGTGGGACCATCACGAGAACCTCGACCAGGAGCTCCCCGCGAACGCCGAAATGGCCGACCAGCCGATCGCGGCCCTCATCCGCGACCTGAAGGAGCGGGGCCTGCTCGACGAGACGCTCGTCGTGTGGGGAAGCGAGTTCGGCCGCACGCCGCTGGGAGAGAACCGCTCCGGCCGGGAAGCGAACACGGGGCGCGACCATCACCCCTACGCCTTCAGCATGTTCCTCGCCGGGGGCGGGGTCAAAGGGGGGCAGGTCCACGGCGAGACCGACGAGCTGGGCTGGGCGCCGATCCAGGACCCCGTCCACGTCAACGACCTGCACGCCACGCTGCTGCACCTGTTCGGCCTCGATCACGAAAAGCTCACCTACCGCTTCCAGGGCCGCGACTTCCGCCTCACCGACGTGGCGGGGAAGGTGGTCCCGGAGTGGATCGCATGAGCCGGGTGTGGCAATTTTCACTGGCAAGCGACAAGTAGGTTCCGTCGGCCCGACGGAACCTCGTGAGCGGGAAATCGCGCCGCCTATTGCGCAACATCGCCGTGACGAACCCGCTTCGCGCCTTTGCACGCGGTGAGGAGTCGGCTCGTCGGATGGTGTGGAATGCGTCTTCCGCGCCCACGTCCCGCCGAGCCGGCGGGACGTACTTGCCGTCCCCGCAAAGCGAGGACATCGCCCCTTGGGAGGGGATCGCTTTTCGGAAATCGCCGGCCGGAGGGCGGCGTCGCTTCGCGGTCCCACCTGCGGCCGTGCCATCCACTGTCGATGCCGCCAGGAAGAATCGCCATACCCGTGATCCCCGCGGACGATTCGCTCGTTGTCCGGCTTCCCGCCCCCTGCTAGAATCGTGCTGTCGGAACCCCCATGTGGCTCGAAGCGGTGCCCGCCATGCCGATGCCCCATCGAGGTCGCAGGACATGCCGTCGAATGGTTCGACATTCTGGTCGCCCGCCGGCCGAGGCTCGGCCTCGCTCGAGGTCCATCTGCTCGGCCGGGTCGACTTCGACGCGGCCCTGTTCCTCCAGGAGTGGATGGTGTTCGACGTCGCCGGCCGCGACGACACGCAGGGCCGGCTGCTCGTCTGCGAGCATCCCCCGCTGATCTCGATCGGCCGCGAGGGGAGCCGCGCGCACCTTCGCGCCGAGCCGGCGGAACTCGTCGCCCGGCAGATGGAGATCCGCTGGCTCAACCGCGGGGGAGGCTGCATCGTCCACGCCCCGGGGCAGCTCGCCGTCTATCCGGTGTTGCCGCTCGCGCGGCTCGGCCTCGGGCTGGCCGAGTACCGCCGCCGGCTCGAAGAAAGCGTGCTCGACGTCTGCCGCGAACTGCGGCTCCCCGCCGAGCGCCGCGGCGAGCCGGGCGTCTTCTGCCGCACCGGACAGGTCGCCCAGCTCGCCGTCGCAGTGAAAGGCTGGGTGGCGTATCACGGACTGTTCGTGAACGTCCGGCCGGACATGCGCACGCAACGGCTCGCCGATCCGCCCCGTCCCGACGTGCAACTCTCGTCGCTCGAGGCGCAGCGGCAGCGACCGGTGTCGATGCACGCCATCCGCGAAAGTCTCGTCCGCAACCTGGCATCGCGGCTGGAATACGCCGAGCACCACGTTTACACCGGCCACCCGCTGCTCGTGCGGACGCGGAGGGTTGAGGGTCGAAGGTTGAGGGTTGAAGGTTGAGGGTTGAAGGTTGAGAGTCGAAACGATTGGGCGGTCCCCGCCCGCGATGATTGGTTCCCGTCATTCCCGCGAAGTGCCTGCCCCCAGCGACGGCGGGGGCGGGAACCCAGGCGTCCGTCCGAAAAGTGACAAAGCCATGCAACCTTCAACCATCGACCTTCAACCATCGACCCCGCCGCCCCGCCGGCGGCTGCCGAAGTGGCTCAAGCGGCCGCTCCCGCAGGCCGACATGGCGTTCACCGACGCCGTGATCTCGGACCTCAAGCTCGAGACCGTCTGCGAAAGCGCCAAGTGCCCCAATCGCACCGAGTGCTGGTCGCATCGCACCGCGACGTTCATGGTCCTGGGCAACGTCTGCACCCGGCCGTGCGGGTTCTGCTCGGTCCCCAAGGGGAAGACCGAGGCGCTGCAACTGGACGAGCCGGAACGCGTCGCCGAGGCGGCCGAGCGGTTGGGACTCAAGCACGTGGTCATCACTTCGGTCACGCGGGACGATCTGCCGGACGGTGGGGCCGATCACTTCCACCACTGCGTGCTCGCCGTCCGCGCGCGGACCGGGGCCGCCGTCGAAGTCCTCACGCCCGATTTCCTCGGCAACCGGGCCGCGATCTCGCGCGTCGTCGCCGCCCGGCCGGACGTGTTCAACCACAACACCGAGACGGTCCCCCGGCTCTACCACCGCGTCCGCCGCAACGCGAGCTATCAGCGCACGCTCGATCTGCTCCAGCAGGTGAAGGACGAAGCGCCGGAGATGCCGACCAAGAGCGGCTTGATGCTCGGCCTGGGAGAGACGGCCGACGAAATCCTCGACGTGTGCGCCGACCTGCGGGCCGTTGGCTGCGAGATGATCACGATCGGCCAGTACCTGCAGCCCACGCCCGCCCATCTCCCCGTCGAGCGCTACGTCCCGCCGGAGGAGTTCGACCGGGTCGGCGATCTCGTCCGCCGGCTCGGGTTTCGGCTCGTGGCGAGCGGCCCGTTCGTCCGCTCGAGCTATCACGCCGGCGAAATGGCGTCCGTGCTGGGCCGCGACTGATGGCCGCCGTTCCCATCACGCTCCCCGATCTCGGCGCGGGCGACGAGCCGGTCCGCGTGAGCCTGTGGCTGGTCGACCCCGGCCAGCCGGTGCTGGAGGCGGACCGCGTGGTCGAGCTGCTCGTTTCGGGGATCACGTTCGACGTGTCGGCGCCGGTCAGCGGCACGTTGACCCGCGTGGAAAGGATCGAGCACACGATCGTCGCCACGGGCGACGTGCTGGGCTGGATCGACACGGCGGAACCATAGGACGGATCGCCGATCCGTCCTCCTTCGGCGGAGGATTTTTCCGCGCAACGTGCCCCCATAAGGGTAGAGGGAGTCGTATCTGGCGTCTCCGGGGATACGCCGCGAGAGAATTGCCCCGACGACCTATTCTGCGCAGTTTTATCGAACTGCGTATCTTGGCTCGTCCCTGAAGCGAAGAAAATGCGTTTTGATACCCCCCTCCCCGCTCCCAACGAGCGCAAAGCGAAGAAATCGTGTTTTGATACCCCCTTGGATGGCGCACAGCGAAGAAACGCCGACTCGATACCCCCCCCGCCGATCTTCCAAAGCGAAGAATCGAGAATTCGATACCACCCCTTCCCGCCCTGCCGAATGCGCTGGGCCGCCCTTTCCCCGATGGTTGCCGAGCCGCCGGGCAGCCGGTACAAGGAGCGAAGGCGGAATTCGTCCGTCCGTTCCACCTTCCGCCGCGTTCCGCACGAGCCCTGAAGGATCGCCTCCCATGACCGCTCCGATTCGCGTGGCCGTCACCGGTGCCGCCGGGCAGATCGGCTACGCCCTGATTTTCCGCCTCGCCTCGGGCCAGGTGTTCGGCCCCGACCGTCCCGTGGTCCTGCACCTGATCGAGTTGCCGCAGGCGATGGGCGCGCTCGACGGCGTCCACATGGAGCTCGAAGACTGCGCGTTCCGCACGCTCGCCGGCGTCGTCAAGGCGGACAGCGACCATCTCGAGGACGGCTTCCGCGATTGCAATTTCGTGCTCTGCGTCGGCAGCATCCCCCGCAAGCAGGGGATGGAGCGGGCCGACCTGATCCGCGTCAACGGGCCGATCTTCACCAGCACCGGCCGGGCGATCCAGGCGGCGGCCGCGAACGACGTGCGGGTGCTCGTCGTCGGCAACCCCTGCAACACGAACTGTCTGATCGCGATGTCGCACGCCCCGGAAGTCCCCCGCGACCGCTGGCACGCGATGACCCGCCTCGACCAGAACCGCGCGATCGGCCAGCTCGCGCAGAAGGCGGGCCGCCCCGTGTCGAGCGTGAAGAACATGGACATCTGGGGGAACCATTCCAACACGCAGTATCCCGACTTTTATCACGCCACGATCGACGGCAAGCCCGCTGCCGAAGTGATCGAGGACGAGAAGTGGCTGCAAGGGCCTTTCATCGAGGGAGTCCAGCAGCGCGGCGCGGCGGTGATCAAGGCCCGCGGCGCCTCGAGCGCCGCCTCGGCCGCGAACGCCGCGCTCGAGAGCCTGCACTGCATCGCCCACGCGACGCCGAAGGGAGAGACGTTCAGCGCGGCCGTGTGCAGCGACGGCAGCTACGGCGTCGACGAAGGGCTGATTTCGAGCTTCCCGCTCACCAGCGACGGCCTCTCGTGGAAGATCGTGCCGGGACTCGAGCATCACGAGTTTTCGCGGCAGAAGATCGCCGCGACCGTGGCCGAACTCAAGCAGGAGCGCGACACGGTGAAGGATCTGCTGCCATAGGCGGGGCCAACGCGGATCGGGGAAATTCGCAGCGGAGACCAAGCCGGGCCGAGCGGCCACCTCAGAAGTTTTCGAGGCACGGGCGGCATCCGCCAGACACCTGCGAGAGGCGCAAGTTTGGGTTCACACGCTCTTTCGGCAGTGTCTCGCGGCGGTGCGGAACCAGAATCCCGAATAAGTCACATGAGAACCGGCACGGCTGCTCGATTTCGTGAGTCGGAATGCCGTTGCCGAGCGCACCTTTCGAAAACGAAGAACGGAAACCACCGGGGAAAATCGACATGAACGAGCCAACCACTCGCGATTGGCGATGGGCCGTATCCGCGCTGGACCGAATAACGGCTGATACCGCTGCCGGGCGCGAAACGTCTCAGTTGGATTTGGTTGTCGTCTTCCGCATGGGACGAGCGGCGACCATCTATCGGCGAGTTTCCTTCGCGGTGTGCGGAGTCATTGGCATAGTGGGCGGCGACTGGCTGACGAGGGAAGCATCCGGGCGAGTGGCGTCGTTCTGGAAGTTCTCTCTTGGCGTGTTGGCCGTCTGGCTCGTCGCCCGCCTCATGGACCGCTTCATTTTCCGACCCTGTTTCATGGTCGCCCTTGCCGCGCGCATCGCAAGGACCACGCCGGACCGATGAATCTCTCTCCTGAAACTGCAAGATAGGCGCAACCGATGCGGCCGACATCCGAAATCGCCGGATTCAGGGAATGGTTCGCCCGCTGGAAACGGGTGGGGCCGATTCTGGAGGAGATCAAGCGCGAGGAGCTGCGGGACTACGACTTCGCCGCGAACCGCGAAGAGATCGAGTCGTTGCTGGAAATCGGCATGGAACATGCGCAGCCGCGCGACGGCAGTGGACTCGTCGAGTTGCAACGACGCCTGCGGGAGTTGTTCGAGTGATCAAACTCTACGAGGCGGCGCAAGAGGTCGAGTCGTGCTTTCGCCGCCACGGATGGAAATTCGCCCTCATCGGCGGCTTGGCGGTCATTCGCTGGGGACGCCCGCGGGCCACGCAGGACATTGATTTCAGCCTCTTCGTGGAATTCGGCGACGAAGGATCGCTCGTCGCGGAGCTTCTGAATGAATTCGATGCGCGAATCGACGACCCTCATTCATTCGCGACAACGAATCGCGTGCTGCTCATCCGAGCGTCGAACGGGGTGGAAGTGGACGTGGGCCTGGCGGGTTTCCCGTTCGAACTGGAAATGCTGGAGCGGTCTACGCCATTCGAATTCCGCGCCGGGGTATTGTTGACGACGGTCTCCGCCGAAGACCTCATGGTCCTCAAGGCCTTCGCGGGTCGGCCGATCGACTGGTTCGACGTCGAGGGAATCGCTGTGCGCCAAGAGCGAGTTTTGGACTGGGATTCGGTCATCGAACGGATTCGATCGCTCGAGGAACTGATCGGCGAATCGATCGCTTCTCCGCAACTCGAAGCGATTCGCGAGAAATCACGCAAGACATGACGGACGCAGCCGCCCTCCGCCAGTGGGACCACGACCACGTCTGGCATCCCTTCGCGCCGATGCGGGCGTTCCGTGCCGAGCACGCGCCGATCATTGCCGAGGCCGAGGGGTTCTACCTCATCGACGTGGAGGGCAACCGCTATCTCGACGGCGTCTCGTCGCTGTGGTGCAACGTCCACGGGCATCGCGTGCCGGAGATCGACGTGGCGATCCGCGCGCAGCTCGACCGCGTCGCGCACTCCACGCTGCTCGGGATGTCCAACGTCCCGGCGATCGAGTTGGCGAAGCGGCTCGTCGATCTCGCGCCCCCCGGATTGAACAAGGTCTTCTACTCCGACAGCGGCTCGACCGCGGTCGAAGTCGCCCTCAAGATCGCCTACCAGTACCACCGCCAGAAGCCGCAACGTGGGGCAGGCTTTCCAGCCTGCCCTTCCGGGCAGACGAAGACGTCTGCCCCACGGGAGCGCGACTTGTTCGTCTCCCTGGGAGAGGCGTACCACGGCGACACGCTCGGCTCGGTCAGCGTCGGCGGGATGCCGTTGTTCCACGAGGTCTACGGCCGGCTGCTGTTCCAGACGGTCAAGGTCCCGCCGCCGGTGGCGTTTCGCTGTCCTGCGGGTTTCAGCGGCGAATCATACCTTGCCCATTGCGTCGCCGAGATGGAGCGCGTCGTCGTCGAGAACGCCGAGCGGATCGCGGCGTTCGTCATCGAGCCGCTCGTGCAGGGGGCGGCAGGGATGCTCGTCCATCCCGCGGGCTACTTGAAGAGAGTTCGCGAAGTGACCGCGGCGCACGGCATTCCGCTGATCGCCGACGAGGTCGCGGTCGGCTTCGGCCGCACCGGCACGCTGTTCGCCTGCGAGCAGGAGCAGGTCGCCCCCGATTTGATGTGCCTCGCGAAGGGACTTACCGGCGGCTATCTCCCCGTCGCGGCGACCCTCGCCACCGACGAAATCTACGACGCCTTCCTCGGCGAGCCGCACGAGGGGCGCACCTTCTATCACGGCCACACCTTCACCGGAAACCCGCTCGGCTGCGCTGCGGCGCTCGCCTCGCTCGACTTGTTCGAGAAGCACGACGTGCTGGCGAACGTGCGGGCGAACGCCGCGCGGCTCGCGGAGAACTTGGCCCCGCTCGCGGACCATCCGCACGTGGGGGAGATCCGGCAGAAGGGGACCATGGTCGGGATCGAACTCGTCCGCGATCACGGCGACGATTCGCCGTTCCCGCCGGAACGGCGCATGGGCCACCAGGTGACGCTCGCCGCCCGCCGCCGCGGCGTCGCGATCCGCCCGCTGGGGGACGTGGTCGTGCTCATGCCGGCCCCCGCAATGCCGGGCGAGCTGATCGACCGGCTGTGCGCGGCGGTGAGCGAGTCGATCGAGGAACTCGCCCGGACGTAGACGCGCCGCCGGGCGGGACCTACGCGGCAACTCGCGGCCTCCCGAATCCCAGCGCGGGGAACCCGCAGCCGATCGGCCACAGGTCGGCGAGCGTCGTAGTACGGACTTAAGTCCGTACTACGACTCGCCGTTCCCGCCGGAACGGCGCATGGGCCACCAGGTGACGCTCGCTCCGGCCTCAAGAATTGCGCGCTGCGAGAATCCTCAGTAAACCTCTCAGCCCCCCATGTCGGCCGAGAGGATCTGCACCGAGTCGCCGTCGGCGAGAGGGGTGGCGGGGTCGGTCGCGAAGTTGCGGCCGTCGATGGCGGCGAGATAGCCGGGCCGCAAGCGGCCGCCGTCGAGACACTCGCGGGCGAACGCCGGAAACCGCTCCCCCGCCTCGCGCAAGGCGCTCCCCAAATCGCCCGCCGCGACGTCGAACGCCGCGACGCCGGCGCGCCGGCGCGGGATGCCGAACAGCTCGATGCGGACGGTCATGGTTGCTGCTTGGTCTTCGATGATGAAGGCTGATTGCGAGAGGCACTTCACCTTGGCGTCCTTGGCCCAACGAGTCACGATTGCCGAAATACATCGGATTGTCGATGATTGCGAGGACTCTTATCGATCAACCGTTTTGCCGGGAAGCGCCCGAATTGCTGCATTGAGGCAACCGATATGCGCAGATTCTATCTCGCGATCAATTATGCCGCGCTTGTCGGGGCGATCGCTGCTTGGTTTCATGCCGCGGTGCTGGCTTCGATGGGTGGTCCAAGCCGGGTTACGGAACTGGACCGGAATGGCGTTTTCGACGAAGCAAATCTTCGAGCGTACTCGCCGCAATTGGCGGAGAATCTCCGCTACAACGTTGGCCACTGGATTCAGGAGCCGACACGCTCCACCGCGATTCTCTACTCGTATTGTCTTGGCGGACTAGCGGCGCTCAACATCATCGGGTTCCATCTGCTCAACATACGGCGATCAGTTGGAAGGAGCAGAACCAGCGCACGAGTCGATTCATAATCGTCCTTGGCGATGTGCTTGCACCTTTGCGCGGAGACTTCCAACCGTCAGATCAGCGCCCGCAATGTCTCCAGGCCGATCTCTTCGCGGCTGGCGAACGGTTCTCCGTAGGGTTTGCCGATCGACCAGCCCCAGTAGCGGGCGCGGTCTTTGATGTCGTCGAGCACCGTGGGAAATTCCGGCGAGCGGCCGGTGACGAACTGGCTCTCGTAGCAGCGGATGGCCGCCAGCTTCTCCTCGATCGCGTCGCTGATGTCGAACACGAACGCCGGTTTCGGGTGAATCCGCAGGTGTACGCTGAAGTAGTACAGCGCCTTGGGAGGCCAGAACGGCTCTCCCGACATGTCGGTCTTCGTCAGCTTGGCGTGGAAGCGGGCGTCGTCGCACAGCCGGCTCGCGGCGACGTGGTCCGGGTGCGAATCGTCCCAGTAGGGAAACATCACGATCGCGGGCCGCGTCAGCCGGAACGCTTCCGCCAGCGATCGGCGGGACTCGAGATCGGCCCGCAGCGCGCGGTTCGTCAACCCGAGATTGCCGCGCCAGGCGAGGCCGAGGATCTCGGTCGCGGCGGCGGTCTCCTTCCGGCGCAGCTCGGCGCTGCCGTGCGGCGTCGGCTCGCCGCTCGTGAGGTCGAGCACGCCGACGCGCAGCCCCTCGCGGACGGAGCGGACGATCGCGCCGCCGCAGCCGAGTTCGGCGTCATCCGGGTGCGGGGCGATCACGAGCAGGTCGAGAGGCGAAGGAGGCGGGGTCATGGCCGATCACGCCTCGCGGACGACCACCAGGTTGCCCCGCACCGCGACCACTTCCACCGGCGTTCCCTGCGGAATGAACGGCCCGTCGCTCACGACGTCGACGTAGTTCTCGCCGATCTGCGCCTTGCCCGCGGGCCGCAACGCCGAGACCGCCGTCCCCGCTTTCCCCAACAGCGCCTTCCGCGGAGAACCTTCCCCCGTCAGCTCGGGACGCAGCCGCGGGCCGTCGGCGTGGTAGGCGTCTCCCCCGGGAGGCTGGAGGACCATTCGGCTGAAGACCGGCATGTGCGGCAGGAACCGGCTGGCGAACGCCGCCACCACGATCACCGACAGCACCGAGGCCCCCAGCGTCCCCATCGTCCGCGAGAGGGTCGAGAAATCGGCGTCCGGCTCGAGGTTGCCGAACGTCTGGCTGGCCATGACGATCGAGGCGACCACCAGCAGCCCCCCCGAGACGCCGAACACGCCGAACCCGGGGACCACGAAGATCTCCATCGCCAGGCAGCCCAGGCCGATGAGGAACAGGATCAGTTCCAGGAGGCCCGCCGTGCCCCCCATGAACCGGCTCCAGAAGAACAGCGAAAAGCAGAGCACCGACAGGATCCCCAGCAGCCCCGTCGTCAGGTGCAATTCGAGGTAGATGAACACGATCCCCAGGAACACGAGCAGGAACATCGCCTGGTACGTGTTCAACCAGAAGATGAGGTCGTCCATCCAATTCCGCTTGACGGGGAGCAGCTCGACCTCCGCCGGCACGCCGACCCGCTGCTTGAGTTCGTCGATGTCCGCCACGGGGGGCTCGGCGAGCTTCAACTCATGGGCGCGGACGCCATCCACGGTGAGCACGAAGCCCGGGCGGGCCTCCCACACGCTCTGCCCCTTGGTCCATTCGTTATTGGAATTCTCGATCTCGTGTTCCGACATGTACCACACCCGCCCGGTCTTGGCGTGCGTGACCTGGTAGACGACGAGGTCTTTGTCCGCCATCGCCTCGGCCAGCGCCGGGGGGCGGTTCTTGCGCTTGGCCAGCGACTCGAGCGTCTCGCGCAAGTCGCTGAGCACTTTGTGAGGAACGTTCTCCGCAGCCTGTCCCGGACGAACTTCGATCGGCGCGGCGTCTCCGAACGTCGCTCGCGGGTTCAGATAGATCTCATCGCACGCCAGCGCGATCATCGCCGCGCCACTTTTCGCCTCCCGCGGAATATACGCCACGGTGCGGACGTCCTTCGCCTCGAGATCGGCGATCGTATTGGCGAGTTGCTTGCTGGTGATCAGAAATCCCCCCGGCGAGTCGATTTCGAAGACGATCACGTTCGCCCCCTCTTTCACCGCCCGGTCGATCTGCCGTTCGATGAACGATTCCAGCAGCGGGTTGATCTCGCCGTCGATGTGGATCAGCCGCACCTTCCGCTCGTCCCCCGCGACTGCCTCCTCCCGCAGTGCCGAGGCGGGCAGACCGTATCGATCGGCGAGGTCGGACGCCGAATCGGCCGTCTGCGTCGCGAGCACGTCCCAGCCCCGCGCCTGCTGACCCGAGAACAATCCGCTCGTCCCCGCTTCCTTGATCGTCTGCACGTTGCCGATCTCGGCCCGCGTCTGCCGCAGGTCCTGGAACTCCTCCTGCGTGACCACGCGCTGCTCGGACTTCTCCGCCCCCGGCGGCGCGACCTCCACCTTGAGCACGCTTTGGGCCGGGTCGAGCATTCCCCGCACGAGGGCCGGGCTGACCTTGGGGTTCACCCGCTTCTCCGCCAGGTCGAGAATGAAGCCCCGCTCCGCGGGATCGAGCGGCTGGCCGCGGCCGATGTTCCCCAATTGCGCGTCCGGGTGCATCACGATTTCGCGGCAGGCGAGCGCGAGGAGGGCGTTGTACCCGTCGATCGGCTTCCCGTCCGGCGGCAGCGGGACCCAGGCGACGGTCCGCACGCGCGACATCTGGGCCGAGGTGAGGAACCGGGCGATGTCGAGGACGGTGCCGAACTCGCTGGTGCCGGGGGTGATCTCCAGGATCAGCACCGCCTCGCGGTTCCGCTGGACGGCCTCGTTCTGAAGCGCGATGCCCACGTTCCGCACCCGCCCCTTGACGACCTCGTTGACGGGGCTCGTCAGCCGCACCAACCGGGCGGGCGGCGGCAGCTCCGGCTTTCCGGCCTCCTGCGACCAGGCGGGCGCGCAAAACGGCACCGCAGCCGCGAGTGCGGCGAAAATCAAGCGTCGGCCCCACGTCCGTGTCAGGTCGTTGCGGGTGTTCATACGGCAGAATTATAGGGGTGGGGGAAAAGGAGAGTCAAACAGTTGTCGGCAAGGCGAGCGGCCGGCGTAAGCCGGCCGGTGAGACGGCGGTCGATGGTCGATGGTCGATGGTTGATGGTCGAAGGATCGGTCTGACTTCGGACTTCTGACCTCTGAGAGCTTGTGAAGGAATGTGGCACCCACCAGGAAGATGGT
>JBBDNU010000220.1:0-48688 GCA_040877365.1 Planctomycetales bacterium
GCCGGCGCCGCGACCGCGCCGCTGGCCGGTTCGGACTTTTTCAACGGGCTGCTAGCCTCGTCCGCTGGATGCCCGCCTTCGCGGGCATGACGGATCGGTGGCCGGGCTGCATCGCAGGAAGCCGCGGCCCCGGCGATTGCGGAACCGGGGCTTCCCTCCAGTCGGCAATCACGAGTACAGCCTGAAGGCTGTGCTCCAACGCCTGGCCGCGCGTCGTTGGAATCCTTGCGAATTCCGCGACTGGGAGCTCAGCAGCCCGCAGAACGGATCGTCGATCCATCCTACGGGCCGGGTCGCAGCCCGAGCCGGTCCGCGACCTCGCGCATCGCGGCGATGCAGAAGTCGATGTGCTCGTCGAGCTCGACGCCCAGGTCCGCGGCGCCGCGGGCGATGTCGTCCCGGTTGACGGCCGCGGCGAACGAGGCCTGGTTGAGCTTCTTCTTGACGCTCCTGGCCGTCAGCCCCTCGAGCCGCCCCGGCCGGACCAGCGCGCAGGCGGTGATGAACCCGCACAACTCGTCGCAGGCGTAGAGCGTCTTGTCGAGCGGCGAGAGGCGGGGGCAGTCGCCGAGGTAATCCGCGTGGCTCTTGATGGCGTAGATCACGTCGGCCGGGTAACCCCGCCGCTCGAGGATCGCCGCCCCTTGCAGCGGGTGGTCGGGGGGGGTCGGCCAGCGTTCGTAGTCGAAGTCGTGGAGCAGCCCGACCGTGCCCCACTTCTCCTCATTTTCGCCGAACTTCCGCGCGTAGGCCCGCACGGCCGCCTCGACGGCGAGCATGTGCTTGATCAGGCTGTCGCTGCGCGTGTACTCGCGCAGCAGTGCCAGGTCTTCGGCGCGGGACATTCGACGGGTCCGTGAAACGGCGTCAATAATTTCGAAATGGGCCGCGGGGCTCGCTGGCGTCCATTTCCTTTCGCCATGCGTCCCAGCGGGCGCGCGTCTTCGCGAGCAGCTCCGGCTTCTCGGCCGACAGATCGCGCTGCTCGCCGGGGTCGTTCGCCAGGTCGAATAGCCCCTCGAACTTCGGCGTGCGGACCCACTTGACGTCGCCGATCCGGGCCGCCTGCTCTTCCTGCAATTGCCAGAACATTTCGCGACGGGGGGATTCGCCGGTCCGTTTCGTGACGACGGGAAGCATGTCGAACCCGTCGTACTTCACCCCTTCGGGCAGCTTCCCGCCGGCGAGCGCGACGAACGTGGGAAACAGGTCGAGCGAGGTGAACCACTCGTCGCAGGTGGTGTTCTCATCGATCCGGCCCGGCCAGCGGACGATCAGCGGAACGCGGACGCCCCCCTCGAAGAACTGCCCCTTCACGCCGCGGAACGGACGGTTGTTGCCGATCTTCGTCGCCCCGTGATCGGACGAGAAGAGGACGACGGTGTTCTCGGCGAGTTCCAGCTCGTCGAGGATCTTCAGCACGCGGCCGACGTTGGCGTCCATGCACGTGAGGTTGGCGAGGTAACGCGTCTTGGCCGCCTTGGGGTCGCGGTCGGGATACAGCGCGATGTACTCGTCCGGCGCCTGGGGGCCGGTCCGATCGAGGTTCGAAGGCCCATGCGGGGCGTTGAACGTGAGATAAAGAAAAAAGGGCCGGTCCTTGTTCTCGCGGATGAACCGCTCCCCTTCGCGCCCGAAGAGATCGGTCGCGTAGCCTTCGTCCTCGATCCGCTCGTTGCCGCGGAACAGCGACTCGATCCCGTACCGCTGGTGGGTCCAGTAATCGATCCCGTTGTTGCCGTGGCCGTAAAAGAAATCGAACCCGCGCTGCAACGGGAGGAAGCGTCGGGCCTGCCCCATGTCCCACTTGCCGACGACTCCGGTGCGATAGCCGGCCTTCCGCAGGGCGTCGCCGAAGGTGAGCTCCCGCACGTCGAGTCCGAGGGTCATCTCGGGAGAGATCGAGTATTCATACTGGCTGTAGCGGTATCCGTAGTTCACCCGGTCGTTGCGGATGTTGTCGTACACGCCGTTCCGCTGCGGATAGCGGCCGGTGATCAGCGCGCTGCGGGAGGGGGAGCAGATCGAGCAGGCCATCGAGAAATCGGTGAACCGCACCCCCTGCGACGCGAGCCGGTCGATGTGCGGCGTCTGCACCTCGTCGTTCCCGTAGCAGCCGACGTCGGCGTAGCCCAGATCGTCGGTGAACAGGAACACGATGTTCGGCCGGCGGGCCGGCTCGGCGGCGCGGGCGTCGCCCGCGGCCGCAAACGTTGGGAGGACGGCGAGGCCCACGAGGAGCGACAGGCGAGCGACTTGGGACGGCATGGGCTGGCTCCGAACATCGGGCGTTCGAACGAATATCGGGCGTTCGAACGAATATCGGGCGTTCGAACGATGATGTCGAGGAGGGCGATTCGACGATGATGCGCAAGTCCGCAGCGGGATTCCAGCCAAACGGAATCGGGCCGGTGAACGGTTCGGGGACGGAAACCCCCTCCCGAGACGGAAACATCGAAGTCGGCGCGGCTCACAGCCGCGCCAGCGCCCGGTCGATGCGGGCCAGGCACTTGTCGCGGCCGAGGAATTCGAGCGTCTCGAACATCCCTGGTCCCGTCGCCTGGCCGGTGACGGCGACGCGGACGGCGTGGATGATGTCGCCGAGCTTCACGCGCCGCTCTTCGACGAACGCCTTCATCAGCGCTTCGAGCGACGCGGCATCGAACGCCTCCGCCGCGGCGAGTCGCTCGCGAAACCCGCGCAGCAACTCCGGCGCGGGTTCCTTGCGGACGCGCTTGTCGAACGCCGTTTCGTCGTAGGCGAAACCATCGTCGGGAAGGAGGAGATAATCGAAGTCGAGCACGTCGCCGAAGACTTTGATCCGTTTGCCGATGAGGGTGAGGAGTGAGTGGACAGTGGACCGTGGACGGTGGACAGCGGCCGGATCTCGAGTCTCTCCACTGTCCACTGTCCACTGTCCACTGCTGTCCGGCGCCAATCGAGCCGCCACGAGATACGGCAGCACGCCCGCGACTTTCTCCTCGATCGCGAGCCGCCCCATCCAGTGCTGCTGAAAACTGTCGAGCTTGTCCGGGTCGAAGCCGGCGGGGCTTTTGATGACGCGCCCGAGATCGAAGTTCGCGACGATCGTGTCGCGGTCCATGATGTCCGTCTTGTCGTCGAGCGACCAGCCGATGCGGGCCAGCGCGTTGATCACCGCGACCGGCAGGTAGCCGATTCGCTCGTAGTATTCGACCATCACGGGGTCGGGCCGCTCGTTTTCGGGGATGCCGAGCTTCGGGAAGATGCGGTCGGCCTGCTCGAACATTTTCTGGAACAGCGGGTTCTTCTGGTACTTGTCGAGCTTCCGCTTGCTGAGCTTCTCTTTCGAGCCGGGGGCGGCCACGTAGGGGATGTGCGCGAAGACCGGCGGCACGTGGCCGAGCGCCTCGTGCAGGAGCGCCTGGATCGGCGTGTTGGAGAGGTGTTCCTGCGCGCGGATGACGTGCGAGATTTCCATCAACTCGTCGTCGACGACCGTCGCGAAGTTGTACAGCGGCGAGCCGTCGCCGCGCATGATGACCGGGTCCGGCATGTTCGAGACGTGGAACTCGACCGGGCCGAGGATCGCGTCGTCGATGGTGAGCATTCGGCCTTCGCCGCGGGGCATCAGAAACCGGACGACGTGCGGCCCCCCCGCTTCCACGCGCCGCGCGACTTCGTCTGGCGAGAGTTCGAGCGAGCGGCGGACGTTGAGGTATGTCCGCTGCTCCCGCTCGGCGGCCTCGCGGTCGGCCTTCGCCCGCTCGGGGGGATCGAAGTCGCGAAACGCCTTGCGCGCGGCGAGTAGCGCGACCATCGCATTGTGGTAATGGTCGAATCGTTGCGACTGAAAGTACGGTCCGTGCGGCCCGCCGACGTCGGGGCCTTCGTCCCACATCAGGTCGAGCCACTGGAAGGCGCGGAAGATCGGTGCAAGGGCTTCGTCGATGTTCCGCACGCGGTCGGTGTCGTCGATCCGCAGAATGAACTGCCCGCCGTGCCTGCGGGCGAACAGCCAGTTGAACAACGCCGTCCGCATGCCGCCGATGTGCATGTAACCGGTGGGACTGGGAGCGAACCGGGTGCGAACGGCGGGCATTGAGACGTTTCCGGGGAGGTGGTTTCAAGAAGCTGAGTCGGAAGTTCATCCACAGGTTACACCGATTTCTCGGCGCGGCACAGTCGCAACCGATCGGCCTTTCGACGCAAAGGCGCCAAGATGCAGCGCGGCGAAGCCGCAATCGAAGGGTCACGCGAAGGATATGATGAACCGAGGGGTTTATCCCCTCGGTGGGAACATGCGTGGCTTCAAAGGAATCGCGCGTCATTGGTCCGGGTCGCCCGAAGAGCACCGAGGGGGACCACCCCGAGGGCGGTGCCCACCCCTCGGCTCATTGGTTCAATACTCCGCATTCCGCACTCCGAATTCCGCACTCTCATCTGATCGTCAGTCCATTCATCTTGACCAGTTTCCCCCTCCCGACATAGGATTCCGTCGCTCGAATCGCTGAGGGAGCGGAACCATGCTGCGCAGGCGACTCATCCAATTCGCGACGGTGCTCCTCTTGCTGGTGGGAATCGCCGCTGGATACTTCTTCTGGGGGCTCCGGCAGGTACCCGATTTCTATCAGCAGGCGCTCGCCCGACAGCCGGACCCGATCGTCCGGCAGGAGTCGGCCAAGCGGTTCGTGCAGCGGACCTTGCGGCTCGTGGACGACATCCAGCACGCAAGCCTGTGGTCCGAGGAATTCCACCAGGACCAGGTCAATAGCTGGCTCGCCGAGGAACTGCACTCGAAATATCCCGAGCTGGTCCCTCCCGGCATCGCCGAGCCGCGCGTGATGTTCCGCGAGCGGGAGATTCGGATCGGCTTCCGCTGCGACAACGAGCAGTTCCAGGGGATCGTCAGCCTCGAGTTGCGTCCGTGGGTGCCGGAAGCGAACCATCTGGCCGTCGAAGTCCGTTCGGTGCGGGCCGGGCTGATCCCCATTCCGCTCGATCAGGTGGTCGACGAAGTCACGCAGCAGTTCGAGTCGAACGGCTGGCGCGTCGAGTGGAAGCAGATCGACGGGAACGACGTGATGCTCGTGCACCTCGACCGCGGATTGCACGATCAGCCCGTCCTTGAACGGATCGATCTCGCCGACGGGTCGGTGCGGATTTCCGGCAGCCGCAGGACGGGCGGCTCGTCGGCTCCGCCGCAGCCGTTCCGCATCTCGACGATCCTGCCGCTGCTGGGTCAGTCCGGTGGAGAGTGAAACCGCCACTCCTCTGCCGTTCCGCATTCGAGCCGGAACGTTCCCCGCAGCCGCGCGCCGGCGAAGTCCAGTTCGAGGCGGCATTCGCTTTCGCCGCGGGTCTCGAACGTTCCCGCGTCCCAGCGGGCGACGCTTCCGCGGTCCCCGCTCAGGGGGCCTTCGTAGTCGAGATACATCGGGCGATGGTCGGGGAGCGGCTGGGCGGCGATGGACCCGGCGGAGAGCGGCTCCGCCAGGAGCCGCCACGCGCGCAGCGCCTCGCCGCGCTCCAGCAGGAGGTCCCAGTGGAGAAACGGATGGTCGTGTGCGAGGACGACGAAGCGGGGCACGGTACGCGATTTGCCTCCCGGGGATTATCATACCCGGACAGGCTGTGCTCCAACGGGATTATCATTCCCCGGACAGGCTGAAGCCTGTACTCCAACGCCTGTACTCCAACGACTGACCGCGGACAACGGACCAATGACACCGAAGGAAGTCCTCGCCCGCATCCGCGAACTTGAACTGTGCGCCGTCGACCTGCGGTTCATGGATTTCCCCGGCACGCAGAAGCATTTCACGATTCCTGCCAAAATCCTGGCGGAGCGATCATTCGAGGAAGGCTTCGGCTTCGACGCCTCGTCGATCCGCGGTTGGCAGGCGATCAACGAAAGCGACATGCTCGTCGTGCCGGACCCGGCGACCGCCTTCGTCGATCCCTTCATGCAGCACACGCTGACGATCACCTGCAACATTCAGGATCCGATCACCCGCGAGGATTATGCCCGCGATCCGCGCAACGTCGCCCGCAAAGCCACCGAATACATGCGCTCGACCGGCATCGCCGACGTGGCGAACTTCGGACCGAAGGCGGAATTCTTCGTGTTCGACGACGTCCGCTTCGACCAGAACGAGCACGAGTGCTACTACCACGTGGACAGCATCGAGGGGCAGTGGAACCGCGGCCGCGCCGGCAACCGCCCGAACGCCGGCTATGCGATCCGCCACAAGGAAGGCTACTTCCCGGTCCCCCCGGCCGACACGCTGCAGGAACTCCGCACCGAGATGATGCTCGCCCTGATGGAGACCGGCGTCGAGATCGAGGCCCAGCACCACGAAGTCGCCACCGCCGGGCAGTGCGAGATCGACATGCGGTACGCCCCGCTGCTCCAGACGGCCGACAATCTCCTCCGCTACAAGTACGTGGTGAAGAACGTCGCCGCCCGGCACGGGAAGACGGCCACGTTCATGCCCAAGCCACTGTGGAACGACAACGGCTCGGGGCTGCACCTGCACTTCTCGCTATGGCGGGAAGGGCGGCCGCTGTTCGCCGGGTCGGGATATGGGGGTTTGAGCGACACGGCGATCCACGCGCTGGGCGGAATTCTCCAGCACGCTCCGGCGCTGCACGCCTTCTGCTGCCCGACGACGAACAGCTACAAGCGGCTCGTTCCCGGCTTCGAGGCGCCGATCAATCTCACCTACAGCTCCCGCAACCGCTCCGCGGCGATCCGCATTCCCGTTCACAGCCCCGGCCCCGAGAGCAAGCGGTTCGAGCTTCGCTTTCCCGATTCCTCCTCGAACGGCTATCTCGCACTCTCCGCGGTGCTCTTGGCAGCGCTCGACGGGATTCAGAACCGCATGCACCCCGGCGACCCGCTCGACAAGGACATCTACGATCTCTCGCCGGGCGAACTGGTGGACGTCCCCCGCAATCCCGGCTCGCTGGAAGAGGCGCTCGCCGCCCTGCGGGCCGACCACGACTTCCTGTTGCGCGGGGACGTGTTCACGGAGGACGTGATCGACACGTGGATCTGGTACAAGACGGCGCACGAGGTGAACGCCCTCCGCGAGCGCCCGCACCCGTACGAGTTCGCGATGTACTACGACATCTGATCGTATCACCGCGCCAATGCCGATGAACGGAATCTTCTGCGCCACCGGAATGGCCGGCACGATCCGCGCATTCCGCACGACCGTTCCAACCGGTTCAGGCCACTGATCTTTCGTGCCGGCACGATTGGTCGAACGGACTTCGCGGATCCTCGACATTGCGGGCGTGGCGCGCTTCGTGCCGACTCTGCGGCCTGCTCCCGCGCGCGTTTCGCGTCGCGAACACGGCCGCGCACACTCCGTCAATCGGCACGAACATCGCGCGGCGGCCCGCGCGGCGCGGCGGGCCGCCGCATTCTTCGGTCCGATCGGCGCAATCGGCAGCCGGGTGCGACGTTGAGACCGATTCTGCCTCTCCGGCCCGTCGCGACGACTGCCCGGATCCCAGCGACGGCGCGATTCGTGCAGGTTCACCCGCCAGAACCGAACACGACGACTGCCGAGGCCGCAAGGGTCCCGCCGAATCTCGGGATCCTGCCCGCGGCAGCGATGACATCAGTTGGTGGGTCATACAGGGCTGCGCAACAACTCTGTGTGAGTGTGTGAGAGACGGGGGCCACCGGGCACGGTGGCCCCCCCTTCTCCCACTCCACCAGCCGCCTCCGCGGTGCGGAGGCGGTCCATGGGAAGCAACCTGCGCAGGATTGGCGGCGGCGCCGGCCGGCGACGCCGCGAACCGTCTCGGGGCCGTCGATCGGCGCCGGGTCGGGAACGGAACAACCAGGAGGCGCGCCCGGGAGGATCAGTCCCCCGCGTCACACCGGTGCTCCGAAGGATCGCACGGGAATCGGGCGTGCGCCCGAAGTGCGGTCGCGACCGGCGGTCCGCCCGGCGGCGGGTCGCTCGTAGTTACGTGCTGTCTCTCTCGCAAACAAGGGAACTCGCATCATGTTGAAACAACTGTGGATGGACGAAGCGGGCTTCGTGGTCTCGGCCGAGCTGGTGCTCGTGCTCACGATCGGCGTGCTGGCGATGGTCGTCGGCCTGCACGCCGTCGCCAAGTCGGTGACGCAGGAGTTGAACGACGTCGCCAGCGCGATCGGCGTCTTCGACCAGAGCTTCGAATTCCTGGGCCTCAGCAACCGGCACGCCAAGGTCCGGGGTTCGGCGTTCCAGGACGCGGAGGACGACTGCGACTGCGCCATCGTCATTCAGCCCGCGCCGAGGCCGAAGGTGCAGCACGGCGCCGGCGACTCCGAGAGCGGCCGTTCGCGGTGATTCGGACCCGATCCTCGAATGCGGCCCCTGGGCGAACCGACTCGCCCCGGGGCCGTGTTTTCTTTGGTCACCGCGCGCCGGAGGAGCGCCCGACGCTTGACTCGTTCGCTCGCGGGTCGGGACAATCGAGCTGTCGGCGAGGAGACTTGCGATGACCACCGCACACCGGATCGAAATCGTACTCTCGGAGGACGGGAAGTTGCGGCTCGACCATTTGCCGTTCCGGGCGGGGCAAGCGGTCGAGGTGATCGTCCTTCCGGCCCCCTCCTCGATCGCCGCTGACGACTCGCGTCCCGTTTGTCGCCGGGGCGGGTCGCTGATACAATCGGGGGCCGCTCGCCGGTGGGGCGACGGGGAGGTTTCCCGCCGGGAACCCGCGTTCATTCGAGTCGCAGAGGATCGCCGGATATGGCCAAAGAAGAGGCCATCGAGGCCCAGGGCATCGTCAAGGAGGCCCTCGCCAACACGCAGTTTCGCGTCGAGCTGGACAACGGCCACGTCATCATGGCCCACGTCGCCGGCAAGATGCGCAAGCACTTCATCCGCATCGTCCCCGGCGACCGCGTGATCGTCGAGGTCTCACCCTACGACCTGACCCGCGGCCGCATCGTCTACCGGGAACGCTGAGCGTGGCCGAGCGTGATTCCGCCCCTTTCGCGAGCGGCCTCCCCTTCGTGCAGCTCTTCACCGACGGAGCGTGCCGCGGCAACCCCGGCCCCGGCGGATGGGCCTACATCCTCAAGCACCCGCGGACGGGCGCCGAGAAGGAAGCCGCCGGCGGATCGCCGCAGACGACGAACAACCGGATGGAGTTGCAAGCGGTCATTTCCGGCCTCGAAGCGATCAAGAAGCGGTCCGAAGTCGAGATCATCACCGACAGCGAATACGTCGCCAGGGGCGCCCGCGAGTGGATGCCCAACTGGAAGCGCAACGGCTGGCGCCGCCGCGAAAAGCAGCAGTGGAAGCCGGTCCTCAACCTCGAGCTGTGGCAGAAGCTCGACGAGCTGGTGGCGCGGCACGAGGTGCGGTTCACGGTCGTCCGCGGCCACAGCGGCCATCCCGAGAACGAACGCTGCGACGAGCTCGCCGTGCAGGCGGCGCTGGACGCGAAGTAGGATCCGCCAGGGCACGATCGCGAGGACCGAATGGAAACGCCTCGCCCCCGGCTCGACTCCTCCGCCCGGCGACCGACCTGGTTCCGCTATGTCGTGCTGGGGGGGCTGTGCCTGGCGGCGGCGCTGGCTTACGTGCCGCGCAACAGCATCAGCGTGGTGGAGAGCACGATTCGCGACGAGCTGGGCCTGACGAAGGACGATACCCGCTGGATCATCACGGGCTTCTTCCTGACCTACGCATTCCTGCAGATTCCCAGCGGTCAAGTCGGGCATCACTGGGGCACGCGGCGGAGCCTGCCGCTGTTCTCGGTCTTGAACTCGCTGGCGACCTTGCTGTTCTCGGTCGCGCCGGGCCTGGTCCTGCTGATCGCCACGCGGATGATCATGGGGGTCGCGCAGGCCGGCTACTTCCCGTGCAGCACGATCACGATCGGGAAGTGGTTCGCGAAGCGGCAGCAGGCGTTCGCGAGCGGCATGCTGGCGAGCGCCATGTCGATCGGCGCGGGGCTGGGCACGTTCATCACGGGATACCTGCTGCTGGACATCGGCTGGCGGTCGATCTTCGCGTGGTACGCCGTGCCGGGGCTGCTCTGGGCCGCGTGGTTCCACTGGATGTTCCGCGACTGGCCCAGGGGCCACCCCTCGGTGAACGAGGCCGAGCTGGCGCTGATTCGGCAGGGACAACCGCCCGGCGAGGGTGAAAGCGACGCTGCCGATCCGACCGATTCACCGCCGCGCAGGGGACCGGACGAGTCCCGTTCCACACCCTGGTCGCGGCTGGCGGCCAGCCCGGCATTGTGGGCGATCTGCGCTCAGCAGTTCTGCCGGGCGGCGGGATACATGTTCTACGGAAGCTGGTTCGCCACCTTCCTGCAGGAGTCGCGCGGCGTGTCGATCGCCGAGTCGGGGCTCCTCAACAGCCTGCCGATCATCGCCACCGTGCTCGGCGGTCCGGCGGGGGGGTGGTTTTCCGACTGGCTGCTGGCCCGGACGGGAAATCCGCGGCTGGCGCGGCAGGGGATCGCGGCCGCGTCGATGCTGGGCTGCGCGGGGCTGATCTTCGCGGCCTACGGCGTGCGCGACGCGCGGCTGGCGGTCCTGCTGATCAGCGCCGGCGCGTATTGCGCCGCGTTCGGCGGGCCGATCAGCTACACGATCACGATCGACATGGGAGGCAAACACGTCGCCCCCGTCTTCAGCACGATGAACATGGTCGGGAACATCGGCGCGCTGAGCTTTCCGATCATCGTTCCCGAGCTGCTGCGGTGGAGCGACAACGACTGGAATTCCGTGATGGCGCTGTTCGGGGGACTCTATCTTCTGGCGGCGCTCTTCTGGCTGATGTTGAACCCGCGGGGAGACGTGCTCGATCAATCGTTGCTCAAGGACTGACACCGCCACCAAGGGACGCCCCGCAGGGGCTGTAACAAGGTGGCCCAGGGCAGAGCGCAGCGCCGCCCTGGGTCGGGGGACTAACCAGCGCGAAGTTCCCGCTGAAGGACTTCGAACAGCCGCTCGACTTCGGTGGCCGTCTCGGGATCGAGCTCCCAGCGGTAGGGCGTCCGTCGCCGCGCCGATAAGAACACCCCGCGCTTCACCAGCAGGAACTTCTCGATGGCGAGGAAACCGTCCAGCCCGGCCTGCATTTGCAGGGCGACCAGAGCGCCAATCGGAAAATGGAGGCGATCGGCGCGGAGCGCGTCTCCCGCCTGCAACGCCCCCCAGAGAGCGACGATCCCGTCGAGCAGGTCCATGCCCGGCATCGTTCCCGCGATCCCGCGGCGGAAGCTGTCCGCGAGGAAGATGCCTCCCGAGCCTTCGAAGATCCGGGCGGCGCCGCCGGTGGCGTCCCGCAGCGCGGAGAGATTCGGCCCCAGCGGCGGCGCTTCCGGCTTGAACAGGATCTTCCCGGCGCCGTAGCGTTCGAGCAGGGCGAGGTGAACGTCGAGCGGGATCCCTTGGCCCACGTATCCCGATGCGTCCTGCACGACGACCGGCACGTCGACCGCCTCGGCGATCGCCCGAAAATACTCCAGCATCCCCGGTTCGGAAAGCGGCGACGTCACGGGAGGCACCGCCATCACCGCGTCGCAACCGGCCCGCTCCGCGTGTCGAGCGCATTCGGCCGCCTGGCGGATGCTCTCGGCGCCGACGCTGAGGAATACCGCCCCGCGCCCGCGGGCGAACTCCACCAGCCGCTGACCCAGATCCACGCGCTCGTCGAACGTCAGCCGCAGCACCTCGGAGACCATGCCGGTGCCGAACCCGTCGGCCCCCGTCTCGAAGGCCCAGTCGATCTCCCGCTCCAGCGCGCGGTAGTCGATCGATTCGTCGTCGTCGAATGGGGTGTGCACGATCGGCAGCACCCCGTGCAGCGGCTTCGGCGCCATCGTTCACCAATCTCCCACGCTGCCGTCGGAGTAGAACACCCGCTGCTGGACCTCTTGCTGGAAGGGGTGCTTCTTCACTTCCGCTTCGTCGATCTCGATTCCCAGTCCGGGGCGGGTGTTCGGCCGAACGAGGCGCCCTTCGCGTTCCACTTGGAAGCCCTCCCGGACGACGTCGTGCCGCCACGGGACGTCTTCGTGAACGGCTTCGCAGATGATGTAGCTCGGTTGGGAAAATCCGAATTCGAGGGAGGCGGCGGTGCTCACCGGTCCCTGCGGATTGTGCGGCGCCAGGGCGATGCGATGCGCATCCGCCAGGGCGGCGATCCGGCGGGCCTCGGTCAAGCCGCCGCAATGCGTGATGTCGACCTGGCACACGTCGCAGGCGCCCCGCGCGAACAGATCGCGAAAGGCGGCCGAATTCGTCACCCGCTCGCCGGTGGCGACCGGCGTCGCGATCGCCGCGTTGATCCGCGCCAGCCCATCGATGGACTCCGGCCAGCACGGCTCCTCCAGAAAATACAGGCCGTACGGATCGAGCGCCCGGCCGAACCTCAGCCCCATCGCCGGAGAGGGACGCGCGTGGCAGTCGACCATGATGTCCACTTCCTCGCCGACCGCCTCGCGCATGGCGGCGACGCACGACTCGGCGGCCCGCACCGGCTTGAGCCCTTCGATCGGCAGCGTCGGCGGGACCGCCATGCACTTGAACGCGGTGAAACCCGCCGCAACCGCCCCGCGGGCGAGCTCGGCGAACCGCTTCGCATCGTCCACGGCGGTCTCGTAGAAGTCCTCCATCTTTCCGCCGCCGAGATGGCAGTACGTGCGGACCCAGTCGCGCACCGGCCCGCCCCACAGTTGCGCGCAGGGCATGCCGGCGATCTTGCCGAGAATGTCCCACAGGGCGAGGTCGATCCCCGCCATCGCCGTGGCGCGGACGATGCCGTGGCCGTGCCAGAAGTGCTGACGGAACATCATCTGCCACAGGTGTTCGACCCTTCGCGGGTCCTCGCCGACGATCAATTCGGCAAGGTCTTCGACGGCCCCCACGATCGCCCGCGTATGCCACTCGAGCGTCGCTTCGCCCCAGCCGTGCAGCCCGGGCTCATCGGTGACGACCTTGACGAACACCCAGTTCCGCATCCGGGCGTGACAGACGTGCGTGTCGAGTCTCGCGATCTTCATCGCAGCAATTGCTCCAGGCGTCCCGCCAGTTCGTCGATGCCCCGTTCCAGCGCCCCCGCCGCCAGAATCGCGACCTGCGTTTGATACCGCGGCTCGTCGTAGCACGACGCCGGCGGCAGATACGCCACATCCCACGAAAAGCCGAGCGAGGCGACGACGATCGGCGTCTTTGGAAACCGCCGGCGGAGTTCCGTCTGCAACAGGCTGTATGCCTCGCCCTGCGCGCACAGCCAGACGGCGTCTCCTATCCGCCAGATCGAGACCTGCCACGGGTAAAGCTCTCCAGCCGGCAACCCCTTGCGGCGGGTGAACTCGCGGCGGCAGCGCTCCGCCAGAACGCGAAACCGCTGCGCCGACTCCGCATCCCCGCCAGCGCGGGCAGCGGCTTCCGACCGCTCCAGCCGCTGCAGTTCGTCCGCCACCTCGGGCAGCGGTTTCAGATCAGTGCGATAGGGCAGGGGAATGTCGCCGCGCCACGCCGACCAGCTTCGCGCCTGCCGCTCCGCCGATTCATCCCCGCGAGCATAGCGCCACGTGCCGATCGCCGTGCCGGACTCCACCACGCCCGCGTACTCGTACCGCGTGCCCGCGGGCGGCGTGCCGGCGAGCGTCGCGAGTGCCGCATGGCCCAATTGCCGTCCGTTGCGGTCGGCGACGGCGACGTCTCCCACGAATCCCTCGCGCGGCCCGAGTTCCCCCGACGCTCCCTGAAGAAACACGCACGGCGCGCCGCTGGCCGCCTCGACCGTTTCCCGCATCGCTCCCGGATAATCCGGGCTGATGAGCGTGTTGTCCCAGGCGAGGGTGGTGGGATGGCAGGCATAATTCACGATCGTCGCCCGCACCGCCCCCCCCAGGTTCTCGACCCGCGCCACCAGCACCGTGTCGTCCGGCTCCCCGTCCGGGTCGAACCCGACGACGTAACCGCCCCGCTCCGCGTCGCGGTAGTCGCGATGAGCTGCCAGGTCACAACGGCCCGTGCCGTACGCGATGCGGACCGGTTCCGCGTCCCCCCGCGCCCGCGCCGCCAGTTCGCCGCACGTCCGGGCGAGGTCGTCGAGGTACGGCGCGATGAACTCTCCCCCCGGCAGGCGGCTCCTCTCCAGGCTCAACAGACCCGCCGCATGCGTGTGCGAGCACGAAATCGCGACGCACTCGGGAGGAAGGCCGGTCCGCTCGACGATCGAACCGACGATCCGCCCCAGTTCCTCGTTCCCCAGAATGCACTGGTCGATCGCGACGAGCAGCCGCTCCGCCTCGCCCGGGCCGCGATCGCCGAGAGGGGCGAACGACATTGCGGTCGTCCGCAACGGCCGGTGCACTCCGGTGGACCGGTCGTGTCGGGCCGCCCCCCACATCCGGTGGTAGATCCCCACCGGCGGCGTCGCATCGCCGACGGCCACGCCGAAGCGACAACTGCTCTGCGGAGAAGCGACGGAACGCGCGCTCATCGGACGTATCTCCGAAGGTGTACGGATCCTGGTCATGCCGGTCCTCACGTCAGGCCGCGGACGGCCATCAAGCCAGAATAGCAATGGTTCGCGAAGAACGGAACTCGGCTTGCCGTCGTCGTCATCCCTGGGGCATCGCCAGCAGCCACGGCCAGCCAACACGAACGCCGCCGCCCTGCGTCGAGTTCGAGACATCGGAATCGGAAAGACCGGATCTCCGCCTCCGGCCAACTTTTCGTCCCCAAGGGAACATGATAGAATTCCACCCCAACGCGTTCGGCGGAGTAGCTCAGCTGGTTAGAGCAGCGGAATCATAATCCGCGTGTCGGGGGTTCGAGTCCCTCCTCCGCTACTGGCGACAATCGCGGCCTCTCGGTGACAATCGTTGCCGAGAGGCTTTTCTCGTCTACACTTAAGGCGACGCCCCTCGGCAGGTGTGGCGACTCCTTCGCGGTCAGTCGCGGACACGTCCGGACCTGAAAAGCCAAGTTTTCGTGCAAGCATTCGTGCAAGCTCGCCGATTCGATCGTCGATAGCATCGGCGGAATCGCGAGCGTCCACCAGCAACCCGGGCAGTCGCTTGACCGCCGCTTCCAGGTCAGCCACGTCGAGGTGGGTATAGAAGTTGGCGGTCAACTTCGGATCGGAATGCCGGGCCAGCTTCTGCGCTTCCTGCAGTGTGACCCCCTGGCGGCCGAGTTCCGTCACGAATTGCCCCCGGAGCGAATGGAAGTCGAACACCCGGCCGGATTCGTCCGCGAACGGCAGTCCCGCGGCCTTCAGGTCGGCTCGCAACATTTTCGCAGCCCGCTCGCGCCACGTTCCCGGCCACAGCTTGTCGGAGCGGCACCGCTTCCCGATCCACCCGCGAAGATCGCGAGCCAGTTCCGGATGCAGCGGCAGCACATCGCGACGGCGGCGCTTGGAGTACGCCGCCTCGACCGTCACCGTAGGCGGCGCGCAGTCGAAGTCGAGACTCGCCGCGGTGAGGCTGTCGAGTTCCTGCGCCCGCAGGCCGGTGTAGGCGGCCGTGCGGTACAGAAGCTCGCGATCCTCTCCCGTCAGCCCCCGAAATTCATCGGCGCTCCGGGTCGCCTCCAGCAGCTTGCGGAACTGCTCCGCCGACAGAGTCCGCCGACGCCGCCGCACGTCGGTGTCGGCATTGAGCGGCCGCACGTGAGCCAGCGGGCTTACGCCCAGCCGGCCGTTCCGCACCATCCAGGAGCAGAATGTCTTTGCCGACGTCAGGAAGTAGTTGGAGGTCTTGATTCCCATCGGCCGCGGCCGTTTTTTCTTCTCCTTTTCCTTCCCGGCGGGCGCCTCGCTTTTCGCCCCGATCGCCTCGCTCCCCTCTTTTTGCTTCCGCTGGCGTTCGAGCCATTCGAGCACGGCCTTCTCGCTGATGTCGCGGGCGTTGCGAATGCCGCAGCCGGTGAAGAGCCGCGTCAGCCGCTTGCAGGTCTGCGATACGTGCTTCGGGCTGTTCCCTTTCTGTTCGAGATGCCGGCGAAAATCTTCGACGTGCCGCTCGATCGGCCGGTCGCGATGCTCCTTGAAGCGGTCGGACAAGTCGACTTCCCCCCGTTCCGCCGCGCGCATTTTCTCGACGAGCATCGCCTGCGCCGCCGATTTGTCGGTGCAGAGCGGTACGCGATGCACAGCATCGTCCGGGCCGGTGAACTGCCCGTACCACTTCTTCGTCTTGCGGCGGACCCGCTGGCCGGTTTTCGGGTCGATCTTCGTGAAGGTCGGCTTGAACAGGCTGGCCATCATCGGCCTCCTTTCTCGCTATCCCACGCCCACTCGCTACGTCGGAGACAACCCGCCGCGATCCAGGCGATGAGTTCATCGCGGCGCCAGCGTTTCGAGCCGCCGATGCGGAGGCCCCGCGGCAAGCGGCCGGCTGAGTCGAGCCGCCGAACCGTGCGATCGGACAGGCGAAGCAACCGGGCAACCTCGGGCGCCGTCAGCAGCGGCGATTGCTCCAGAAGAGAGTCAGGCAACGAGTCGATGCGAAGTGCGGGCATGAGAGCACCAAACGAAAAGACCACGGATGCAGCCGGAGCGCCCGTGGTCTGTTGCCTAGCGGTTATTCTACCGTGAGCGTTCGTGTCGGCAAGTCCGGTTCAAAGGATTCCCTCGGTCGCGAGGAGAAAGAGACGGAACAGTCGCCGCGACAGGGTCGGGATGCGAAAGGCGGCTCATTCCTTCAATTGGGATCGCCCTCCAAGGCATTGCGCAGGGCCGCCAGCGCGAAACCCGCGCAATGCGCCTTGTCCGCGGGAAGCCCGCCGAGTGCGAGCAGCAGGTGATCCGCCGACAGGTGGCGGCATTCGTCGATCGTGCGCCCCTGCACGAGTTCCGTCAGCATGGAACCGGCCGCGATCGTCGCGCCGCAACCGTGGCTTTGGAATCGCGCCGCCGTCACCCGCTCCTCGTCCATCATTAATTGCATCACGACGAACCTGCCTTGGCCGGGCCGCCCGGCCAGCCCCACTCGATCGGGGCGCTCCAGTTGCCCGATGTTTCGGGGCGCCGTGAAGTGGCTCATCACTGTGGCGGAATAGCGCGGCATCGGCCCGCAGCGTCCTCTGGAATCGAATGAGGCAGCCGTTGATGTTCGATCCCTCGCTCGGTCGCGTTCTTCGGCCTATGGGGCGCTCATTTCCGCCCGGCGTCGGGCATCCAGGGCTTCAGCGTTCCGGCCAGCCGCCTCCAGCGCCTCGGCGAGAGCTTGCCACGTGGCCGAATGATCCGGCCGCAGCTGCAATGACTCGCGATAGTGCTCGATCGCCTCTCCCACGCCGCCGCGCAGGAAACACACCGTCGCGAGGTTGTGGCGAGCCGCGGCATCCTGTCGGTCCCAGTCGGCCAATTGCCGCAAGCGGAATTCGGCAGTCCGCCATTCCGCCTTCTGGAACAACACGCGACACAGCTCCGCCAATGCGAGCCGATCATTCGGCATTTCCTCGACCGCCTGTTCGAGCAAGACGCGCGCAGCGCCGAGTTCCCCTTGCGCCTCTTCGCACGTGGCCGCCACGAACAGGCCGTCCTGGCGGAGTTCGGGTCTCCGGCAGAGATCGGATGCCAACTGGCCGGCCGCGGCGAATCGTCCCTGTTTGACCAGGCTGCCCCCCAGTCCCCGGTAGGCGGCGCGCGAGCCCGGTCGTTCGGCGATGATCGTCCGCCACTCGCGCTCCGCTTCGACGTGTCGGCCGCATCCCTCATATACGAGTGCCAGGTTGTGACGGGCCTTGTGCCCGACGACCCCCACGTCGATGCTCGTGAAATGACGTTCCGCGCGGTCGTCGAGAATCCGGCGAAAGGCGCGTTCGGCCTCGCGCAGTTCGCCGTTCCGTTGGTGCAACGTGCCGCTGCGGAACAAGAGCTCCTTGTCGTTCGGAAATCGTTCGAGAGCTTCGCGGCACGTGTCCCAAGCCTGCTCGTGGCGGCCGGATTCCGAGAAGCAGCCCACCAGCAGCGCGTAGGCCTTCCGAAGGTGCGATTCGCCGGGCTGCGAGACGCGGATCGATCGCACGAGAAAGTCGATCGCCTCGTCGTGCTGCTGGGCATCGGCGTGCGTCATGCCGAGGTTGAACAGCACGAACGGGTGCTCCGGACGTTCGGCCAGGTCCAGCTTCAGCAGCCGGAAGTCGCGTTCCAGCTTGCCCCGCCGACCCGCGGGGGTCTGGTCCGACCCCGAGTGCACCACGAAGACGTCGCTCCAGCGCACGTCCCCCCCGGCGCGGCGGATCGCCCCCAGAATCTGCTCGTGGATCCGCCCCTCGAATCGGAGGTCGGGGCGGTTGCGGATGAGCTTCACGTGGTCCACCACCGTGAGATCGTCGCCGCCGTCGGGACCGGGGCAATGCACCTGCATCACGTGTCCCAGGACGTCCGGTTCGTGCGGTCCCCGCGCCAGCTGGCGCAACTTTCGGCCGCATTCGGGAGGGATTGTGTCGTCGGAATCCATCCAGAAGATCCACTCCCCGCGGGCCGCCGCGAGCGAGGCGTTGCGGGCCGCGGAGAAATCGTCGCACCAGGGAAAGAACGACACCCGCGCCCCGAGTTCCCGGCAGATCTCCGGCGTGCGGTCCTTGGAGCCGGTATCGACGACGACCATTTCGTCCACCCACGGGCGGATGCTCTCCAGGCACGGCCGGATCGTCCGCTCGTTGTCCCGCACGATCATGCACAGCGAGAGCTTGATCGTGCGCGGCACGAGCAGTAGGCCGCCGCCGTCGTCGGCTTTCACGTCGAACCGCGCAGACATCCCTTCCGAACAAGCCTTCTTCGCCGGGGGTGAAGCCTCGATGGAAGTTGGAAAGTTCGCTTTGCCGTCTTGGAAGTGACCGTTCGATCCCGAATGATGCGGCCCGTCGGGCGATGGCTCCGGGTGCGTCTCCCATTTCTCCCGGAACAGCCGCTCGTTCTGCCGCATCAGGCCGGCGAAATCCACCCCGCTCCCGACGAACGTCCGGCCCCCGTAGTGGTGCACGAAGGCGTCGCGGGCGATCACCGCCCGGTACCCCGCCTGCAGCGCGCGGAGGCAGAAATCGTCGTCCTCGAAATTGCCGATGCCGAAACGTTCATCGAGACCGCCAATCCGCTCGACGACCTCCCGGCGGAAGAGGAGGCAGAACCCGACGAGGCGGTCGGTCTCCTCGATCCGTCCCGCGTTCCGCCGCGCCCACTCGCGCGAAAACTCCTCCAGCGAAGCGGCGTCGGTGTAATCGACGGCGACCCGCTGCTCGCCGCTGACGAAATTCGAGCAGGGACCGGCCAAGCCGATCCCCGCATCCCGATCGAGCGCCGCGTGGAGCCGGGCCAGCCAGCCGGGCGTGGCCAGCGTGTCGTTGTTGAGGAGCAGGATCCGCTCCCCCCGCGCGGCGTCGATCCCCTGGTTGCAGGCGGCCGGGAAGCCGCGGTTCTCCGCGTTCGAGATCAGCCGCACGTCGCCGCACGAGCGGAGGAACTCCGCCGTCCCGTCGGCCGAGCCGTTGTCGACCACGATCAGCTCGTGAGGCTCCGGCGTGTGCCGACGGATGCTCCAGGCACTGCCGGGTGAACTCGAGCTGGCCGTGGACCGGGATCACGATCGAGCACAGGCCGGGCCCCTTCGGCGGCGAGTCGGCGACGTTCCCGCTCGGCTCGACCAGCCTCCACGCCTGCCACGCGCTCCCCGCGAGCTCGACCTCGAGCCCCTGCCGCTCCGCGAACTCCTGGACCGCTTGCCGCACGCCGGGGTCGTCGTAGTCGTCGCCGACGAGCGTCGCCGCGGGGAACAGCCGGCGGCACTCGGCGAGGTCGGCGGCGACCGACTCGTAGCGGTGGTCGGCGTCGAGGAAGATCAGATCCGGCGCGAGCCCCGCCGCGGCGACCGCCTGCAGACCGTCGAGGGTCGTCGTCCGCAGCGGCTGGATCCGGCGCCGGTAGTCCCAGTTCAGGCCCAGGAACGTCTCGTATAGCCGGGGAAGCATCTCCCGCCACTCGGGACGCCGCTGGTGCTCCGGGCTCCCCTGCCAGTGGTCGATCGTGATCACGGCGGCCCCGGGGGCGGCGTCCGCGAGCAGGCGGGTCGACAACCCGAGCCACGCCCCGAGCTCGACGATGAGCTTCGTCTCGGCATCGACCACCCGCGCGAACATCTCCCGCACGCCGTCAGCTGCCCAGCCGACGTGTTCGGTCGGCACCGGGACGTCCGGGCGCTCGGCGGGCCACGGGAAGGACTCCGCCAGCCGCCGCAGCCCTTCCCCGGTCGCGGACGAGGCCGTCGGGGAATCGATCGCGGCGGCCGGGACCATCGTCCGCTGCGACGCCCGCCGGAGGATCTCCTGCATTCGGTGGCGATACGTGTGCCGCGCCAACGCCTCGGCCCGCCCGGCGGCGGCGATCCGCTCCCGTTCCTCCTCGCGATCGAGGAACCAGCGGACCCGCTCGACCAGCTCGTCCGCGTCGCGGTAGGTTGCGAGGTGCTCCCCGGTCCGGAACAGCTCTTCGAGGCCGTTCTCCGCCAGGTCGTTCGTGAGCAGGAGCGAACCGCAGGCCGCCGCCTCGAACACCCGCATGTTGACGTCGTCGCCCAGGCTCCGGTTGAAGACGATCCGCGATTCGGAATACGTGCGGGCCATCTCCTCGAAGTACCGCTGCCCGATGAACGAGTCCGGGAACTCCTCCCGGATCCGCCGGAGCAGGTCGTTCCGCGCGCCGGAGCAGAAGTTGCCGACGAACGACACGTCGTATCGCTTGGGGAGACCGTGCTTGCGGTGGACTTCCGGGTCGCAGCCGAGCGGGAGCCATTCCGTCTGGACGAGGCCGGAGGCCCGCAGCCGCTCGGCCCCGTTCCGCTGGGCGGCGAAGACGAACTCGCAGCCCCGCGACTTCTCGAGCAGGAAGTCGAACGCCAGGTGCGTGTCGATCGCCCAGAACCCCCGCGGCCGCAGGTCTTCGGGGAACTCCCAGGGAAGCCCGTCGTCGATCCCGAGGTAGAGGTCGAACCCGCGGCGGGGGACCTGTTGCAGTTCATGCGGCCGGAAGTGCCGCACCTCGACCAGTCGCTCCAACGCCCGCCGGCAGTAGACGCCGGTCGTGTCCGGCCGCACCGCGTCGTCGAAGATCAGGGCCACCCGGCGAATCGTCACGGCGGTTTCCTTGGCTGGCGTCAGGCCCGCGTCGGCGCTCCCAGCAGCGGCCGGTAATGCCGGGCGATGACCGCGTCCCAGGTGAACTGCTCCTCGAATCGCTTCCGCCCCGCTTCTCCCAGCCGGCGGCGCAGCTCGGGATCGTCGAGCAGCGTTTCGATCTTCGCCGCCAGGTCGTCGGCGTTCCCCGGTTCGCACAGCAGCCCCGTCGCCCCGTCGGCCACCGTGAACTGCAGGCCGCCGATCCAGCTCGCCACCACCGGAATCCCGGCCCCCATCGCCTCCACGGCGCTCCGCCCCAGCGCTTCTTCGGCGATCGTCGGAAACGCCAGCAGCGCCGACTCGGCCAGGCGATGCGGCAATTCCGCCTGCGTTTGCCAACCGATGAACCGGGTGAACTCGTCCACCCGCCCCGGCGGGTCCCCCGTCGCCACCAGCTCGAAATCCCGCCGCACCTCCCACAGTCGGGCGCAGGCCGCGTGCAGCACGTGAAATCCCTTCATCGGCTCCTCGGTCAGCCCGGCGAAGAACACCCGGTGCAATCGCGGCGACGCCTCTTCCATCGTCTCGCCCGTCCGCGGCCACGGAAAACGGGCCGGGTCGAACCCGCTCGGCACGACCCGGACCGCCTTCGCATACGGCGCGAACATCTCGCCGATCAGCGGATTCACCGCCAGCACCGCTTCCGCCTCCGCGACCGTCCGCCTCAACAGCCGGTCGTACTCCGGCGTGCCGGCCCCCGAGAACGCCCGCTCGCGACGATGGAGCAGGCCGCTCCAGCGCTCGTTTTCCGTCACGCATTCGCGACAAGACTCCGGCGTCGCCAGTTGATGCTTCGGGCAGTTGCGGAACCCGCCGTCGTTCGGCAGCAGCCGCGAGTTGTTGAGCGGGCAGAGGCACTCCATCGCCTGCGTGCGGAAGAAGTACCTGTGGCCGCGCACCGCGTCCGCGAGGTGCGGCTTGAAGCTCCAACTGTCGGTGACGATCACCGCGTCCGGCGCGAACGCATCGACCGCATCCCGGAACGCCCCCTTGACCGTTTCCGGCTCCCACGCCCCTTCCGTGAATGCCAGCGTGTGGACCGGGAACGGGCAGTCGGCCGCCCCGCTCCCGATCCCCCACGGCTCGTATCGCGCATGGATCAGCCGCACGTCGTAGCCGGCCCGTTCCAGGAACTGCGCCAGTTCGAGCGTGTGGACGATCCCGCCGCCCGTCGAGGGCCAGTTGAACAGCAAGCTCACGATCGCCACCCGCGTCCGCGGCGGCTCCGACGGCGCATTTGTCGGCGGGATTTCGTCGCATCGTTCGGCCGACAGAACGTCGTCGAGCGTCGCCAGGTTTCGCGCCGCGGGACTGCATTCCGGGTCGAGCGCGAGCGCCGTTGCGAACGCCGCGCGGGCTTGTTCGCAGTACCCCGCGAGGGCCGCGAGCGTCCCGCCGTCGCTGGCGATCAGCGCCTGCCGCCGCGCGTCGGTCGCTTCCATCGCCAGTTCGGAATAGCGCTCGGCCGCTTCCGCGAGATCGCCATCCTCGGCCAGGGCGCACGCCGCCCGGTATCGGTCGTCGAGTTCGCGATCCGCGGCGGCGGGCATGCGCAGGCTCCGATCGTTCGTGCCACTCAACGTAGGACGGGCTTTCAGCCCGTCCACTCCGTCCGCCCGCTCGCCCCCCGATCCGCGATATCGAGCCGCATCCCCACGTCGTGCTCGCGGAACCCGCACCGCTCGTAGAACCCGGTGTTCCGCGGATCGCAGCACAGGACGACCTTGTAGCAACCCAATTCCGCCGCCAGCCGGCACAGCCGCTCGATCAGCATCCGGCCGATTCCCCGGCGTCGGCAGCGGCGCTCGACGACGACATCCTCGATCCGCCCCGCCCGCCGCCCGCCGTGGATCAGCTTCTGCTCGACGACAAGCGTCGCCGCCCCGATGACCTCTTCGTTTCCTTCTTCGCCGCGCACGGCCACCCACAATCGCTCGACCCCCCGCCCAACCATCTCCTCGATCAACTCCCGCCCCCGCTCGACCGACAGCCCCGCGACCCCGGCGGCGGAAAGCTGATCGAGCACCTCCAACAACCCCCGCCCCACATCCCCCACCTCAACGGGCCGCAGCACGATGGACGTGCCGGCGCGCGCCGGTGCGACGAATGTCGGAGAGATCCTCATGCTGAAAGTCCTGCGTCGCGGTCGGATCCCGAAAAGAGCCGCGCTCCCGTCGAGCGAAAAAGTAAAAAGTAGAATGTCCCGAATGGCAGGAAGATAGACGTAAAGCTCGGCAGCAATGAGAGTTGTAACGATGACTCGTCCCTGTCGATCAAACCCTGCCAAGCACCTTCCGGCCGCAATTCAACGATTCGCGAGAAAACCCGGCCATTCCGCACCAAGAAGGTGACAACCCACAACTCCTTGTGGATTCACTACTTGCGGCTTATCTTCGTGCCATTCTAGAATGTCCCCTTTTCCGCCTTGATTCGCCGCACGGCTTCGACGATATTCGGAGCCATCCTTGGCCTCCTGAGAGTTGGGCGTTGTCACGAAACCCCATTCTCTCGGGAGGCCATTCTTCGATCCAGACCGGTTCTCATTCCGCGACGCAACCAACGTCCCTCAAACGGCTTCCGCTTATCTTCGTGCCATTCGGGGCTGTCCCCTTTTCCTCCCTCGTGCCATTCAGCTGCGTCCCCTTTTCCGTTCCCAAAGTCGAGTATCGCATTCGATCCGCCCCAGCCACGCCGCCGACTACTCAATAGACAAGCAGGTTTTTAGCAATAATACGTGCATTCGGAAGCGGGACATTATCGTCCCAATCATCGCAAGGCCGCAACGGCAAGGGCATGGGCGGCACGTCCCACTCCAAAATCCCGCGTCGCAGTTCGTTGCCGACTTTCCATTGCAGGGTCTTGGGATTAGCAGCCAGCCACGGGGATTTCTCCCGCACCCACTTATACCACTGCGCGAAGCGTGGGCGCAGGTCTTCCGCCTTCACGTCGTCGAGCAAGTCTTCGCGCCCCGTGGCGTAGGCGAGCAGCACGAAGTTCCGCGCCGCCCCCCAATACTTGTCCTGGTTGTCCTTGTCCGCGAAGAGTTCCTCCGTCCTCATGGCCCTCCCTTTTACTCTCACTCCGTGCAGTTCCGGCCGATCATAGACGAGGTGGCTCCATAGAATCAGCCGATGATAGCGCATGAGCTTATCTCGATCAGCCAAGAACGACCGAGTCTGAACCTCACTCCCAACGATATTCAGCCGGTAGCCCGTCTTCGGGAAGAGCTTCTCGGCCTCTTCAGGCCACCGGCCGTTGAAAAGGCTCCCATCCCCGGGGTGCATCATTCCGGGCGCTGCTGCGACCAAGACGTAGTCCGTGACGCCGCCGTGCTTGCCGAACTGCGACCAGTAGTACTCGACGTTGGACCGCGTGGCCCGACCCTCGAATAATTTGTCGAGCGCGTTCTCCGTGTTGCGCAACAATTCCCACCACCTCACCCACAGTTCCCCTTCACCTGGCGGGGGCCCCTGTGCCGCTTTGACGACGAGGGAGTCGATGGCGGCCTTGAGTTCCGCGTCGACTTCGCCCGCGTCACGACCTGGCTGCACTTCAAGATTTTCGACGGAGTCCGTCTTGACTTTCGGATTGCCGTCGTCAGCAAATGAAAGTGCGGTTGAAAACAGGAAGAACCCGACGAATGCGCCGACCGGCGGCAGACACCGCCCTGCTTGGCGTGCGTGTTCGCAACGACCGGCAACTGAAAACCACGACTGCGCCATGAGCCGCCTCCCGCGTCTTGTGTGCCTCATCGAAACTCGAAGTTCTGACTTGCTGCCTTGCCCGATTCTTTCCCGGAGGCTTCGACCGTCACACCAAACTTACCCTCGAGCTGCTTCTCGCAACAGTTGATAGGCGTTGCATTGGGAGTTTTTCCACATACACACTCGTACGCGCATTCGCCCCACAAGTCCCAACTGTTGATGGTCTCGCTCAACAATCCCGCAGTGACATCTGCGATCACGATGAACGTACAGCTCACCTTGTATCCCAAATTCCCAATAAAATTGCTCTCTTCCTTTTTGCCCACCACGCGAACATCGCCGATTGCTCGACCAGCCGCCTGCTTACCGGCCCGTTCGCCGATTCCCTTCACCAACTTCAGTAAACCCTGTGGGAGCTTGACCTGTCCGGCCGCAATTCCGGCAGTCTTTGCAATGAGTCCGATCAACTTCTCTTCAGTTAACTTCTCCTCCTTGATCGCAAGGTTCAACACTGCTTCAAACGCCGCAACGCTCAGCTTGGCCAACACTCCGCCCCCGAGGGCTTTTATGGCCGCGAACGCCGTGCCGACTCCGAGTTCTGCGATGTGTTCGGTTGCCACGCCAGATCGCGCACGTTTCACTATGAATTCCTGCTTCATTCGCTTGTGTTCAAATCCGCCTGCAGTATGGCAAGCCAGCCTGTAATCGGTGAGGGAATCCAAATACTCATTGACGATCTTCTCTGCGTTGCTCCGTGTCAGAAGACCGTCGAAGTCGGCCGAAGTCAGTGGCCGATTGCGGACATACTCATAGAGGTTCAGACCGTCCGTGTAGCCGAGCGGATCCACCGACCACCAGCGGGCGATCTCCGGCTCGTAGATCCGCATGAGCACATAGAACGTACCTGTCGCGGCGTCGTAGAAGTAGCCGAAGCGGCCGACGAACTGGAACGAGGCGTGGGACGTGCCGGTGCGGGTGATGCGGTTGCCCCAGGCGTCGTAGAGGAACGTGTCGGTCACGTCGCCCGACTCGTCCGTCATCTGGCGGGTGGAGCCGAGGGCGTCGAAGTGATGAAAGCGGCTCTCCGAATCCTCCCTTTGGCTGATGAGGTTCGTGTATTGGTCCGGTTCGTTCGTGTAGAGGACGAGGATGTCGCTCGAAGCGTCCATCTCGGCCAGGTATTGCTGGCCGTCGAACAGGATCTTCGTCGTCCCCTCATTGTTCTCGATATGAACGCGGAGATTGTCGCCGTTGTAGGCGTAGGTGCAGATCGTGCTGTCGGGAAGCAGGATCTTCGTGGCACGGTTTTCGTAGTCCCAAGTGTTCGTCGTGCGGTCGCCGTTCGGCGCGAGGACGACCTGCTGGTTGCCGTCGGCGTCGAACGTGTAGGTCGTGCGGCCGGAGGTCGTCTGGGCGTAGATGAGTTGGTTCGCGTCGTCGTAGGTCGAAGTGGTCCGCGCGCCGTCTTCGTTCTTGAGTAAGCGGTTGCCGGTTTCGTCGTAGGTGAACGTGTTCCGCCAAGCGGTCGCGCCGGTGCGATGTTCGCTCAAGAGTTGATTCGTGTCGTCGTAGCTCCACGTGGTCAGCGCGCCGCTGACTTCCAGCATCGACGTGCGGTTGCCCGCGTCGTCGTATTCGTAATCGAATCGCGACAGGTACGCGGCGGCGCCGTCGAGGTTGGCGACGGTCGTTGACTGGTTCGCAGCGTCGTAACTGAGACTCGCCCGCGTGTCGTTGGCGAGCAACTTCAACGTCCGCCGACCCGCGTCGTCGTAGCTGAACGTTGTCCGCTCGTCGTTGGGATTGCGGATCGACTTGAGTTGCCCGGCGGCGTCCCAGGTGCAGGTGAACCGCCCGCCCGGCGAGTTCGTGGCGCTCCGCCTGCCGGCGGCGTCGTAGGCGAGAGTGATCCGCTTGTTCGCGGGCGCGGCCACGGCCGACCTCCGATCGAGAGGATCGTAGGTTGTAGTATACCGGCCGGTCGTATCGGCCATCAAGGTGCGATTGCCAACCGGATCGTAGGCCAACGTGGTGCGCGTCCCGTCGGGATAGCGGCGGCCCGTTTGCTGATCGCCCGCGTCCCAGGCGAATGTAGTGCGGTTGCTGCGGGCGTCGATGCGCAGCACTTGCCGCCCGGCGGCGTCCCAGGCTTGCGTCGTCCTGCGCAGAAACGGGTCGATCTGCTGCGTTTCACGGTTCGCATTGTCGTAGGTGAAGCTGTTGCGGTTGCCGCGTTGGTCGACCAGCGCGATTCTTCGGCCCGCCGCGTCGAAGACGATCGTGCTGCGATGATCGAGGGCGTTGATCGTGGCGATCCCGCGCCCGAGCGGATCGTAGATCGTCGTCGTCCGCTGGTTGGCGGGGTTGCGGATCGCGATCGGCTGGCCGGAGTCGTCGTAGATGTTCGTCGTGCGGCGATTCAGCGGGTCGATTTGCGCGATCGGTCGGCTCGCGGCGTCGTACACGCTCGTGTTGCGGAACGACAGCGGGTTCTTCACCGCGATCTTGCGCCCGGCTTCGTCGTAGGTGAAGCTCGTGCGGAAGCCGAGGGCGTTTTGGATCGCCATCGTCTCGCCGGCGGCGTCGTAGATCATCGTCGAACGCTGGCCGAGCGGGTTGATGTGCGCAATTGGCCGGCTCGCGGCGTCGAGGACGGTCGTCGTGCGCTGGTTGAGAGCGTTGACGGTGGCGATGGTGCGGCCGTCGGGGTCGTAGACGCTCGTCGTGCGGTAGCCGCGGGCGTTCTGCGTGGCGAGCGGGCGGCTCGCCGCGTCGTAGATGTTCGTCGTGCGGAAGCCGAGCGGGTTGACGCTGGCGGTGATGTTGCCGGCGGCGTCGTGGATGGTCGTCGCGCGGTGGAGCAGCGGGTCGATCGTGGCGATCGTCTGGCCGGCGGCGTCGTGGACTTGCGTGGTGCGATTGCCGAGCGGATCGATGCTCGCCTTCACGTTGCCCGCCGGATCGTAGACCGTCGTGCTGCGATGCAGGAGCGGGTCGATCGAGGCGATCGGGCGGCCGGCGTCGTCGTAGACGCTCGTGTTGCGTTGATTCAGCGCGTTGATCGTGGCGACGCCTTGGCCCGCTTCGTCGTAGACGTTCGTCGTGCGGAACCCGAGCGGATTGATCGTCGCCAGCGGACGCCCGGCGGCGTCGTGGATGCTCGTGTTCCGCTGGCCGAGCGGGTTGATCGTGGCCTTCGTCCGGCCCGCGAGATCGTAGACGCTCGTGTTCCGCTGGAGGAGCGGGTTGATCCGCGCGACCGGACGCCCCGCGGGGTCGTAGACCGTCGTCGAACGGCGGTTCAACGGGTCGAGGCTCGCCACCGGGCGGTTGGCCGTGTCGTAGATCGTGGTGTTGCGGAACCCGAGCGGGTTGATCGACGCCACGCCGCGCCCGGCCGTGTCATACACGTTGGTGTTGCGGAAGCCGAGGGGGGTGATCGAGGCGAGGCGGCGGCCGTCGGCGTCGTAGACGGTGGTGTTGCGGAAGCCGAGCGGGTTGATGCTCGCCTTGGGGCGGTTGTTCTTATCGTAGACGGTGGTCGTGCGCTGGTTGAGCGGGTTCACGCTCGCGACCTGTCGGCCCTGCGTGTCGTAGACGTTCGTCGCGCGGTGGCCGAGGGGGTTGACCGTCGCCCGGACCTGGCCGTCGGGGGCGTAAATCGTCGTGCCGCGAAACCCCAAGGGGTTGATCGTGGCGACGGCGCGGTTGGCGGGATCCCAGACCGTGGTGTTGATTTCGCCCAGCGGATTGACGGTGCGAATCTGATTGCCGGACTTGTCGTAGGCGAGCGTCGTGCGGTTGCCGAGCGGGTCGATCGTGGCTTGAACACGGCCCATCGTGTCGTAAATGCGGGTGGTCGTCTCGTCGAGCGGGTTGGTCGTCGTGAGGAGCCGGCCGTCGGCGTCGTAGGTCAGGCTCGTGCGGTGGCCGAGCGGGTCGATCGTGACGACGGGGCGGTTCACCTCGTCGCGCAAGGTGGTCGCGATCGCGCCGACGGGGTTCACCGTCCGCAGCACCTGCCGGTGGTCGTCGTAGACCAGCGTGGTCCGCTGATTGAGCGGATTGATCCGGGCCTTGACTGTGTTGTCGGTGTCGTAGACGAGCGTGTCGCGCTGGCCGAGCGGGCTGATCGTGGCGGTGCGGCGGCCGGTCCCGTCGTAGGCGTAGCTCGTGCGGCGGCCGAGGGCGTCGACCGTGGCGGCGCGGCGGAAGCCGCCGTCGTAGACGATCGTGCTCCGCTCTCCTTCCCAGCCCTTGACCGATTCGACGAGGCCGTCGCCGTCGTAGATGAGGGTCATCCGGCCGGAGAGGGGCTTGTCGATCGCTTGAATGCGCTCGGTCCCGCCGACCGATTCGTAGCGGTAGCCGGTGGTGACGCCGGAGGCGTCGGTCCACGAATCGAGCCGGCCGTCATCCCACTCGTAGGCGGCGGCCTGGCCGAGCGGGTTCTGGATGAAGCTCGGTTGGCCGGATTCGTCGTAGCCGTAGGTGGTGCGATAGCCGCGGGGATCGACGTGGCCGGTGCGCTGGGCGGCGTAGACGAGGGTTTGCCGCCCGCCGTCGGGAGAGCGGATGCCGGTCAGGCGGTTGGAACCGTCGTAGGCGTAGGAGGTGCGGACCCCTTCGGGGGTGATCCAGGTGGTGAGATGGTGCGAGCCGTCGTAGGCGAGGCTCGTCACGCACAGCTCGGGGGTGACGAATCGGGAGAGGTCGCCCGAGCCGTTCACGGTGAGGGTGACGACGTGGCCGGCGGCGTCCTGGATTTGCTCGATGTTGTTCGAGCCGTCGTAAGCGAAGGTGGCGCGGCCGCCGGTCGGATCGAGCAGCGTTCGCGGACGGCCGCTGCCGCCGTCGTAGGCGAGGGTCCAGCGGTTGCCGGAAGAATCGGCGAGACGGCTCAACCGGCCGCCGGTGTCGTATTCGAGGAGCGCCCGGTCGGGGCGGGTCTCGGTCCAGGTGTTGTCGCCGTTCTTCTTCAACTGGTTGACGGCGTCGGGGGGCGTGACGTACACGCCGGTGCCGGCATCTTTGTCGGTGTAGCTGTAGACGCGGCCGTCCTCCTTGGTGAGGTCGGCGATGAGGGTCGTGATTTCGGTGACGGTCTGCTGGTAGCCGCTCCGCCAGCCGGAACCGAAGCCGATGTTCGTGCCGGCCTGCGACGAGTTGCAGCAGATCATCTGCGTGCAATCGGCCGGTCCGCCGGGGGGGAGCATCAGCGAGAAGAAGGCGTTGCCGCCGATGGTGTTGAGATAAGCCGCTCCGGTGCAGCAGCCGGCCGGCCCGGCGAGGGCGAGCAGCGCGACGGCGGTCGGGATGTTCTGGAGCTCTTGCGCGGCGTCGCTGAAGCCCCCGGACCCGCCGGGGGGACAGGTCTGACAAGCGGTGCAACCGGCCGGCAATTCGAGGGGCGGGCACGTCCCGCCCTGGTTGTCGGTGAATCCGCGATCGTGGGAGGGAGATCCCGCTTCGGCGGGGGCGGTGTAGGTCGCGATGGGGGGGATTTCGAGTTCGAGCCAGCTGACCTGGACGCGGCCGGCCATCACGCACAGGTTCTTGTAGTAGCCGAAGGCGACCGGGTTGTCCTGGCCGGCGATGAGAAAGTGCGGGGAGTCGGCCGGGATGCCTTCGAACTCGTCGCTGAGGACGAGGCCCCCGTCGCGGTAGACCGCGTACTCGGTCCCGTCGTAGAGGATCGCGTAGTCGTGCTCGGCGGTGTTGTCGAAATCGGAGTTGTTCGGCGTTTCGACTCCGGCGGCGACCGTGATGATGTTGAGGTGTCCCGGCTCGACCTGGACCCACAGGCCGTCGTAGGGGAAGCCGCTGCCGTCGAGCGTGCCGACGAAGTACATGATGAACTGCGGATCGCCGCCGGGGGCGGCGGCGGTGAAGGCGACGTGCCAGGCGTCGAAGCCGGGGTCGAAGCCGACGTGCAGGGGAGAGGAGCCGGTGGCCTCGAACGACAGCTTGCCGCCGGGGCGGATGAGGAACCCGTTGTCGCCGGAGTACCCGCCCGAGCCGACGTCGGGGGTGTGGGAGGTGACCTGCGTGCCGGACGAGCCTTGGAACGTGTCGAGCCAGGCGGGATCGCTCGTGGCCGTGACGCGGACGCTGAGGTCGGCGAGATTCGTGATTTGGGCGAGGTCCCAGCGGGAGAGGTCGAGGGTGTCGGTGGTCCAGGAATCGGGGACCGCCGCGGCGGGCCACGCGGCGATCGACTTCGTCCCCTCGAGCAGCTCGACGCTCGCAGAGGCGGCGAGGCCGGAGACGGTCCGCCGGCGACGGAACTTCAACGTCCCCGCCCCCGACTGCGGCGGCGACAAGTTCGCCAGCCCCACCTGAAACGCCGCTGCGGTCGGCACGAACGGGCTGGAGACGAAATCGGCGTCCGACGGACTGATCTCGTCAATCTGCTGGTAGAGCGGCGTCGGCGTCCAATCGCCGACAACGAGATCCGCATCAGCCCGGGCCGTCTGATTCGGCATGATGAAGCCTCGCGGGAAAAGATTCGATCCCGGAAAGCCGAGCGCCGTTCGCACGACGCGTCTGTCATCTCATGTACCCGGATCGAAGGCGCATCTTCCAGAAAATTCCGGCGCGGCGGACGGATTTTCACAAAGTTTCTTCCGCTCAGGTCGCCGCCCGGCCAGTGCCATTTTGCGCAGATGGCCCAGAGTGCCCGACCTGTTGGTGGCGGGAGGCGTTCGGCGCCTCGACGACAATCGCACCGGAAGCCCTTCGGTTTGGCCGTCGATTCGCCCAGCGGGTGAGCACTCGAATCGGGCGCTCGTATCCGCGGCGCATGAAAAATGGCCGCGGGCGCGAGCCCGCGACCAAGCTGCACATGACCATCGTCATTACCCTATCGCTTGCTCGAAATGGCAGGACTCGGGCAAAGGCAACGACCACGGACGTCCCGCACGTAAAGGGCAGAGCGTCCGCGGCCGAAGAGATCGGCCATGTGCGACATCCATTTTCCGCTGTCGCGGGGCGGAGTCAAGCGGAATCCGGCCGCGGCCGGCGCTTTGGCCGGGAAATCCGCCGCTCGAATTCGGCGATGAATTCGCCCAGCGTCGTGCCGATGGCCAGGCAGATCGTTCGCAGCTGGACGACGTCGAGCCGGATTTCCCCCCGCTCCGCCTTGCTGACGAACGATTGCGTTCGCCGCAGCCGCTTCGCCAGTTCGACCTGAGTCACGCCGGCGCCGCGGCGCCGTTCGCGCAGCAGGTCGAGCAGAACGCGGTATTGCTGGGTGAAGATCGATTTTTCCATGAGCACCCGCTTGATCCGGAGACCGGCGGATGCTAGAGTCGGAATCGGAATAGTCCGAATCCGACTACCAGAAAGGAGCGGTCCGATGACGAACGGCTGGCATCCCCCCGAGGATGAGTCGCAGAAGCAGTCGGCCCAGGCGGCGGTGAAGACGGAGCCGCGGGCCGAGCGGCGAGACGAGAAGGTCTCGCCCGCAGACGACGCCGACCGCAAAGACGGGCCGGCCATCGACGACGGCGAGTGACGCTTCGGGACGGCCGTTCCCTACCGGAAGAGGCCTTCGAGTCGAATGGCGGGTTTGCGGTGCCGCCCGCCATTTTCATTTCGCGACGGCAGATTCAGCAGCGCCCCGCCGCGGTCGTAGTATTTTCGGAGCGTGTCCCGCGAGCCGTACCACAGGATCGCCTCGATCAGCACGAACGCCAGCGTGGCGGCGCCGAACGACGGCGAACGATCGGCCTCGTCGGCCGCATAGGCGACGAACACCAGCAGCAACGCCAGGAAGGCGTTGGCGTGGAACTGGTAGAAACGGTAATGGTTCTCGACCGTGCCCACGAATCCGGCGAGGTTCGTCTGAAGCCGCGAGAAATCCCACGTCGGTTCGGGAATGCCGGTGCGGTGGTGGATCGTATCGACGACCGCCCAGCGGAGCGTGCTGACGAGCAACCCCACGGCAACGGACGCGAGCGTGACGTATAGAAAACCGCCGATGGTCGGGGCGGCGTCCGTCGACTTGCCGAGCCAGCCGGCGACGATTTCCGAGTGCAGGCCGATCCCCCACAGCACGATGAAGCCGGGGATGACATAGGCGATCAGCAGGCCGAAGTTGTCACGATGCAGCGCTTCCATCGGCGTGGTGCGTGTTCGCGGTCGCTTCCCCGTCGCTCCACTCCCAAGTGCGGGCGGCGTAGTCGCGGAGGGCGCGTTCGATCAGTTCGCCGAACTGGCATTCTTCCTTCCAGGTCTGCTTGCGGTAGCGATCCATCAATTCCACGTCGAGCGACAGCGACGTCTTTTCCTTCGGGCGGCCTTCGCCACTCATCACGCCGGGCGGGCGGCCCATGCGCGTCTTCGGGCGGTTCTCCGCAATTCGAATTGGTCGGGGCTGCGACCGCGGTCGGTTCGATCGCGTGTCCCGCTTCGGCTTTCGCGCGTCGTTCGAGGACGGCAACGACTTCGGCAGTGGCGCCGGTTCGCCTTGCGTGTCCCCGATCAGGAAATCGAGGGCCGAGTCTATATCTGCACGGGATGCGTCTTCCATACGATTTCGCGGAGCTTCTCCCCCGCTTCGGCATACTGCCCGAGAGCGTGAGAGTTTTCCGGACTCAAGAATCGAATCGTGCCGTCGCCGCAGGCGTATTGGAGCTGCGCGTCGCGGCGGATCAGCCCCAGCACCGGGTACACCCGCGACAGCCGTTCCAGGACCATCATCGAAATCTTCTTGCGGAGATCGACGTTCGTCAGCAGCGCTCCAGTGATTTGCAGATCGGGATTGATCTTCTGCTTGATCCGATCGACCGTGACTTGCAGTCGCTTCAGACCGTCCAGCTCGTACCGGCCGGGATGCACCGCCATGACCAGCCGGTCGGCGGCGGCCAGACAGTTGATCCCCAAAATCCCCAGCGACGGCGGACAGTCCAGCAGCACGAGCGTCTCGGGCGGCAGGTCCGTCATGCCCAGCGAGGTCTGCAATCGAAACTGCGACACCGCCGGTTCGGCCAGGAATTCGCTCTCCCCTCGCGCCAGGTCGGCGCTGCTCGGGGTGAGCGACAATCGTTCGTCGAGCTGCACGATCGGCAGCGGCGTCTCATCGCGGAGCGCCTGGTACAGTTCGCCGCCGCGGTCGTGATGGCCGAAGCTGCTGGTGAGGTTCGCCTGGGGGTCCATATCGATCAGATGCACTCGCTCCCCCGCCCGCGACAGCACCACGCCCAGGGCCGCGGCGCTCGTTGTCTTGCCGACTCCCCCTTTTTGGTTGGCAATGGCGATGACGGATTTCATAGCTGCGATTCAGCGTACCACGAATTCCCGAACGCCCGAAGTCGCGTTTTTCCACAGTTCGGGAGTTGGCGCCGTTCGGGCGTTTCTTCCGTTCCCGAATCTCCCGACTTCTTCCGTTGCCCGAAGTCGGGCGTTTCCGCTGCTACCGTGTTTACTTCGTTCGGGCAGTTCTTCCGTTCGTGAAACTCACGAAGTCTCCCATTTCCTGTAGTCGGGAGATTATTCCGTTACTGAAACTGATCCATTCGGAACATTCTTCCGTTCTCCTGAAGGATTTCGACTCCGCGCCACCGAACTGCGGCTCCGGTCGCGCCTACGGCTTGACCGCGAACAACCCGCCAGCATAGCGTAGCTGTGCGAGCAGGCCCTTTCTTTGAGGACACTCGGATGACCGAGAGCAGCAGCCAGTCTCCAAGCAGATGCCCGAAATGCGGGGGCGCAATGGCTCCCGGCTACACGGTGGATCGGAACGCAGGCTGGTACGAACCGAGTAAATGGTTCCCGGGCGAGCTACAACTTGATTGGCTGAAGGGCGTCAAAAACGCGCCTGCGCCGCCCTTGCTCGTCGTCACCGACCGGTGCGACGGCTGCGGTTTTCTCGAATCCTACGCCCGCAGTCCGTAAGCGGACGCGGATCAATGGCTATCGTCTCGGGACGGGTTCTTTGTTGTCGTCAAGTCGTGGTATACTGATTCGCAACACGGACGTGCTTCCCGCGCAGGGGAGCGGCCCCCGTCGAACAGCCGACACCAACAGTCGATCCTTCACGCTTCCGGGCATGCCCGCCGATTCCGAGCCGCCGCGATTCCGCGGCTTCTACAACCCGCGCACGACTCCCGTCCCCGACAACTTCTTTGACGAGGTCTTGCCGGATTTGTCCGGCGCCGAAGTCAAGGTGTTGCTGTACGTCTTTCGCCGCACGTTCGGATTCAAGCGCGACAGCGACAACATCAGCCTCTCGCAGATGGTGAGCGGAATCACGAAACGGGACGGCACGGTGCTCGATCGCGGCACCGGCTTGAGCAAGTCCACCGCGGCCGAGGCGCTCCGCACGCTCGTCGCCAAGGGGATGCTGCGAAAGACTCGCCGGAACGACGCGCAACACGGCCACCAGGCGACGACCTACGAGCCGATCCTGACGGATGAGACCCTCTTGTCCGAAAATCGGACAAGGGTAGTCCGAGAATCGGACAAGCCCTTGTCCGATTATCGGACACACAAGATACAGGTAAACAACAAACAGTCAGACAACACCGTTCCGAACGGCGGCCATTCGCCCCTGAAGGAACTGCCGAACATCGTCCAGGAGCCGGAGCGGCGTCAGTTGCTGATCGAAGACGTGCTGGCCGAACTGGGGGACGATACGTCCGCCGCTTTCTATCGGCTCGTCGCCGCCAAGGTGCCGGAGGAAGTCATTCGCCGCACGCTGGCCGAGATTCGGGCCGACGGCGCCCGCGACCCGCGAAAGCTCTTCACCTACCGGATGCACCAGTGGGCACTGAAGAAACTGAAGCAGCGGATCGGCTGAGGCCGCCGTGAAACGACTCGTATGGAACCCCGGAAAAATATCCTCCAGGACGAAAGGCGAACGCAAAGCGAACGGCCAAAGCCTTGGCCTTCAGTCGGCCAAGGGGGAAGGCAGCGAACGGCCCCAAAAACGGCCGAGCAAAGCGACGGCGAGAGCGTCGTCCCTGCTCACGCAATGGACGACCGCGGCGCTTTCCCTATCGGCTCGTTTCACTCGGGTCTCGCAACTGCTCAACCGAAACCGCCGCGGTCGTCCATCGGCCGACGCTCCACGGCCACGCTGCCCACGGCGACCGGGGGAACGGCAACGGCGATTGCAACGGAGACTGCGAACGGCAAAACGGCCGACGGCGACACGGCGACGAAAACGGCGAGGAAGAGAAAGGAGCGGAGCCAGCCCCGCACTGCCTGGGAACTGCGGGAGACGATCCTGCCGCCCCTCTCCCGGCACCGGCGACGCAACGGAAAAGGGAAAGCGCCGGCGCCGCGGGCCTGGTACGCGGCGCTCGTCGAGTACGTCCACCTGATGCGCTACGCCACCGCCGATCAACTGCAACGCAAATTCCCGCAGTGGCTGACTTCGCCCCGCACCGCCCGCCGGCACCTCGCGAACCTGACCGACGCCGGCCACCTCGCCACCGAGAGCATCCGCAGCACCAGCCCGTATTTCCCGCTGGTTTACTTCGCCACGCGGAAGGGAACCCGGCTTGTCGAAGCGGCCTACGCGGAACGGGGGATCGAGTGGGAAAGCGGGGGAGTCGAGCAGCGCCGCAGCCGCGGCCGCAGTCTCGACAGCCTCCTGCACGAGGTGCTCGTCACCGAATTCCTGTTGTCGATCGAACTGGCGATCGCCGCCCGCGACGACTTGATGCTCCTGAAGCGGGAGCGGCGTTATTTCCGCCGCGACCGCCGGCTGACCTACCGCAGCCAGCGTGGAACGCGGCATGTGGAACCAGACGCCGGATTTCTAGGGGCCGTCGAGCGACCGGACGGCACGCGAAATCTGCTGCCGATGCACTTCATCGAGCTGGACAACGGCACGATGCCGCTCCGCCGGCTCCGCGAGAAATTCGAGGCGTATCAGCAATGGGCGAGTACGGAAGGGGAGGAGTACTTGCGCGATGAGACCGCCGGCTACGGCATCGCCGGCACGACGAACTTCCGGCTGCTCGTCATCGCCCACGACAAGTACGACGCGGGAGGCGACGATCGCCGGCTGGCGAGAATCGGCGAAGCCGTCGTCGAACTGCCGCGAACGATGCGGGATCGAATCTGGCTGACCCCGGCATCCTCGCTCGGGGCGAACAGGAAGGAATCGGTCGGCCTCGACCGCGCAATCTGGTTTCGCGGCCGCGACCTCGCGCGGGCGATCGCGGAGACTTCCGACCGAACGACCGCCGAACTACTACAGGAACGCGCCACACCGATTCCACGGCACGCACTCTTCCCGCACGACCACACTTCCGCCGCATGAAAAATCCCCACCGCAAAGTGGGGAAGCGATCGATCATCCGTCCGGCTCCGGCGAGTCGGCGAATAGCTCACGTTGCCGATCGGCAGGAGATTCGCCCGTCGGAAGCACCTTGCGGACGGACGAGACCTTCGGCAGCACCGGCAGCAGTTCGTCGGCCACTTCGAGGTCGAATTCGACCGAGGCCCATTCGATCGTCCGGTCGAACGCCTCTTCGAGTTCCTCGCAGCCGCCGTGATCGCACAGCGTCAGCGCCAACGTCGCCACGAGCTGCTTCAACCGACGCACTTCCGTCGAAAGCCGCTGCACCTGCCCTTCGAGCACCGAAACATCTACCATCGCCCCGCTCCTTTCGCCGGTATCGAGATCGCAGTCGATAAAGAACCGATGCGGCGAACGGTAGCGCGGTCCCGCGGACGGCGCAAGGGGCAGGAAGCCGGACAACCGTCCCCTCGGGAAATTTTCCACCACTAGGGGTTGCGTATCGCTGGCTGTCAACTACAATCTGTCGTGGTTTTCGTCGATTCGGTGGTAGTTGCGGAGGCGAAGGCCTCGCGATCGGTAACTCCGCACGCGGGAGCAACGATCGATACCGCGTAGCTCAATGCCCCCGGGAGCGCCAGAGGCATGCATGCGTACTCGATGAAAGACTGCGCTCGCGAGCGCTACATCTTGGCTCTGACGATCCTGGCGATTGGTTTTGTCGCGATCGCGAAGCAAGCGGCCGGGATGATCGGGGTGACTGTCAGCGTCGGAATTATCTCAGCTTTCGGTGCCGCGTACTACGTGTTTGATCGCTGGGCGTGGCGGTGGCCATTGCTTTCCCGAATTGTTGCGATTCCCGACCTTGCCGGAATCTGGGCGATTTCCGGCCGGACAAACGGTGCCGACGGCCAGCCACGCGAATGGAGCGCAGAAGCCAGGATTGAACAAAGTTGGTCTCGAATCGCGATCAGCATAGAGACAACGACCTCCCGGTCACGCAGCGGGATGGCGGCGGTCGAGCGGGATCCCGGACATGGCTTCCGGCTCGTATATGGCTACATAAACGAGCCGAAAACGACCGATGGCGAGCTTCGTTCGCATCGTGGAACCTGCGAAGTCGTATTCGCACCGGATTTGCTTACGGGTCAAGGACTGTATTTCAACGACCATCAACGTCGTACGGTCGGCGAAATGCAGTGGAAGCGTACCTCTAACAACGGAGTGCAGAAATGAGAGGATTCGAGCCGGACTACTCTCGCTGGCTGGATGCGCTGATCGCTCGCCGAGCGGCACCCGTCGAGTTGATGGCAAAGGCCGCGCGGCAGGGTAAGATGCTCGAGCGCGAAGTCTACAAAGCATCACCGGTCTACGAGGTTTACAACCGTCTTCCCGAAGACAAGTCTGCCGTGCGGTACGTCGCGGGCGCAATGGCGCGCGTCGACCCGCGGTACACCGAGATCACTTATGAGGAAGGTGACCGTATTCGCAATCAGCTTGAGAAGGCATTGAACGCTGCCGATGCGACGTGCGAGTTCGAGTATCAGGGATCCGTGGCCAGCGACATCCATATCAAGTCATATAGCGACATTGACCTGCTCGCCATTACCAGCCGTTTCTGGACCCTTGAGCCTCCGCAGCGTCCCAGCCATCCATACAAGGGCGATCCGGTTCGGGACCTGAAGGCGATTCGCGCTACGGCCTGCGAAGCGCTGCGCAAGGAGTTTCCGGCTGCTGAAGTTGACGATTCTGGAGCCAAGTCGGTCTGCATCGCCGGCGGTTCGCTTCGTCGCAAGGTCGATGTCGTGCCTGCCAACTGGTTCAATACGAATGCCTATGCGGAAACGCTCGCAAAGCGTTTTCGTGCGGTTCAGGTGTTGGACGTAAAGACCGGTGAGCGCGTCAAGAATTCGCCCTTCCTCCACAATTACCTCATCCAGCAACGGGATGCCGCGACGCGGGGTGGCCTCCGAAAAGTGATCCGGCTGATGAAGTCGCTCAAGTACGACAGCGGACGCGTCAACCTTACCAGCTACGACCTGACTGCCATCGGTTACAATATGCCGGAGGACGAGCTGGTCACTGCACCTGGAGAGGAAGTCGCGTTGTTGAGTCGCCTGAAGCAGTATTTGGACGACGTCGTTGCGAACGAGGAGTTCCGCCGGGAGATGTTGACCCCCGACAATTCCCGAAAGGTCTTCGCTGATGGCCACGCAACTCTTGCCGCGCTCCAGATGCTTCAATACGAGGTGAACGACTTGGTGGATGCAGTTCGATACGACCTGCATAGATCATTCGCGAAGCTGGCCGAGGCGAGGCTCGCTTACTAGCGCGGTTCAAAAGGGGGATTGTTGCGATCGTACTAATAACACCCAGTCGGAGTGTGGCGCGTCTCATCCAGGCGGCAAATTGGGCCGGCGAATGGACGCTGTTCAAGTCGTGGTTCGCGCGCCTCGTTCAATTGGGTACGCGGGTCGCGGGAGATCAGCCCCGTAATTCACCGGCAATCGCCGAGAACTGCTCCAGCGCCGTCTGCAGATCGTCGGCGATTTCCTGCGCCAGCACGTCCGGTTCCGGCAGGTCTTCGGAATCTTCGAGGCTCTTGTCCTTCAGCCAGAAGAGGTCGAGGTTCGCCTTGTCCCGCTTGATGAGATCGTCGTAGTCGAAAGCTCGCCAGCGGCCTTCGGGGTTCTTCTCGCTCCAGGTCGCCTTGCGATTCTGCCGTTTGCCGGGGCAGAAGCACTCGACGAATTCGTCCAGGTCGGCCCGGCGGAGCGATTTCGTCTTCAGGGTGAAGTGCATGTTCGTCCGCAGGTCGTACACCCACAGCTTGCTCGTCCAGGCGGACTCGCGAGCCGGCTTCGCGTCGAAGAAGAGGACGTTCGCCTTCACGCCCTGCGCGTAGAAGATGCCGGTCGGCAGCCGCAGCAGCGTGTGAACGTCGAACTGCTTGAGCAGGTTCCGCCGCACCGTTTCGCCGGCCCCGCCTTCGAAGAGCACATTGTCGGGAACGACGATCGCGCAGCGGCCGTTCATCTTCAGCAGCGTCTTCACGTGCTGGAGAAAGTTGAGCTGCTTGTTCTTCGTCGTCGTCCAGAAATCCTGCCGCTCGTAGGCGGTGTCTTCCTTTTCCAGGTCGCCGACTTCGTTGACGATCGAAATGCTGCTCTTCTTCCCGAACGGGGGATTGGTGAGCACCATCGAGAACCGGTCGCCGGGATCGCTCGCCAGCGAATCGACGCCGGAGCCGATCGGGCACGGATCGGCGTCGATGCCGTGCAGGTACAGGTTCATGATGCACAGCCGGGCCGTCGCCGGGACGATTTCGGTTCCCGAGACGAACGACTTCCGCAGGTGCTTCTTCTGATCCGGGTCGAGCTTCCGGCCGTGGTGCTTGACGACGTAATCGTGCGCGGCCAGCAGGAATCCGCCCGTACCGCAGGCCGGGTCGCAGACCGTATCGTCCGGCCGCGGCTGCATCACGTCCACGATCGCCTGGATGAGCGTGCGGGGCGTGAAGTATTGCCCGGCGCCCTTCGGGGACTCGGCGGCGCTTTTCGCGAGCAGCCCTTCGTATATGTCTCCCTTGACGTCGGCCTCCATCGCCGACCAGTTCTCGGCGTCGATCAGATCGACGATCAGCCGCTTGAGCGTCGCCGGATTCTGGATTTCCTGCCGGGCCTTCTTGAAGATTTCGCCGAGCATCCCCGGCTTGCGGCCGAGTTCTTCGAGGACGTGCCGGTAGTGGACTTCGAGTTCGTCGCCATCCTTCTTCAGCAGACTCTGCCAGCCGAGTTTCGGGCGAACGATCGGCGGCCGGTCGAACGGCGGCTTCGTCTGCTCGTCGGCCATCTTCAGGAATAGAAGAAACGTGATCTGCTCCGTATAGGCCATGTACGACAGCCCGTCGTCTCGCAGGACGTGTGCGAAGTTCCAAGCCTTGCCGACGATCTGTTGAGTAGTATTGCTCATCATGCTCATTGACGGGACGTGGTTGTTCTAGTGCCATTCACTTCGCAGGCCGAAAGACTCGAACGATATCAATCCAGTGGTATGGTTACCGATTTTGCGTCGCGTCTTGTGCGCCCCAATTCCCGTTGAAGGCTGCCTTGAGAATGCTCTGCCGCAGTCGAGCAGCACGACGGAGGCTCTGCGCGATCTCGGCTTCGGCGGCGTCAATCTGCGAAAGCTTTTCGGCCACGTTGCTCGCAATTTCTTGTTGCTCCAATCGAGGTGGCAACGGAATGCAATCCTTTCTCAAGTCTTCCAGATGGATATGCTGCAAACCGCTGCCCTTACCGACCATTTGTCGTTGAACAACCGGGGATGAAAAGGCAGTTTCAAGGTACTCGGTGGCCCCGCGATCCACAGGCTTGACCAATGCAAGTGAAACGAAGATGCTAAACGGTTCGCTGGTCCTTACTGCCCTCGTAACCCCAAGCGTTCCGTCCTTAGTAATCAAAATGTCTCCTGCCTGTGGATTCGCTCGCTTGGTGAACGTCTCGTGGTCAGAAGGAGTGATGTAGTTCAGTCGATCAAATGAAATTCCCGGGCCTGATGTCAAATTGCGAACTGTGACAAAAGGAATGCCTTCGTCGACATATGCCGGCTTCTTGTGAACTCCATCCACAACTTTTGTCGACAGCTGTTCGACGGTGGCCCACGCCCAAAGAGCTGGGAGTGATGGGAGTTCGGTCGTTTCGACGAGCGCCGGTTCCTTGTACTTCTCCCTCCAGTTCTTCCGTGGCTGCTTCCCGGCATCTGCAAACTTTGCGAGTTGCTCGAGCTCCCAACATTGGCGGCGTTCGGCGAGGATGCGTTGGAGGAGGGCGGAGGCGGGTTCGACGTCGGGGTGTTCTGCCCGCCAGCGTTCGGTGAGCATGCCGGTGACGGCCGCCTTCAGGACCGCCGCCCGATAGCGCTTCAGATTCGCCCGCGCCCGCTCCAGCGCCGCGACCCCGGCATCAAGGTCGGAGAACAGCTCCTCGATTTTCGCGACGATCCGTTGCTGTTCATTGTGAGGCGCAATTCGCAATCTGGATGCTTCAAAGCGCCCTTTGGTAATGTGCGCTAGACCGGCCCCCCCGTGCGCTTGTCGGATGTAGCTATCAAGGTTCTGGTTGATCGTCAGTTGAAGAAAATGTGGATCGACTTGTTCTCGATCAAAGATGACCTTGAAAATATGTTGATTGAGCCACGCGTCTTCACCATGCCAGATGTGTGCCCCAAACGATGTTCCAGGAGTCCCCGACCACGCAAAGAGAAGGTCGCCATGACGGACGCGATACTTGTCGGGCAGTTCTTCGGAGCAGTAGTTGAAGGGAGCGTCAGAATTGTTGAGGTTTTGAATCCGAATAATCGGCATACCCTCTGTTGTCCATTGCGTTGGCTTGAAGGCGAACCCATTGACGAGCTGCACGAGCGAATCCACTCGGGCCATCGTCCAGCCTGCGGGCAATCCATTCTCGTCGCTCATGCCGCCAACCTCGCATTCAGTTCTTCAATGAGGGAGGCGAGCCGGTCGCCGAAGAGTTGATGGGCCTTGCCGAGGCCGCCGAGTTGCGAGAACGGGGCATACTCGAAATCGTCGCGGTCGATGCTCAAGCTGGTCGCGATATGGTCGCGGATCGCGTCGAGCCACTTCCGCTGCTCCGCATCGAACGTGACGCCGGCCCGCTCCTGTTCGGCGAGCCATTCCCGGTAGCGCTCTTCGACTTCCATCCCGACCGGGACGATGGGCGCTTCCGGGTGCAGGGCGTGGCGGACGATCGCGATCAGATCGACGAGCGACTTGCCGCCGCTGCCCTTCACGTGCTCCGGTTCGAGAGCCTGGTACAGCGACCAGAGCTTTTCGTGAGGGTCGCGGAGCGAGAGGGGAGGCCGTTCGAGGGCCGCGGCGAGTTCCTTCACGTGCCGGTAGCGAAGGCCGGCGCGGTAGGGGCGGGAATAGAGGACGCGGATCGCCTCGATTTCGTCCTTGTGGTCTTCGAGGAACTGCCGGAAGTCGGCCAGCATCGTCTGCGCCTTCTCACGGGCGGCCGCGTCGAAGCCGGCCCGTCGCAGCACGTCGGGCGTCGTCTCGTCGATGACCTGTTCCAGCGCCGCCTTGACGTTCAGGATCGTTTCGCGAAGCTTCGGACTGTGGAACGGCCGGAGCGCTTCGGCCATGCTGTCCCGCTCGACTTCGGCGATTTGCTCGTCGGTCGGTTCTTGATCGGGGGGAAGCTGGAGATTCTCGGCGGCCTTCTGCGCGTTGCGGTCGGGATCGAGGCTGTCGAGGAGCGTGGCCGCGAGCGACGCGAGCGACTGACCCTCGGCGTGCTGCGATATTTCTTCATCGTGCTGCGGCTCGATTTCCCGTTCGAGCCGGGCGAGGCGCGAGGCGAGCGAGGAGACGATATCGGCATCGACGACGCCCTGCGCGACCGACTGGAGCAGCTTGTCGAGGGGGATGCTGCGCTTCCGTTCGAGCGGCTTCGAGGCGGTCTTGTCGCGCTCGCAGACGCCGACGGCATCGACGATGACGAAGTGCGTTTTGTGCTTGGCGTCGGGCGTGACGGCCTGGAGGTCGTCGGTGCCGATGATCCGGCAGCCGCGTCCCTTCATTTGCTCGAAATACGAAGCGGAGTTGATGTTCCGCATGAAGAGCAGGCATTCGAGCGGCTTCACGTCGGTGCCGGTGGCAATCATATCGACGGTGACGGCGATCCGCGGGTTGTACGAGTTGCGGAACTCCTTGAGCAGAACATCGGGCTTCTTGCCGGTCGTTTTCGAGGTGATCTTTTGGCAGAAATCGTTGCCCTGGCCGAATTCCTCGCGAATGACCCGCACGATATCGTCGGCGTGCAGGTCGGTCTTGGCGAAGGCGAGCGTCTTGGGGACTTCGGTGCGGCCGGGGAAGATTTCGGGGAGCTTTTCGCGGAACGTGCGGATGACGAGCCGGAGCTGCGATTCGTTGACGACATCGCGATCGAGCTGGTTCGCGGTGTAGGTCAGATCGTCGTCGAGTTCCTTCAGCAGCTTCTTCCGGGTACGCCGGTCGCGATGGGGGACGAAGTGGCCGGCTTCCTTGACGAGCGTGGTGCCGTTTGCGGTGACTTCGGTTTCGATGCGGTAGACGTCGTATCCCACGTTCACGCCGTCCGCGACGGCCTTTTCGTGGGAATAGTCCTGGACGACGTTGCCGCCGAAGAAGCCGACCGTCTGCGCCGTCGGCGTCGCGGTGAGGCCGATGAGGAAGGCGTCGAAGTATTCGAGCACCTGCCGCCAGATGTTGTAGATCGACCGATGGCATTCGTCGACGACAATGAAGTCGAAGGTTTCGATCGGAATCTGCGGGTTGTAGACGACCGGGAGCGGTTCCTTCCGCAGGGGCGTCGCCGATTCGAACATCGAGTGCTCTTCGGCATCCTCCTCGAAATGCTCTTCGCCCTTGAGCATCGAGTACAGCCGCTGGATCGTGGTGATGCAGACCTTCGAGGCCGGGTCGATCGTGTTTCTCGTCAGGTGCTGGACGGGGAATTCTTCGGTGAACTTGTAGCTCGTGTGCGGGCTGGCGAACTGCTGGAATTCGTTGAGGGCCTGCTTGCCGAGGTTGTTCCGATCGACCAGGAACAGGATGCGCTTCGCCTTGGCGAACGAGATCAGCCGGTAGGCGAACGAGCAGGCCGTGTAGGTCTTGCCGCTGCCGGTCGCCATTTGGATCAGGGCGCGGGGACGATTCTCCGCGAACGACCGTTCGAGGTTCTGGATCGCTTCGACCTGCACCCGCCACAGCCGCAGCGTTTCCAGCGGCGGCATGTTCTGCAGGTTCGCGCGAAGCTGATCGCTGCCGAGTTGGACGAGCCGCTGCAATTCTTCCGGCCGATGGAAGGTGAAGACTTCCCGGCTGCGGGGGAGAGGGTCGAGTCCGTTCGTGAATTGCGTCACTTCGCCGGTCGACTCGTAGGCGAACGGGAGGGGCACGACGTAGCGCGGGAGCTGATCGGGCAGCCCCGCGGTGTACTTCACCGACTGGATTTCGACGCCCCGTAACGTGTGGCCCACCGGCTTCGCCTCGACGACGCCGATCGCCTTGCCGCCGACGTACAGCAGGTAATCGGCGAAACCGCTCTTCAGCGGGAATTCGCGGACGGCGATTCCGAGCCCCGCCGACAGGTTCAGGTCGGCGTGGTTCTGGACGTGCCAGCCGCAGGCGACGAGCTGGCGGTCGATGTTCCGGCGGGCTTGGGCTTCGGGGGACATCCGACGGGCGAATCGGGGCGAGGTGAAAATTCAATTCGCCAGTATACGGGCGAATGCGACGAAATGCACCGAAAATCCGCTGCGGGATCGCATTCGCGAACCGACGGAGGGCGATCGCGAGATTCGGCCGGAGCGGGGGGGCGATCGCCCGCGGGCGCAAACAGGCGCGCGTGGTAAGATGAAATGCGTGCCGCGACGCCGAGCGACGCTGGGCAACCGCACTGCTCGGTTCCCGCGAGAACCCGGCCGCTTCGAGGAGGGGAGAGCGGCCGATCCGGCGCCCTGGCGGAGAAGGCCCCGCGACCGGCATTTCCCCCCGCGGGGGCGGCCCGGTCACGCCCAGCCCGCCGAGCGGCTCGATCGGGCCGCTTGCGCGGCACGGATGAATGAATCTATATGCTGCTATCTGCCGCCATAAATACACTGCTGTCGCAACACCATACTCTCCTTCAGTCAAGTGAGAGCCGTTCAAGCAGGTCCTCACGTTGCCACTCGCGATACTCTCTCATCCTGCTTGCACGCGGTCGAACCCATCGCTCCAGAGCAAGTTCGCTGACTTCAGTCATTCCGAGAAGGTCATCGTATTTAGGCCGCTTTCGCCGTCCGAGCATAACATCGTCCGCATTCGTCGCCATGTTGCACACAAATACCTCACGTCCAACCCCGTGAAACAGCACATCGCGCCCAATTCCCAACAGCTCAAACGCAGCCCTCAGCGCACGAAACTTCCAGTTCGGCCCGGCTCCGAATCGATTACCCTCCGCATAGGCGTGGCCGCAACTCCTCAAGTAGCTTCGAACGTCATTGAACACGGACTCAGGAATATGAAAGTGGCCATAGCCAGACGTATATCCAACAGATTTGAAGTACGTCATTCCGCCGAGGCGCAGGCGGTTGTATACCGACGAACGTCCCAAAGCAGACGTAGTAGTCACCATTACGAGTCGCGGCTGCTTTTTAACTCGAGAAATGATGCCTTCCGACTTACCATATCGCGCTGCAAAACACGAGGCGACCTCCTGGGTCCTTACCGCACATGCAACAAGCTTTCCGCAAAGCAACATGCTATATGGTGGCACAGAGCCCAGGACAAACGCATCCATTACGTTCACTAACCGCTGTGCTCGCGCCTTCGCGTCCCATCCGATATAGTCATCCCGCGCCCTCAGATTGAACACCGGGTCTCCCAGTGCAATTAGTCCCATAACCTTTTCGATGCTCTCGTCCCAAACTAGAAAACGCATTCGCCGACCGTATCCCTCGGAGACCGGAACCGCCCACGTAAGAGAAGCGAACCGAAACAACTCCGATTCCAAAGTTCCGCGGCTCACAAGCTGAAGACGTGGAACAATCCGATCTGGATCAATTTCGTGTCCCGATGCGAAAAATGGAAGGAGCGTGCTTGTTTTTGCGCTAAGAAAGCGCCGCGATTTCTCTAGCAACTCCCGTCGCTGAGCGCTATGGCGACTGCGAATCTGCTCCTTTTCCGGATAGCTATTCGCCTGCTGTCCATTACTCGATCCAATGACCCCGCATTCCCGAAGGCACCGAAGAAGCCTTCGGCGAAGGCGTCGCTCCTCCGAATCCATTCGCACGCTCCTGGTATGTCCGATACGGCAATAGCGGACGTTCGATGATAGGAACTACGCATACATCGCGCCATGGCCGAAGCAATCACGCCTCCACTGAAGCAGATCACATCCGCGGCGGCGACAACGGAAACAGCCACGATTGCCCGACACCTCCACTGAACGCCTCCGGAAAGTACTGGACGGGAACACTGCATAACACAGTCAGTGAAGGCACAAGCCGAGAAAGCGCCCAGCAAGCGACGTTTTGCAGCTTCGACCCCATTACGGCAAGATGGACGTCATATCGGGCCATCGGCGAGTTGCCCGCAAAAAGGTGCTGAGCGAGTGATTGGATTGCCTGCCTGTATCCAAACGTTGGCATCTCTACAACCGGCCAGTCCTTTGTAATTGTAAAATTGATCTGTCGAAGCGCGTCGGCGCGCCACAAGTTCTTCTTCAATCTCGGCTTCCCCGATATAAAGCGAATGTCGGAGTAGTCCTCCTCGCCAAGCACGGCCGCGAGCCGAGCACATTTGAATGGCAAGAACGCAATAAGCGCGCGTCCGGCTCCGGCAGCATCGTAGCCCTCGTGCCCTGCAATACGCTCAATCCGATGTTGATGTCCGAACAGCCATGGCATTGTATCGAGAATATCTGCGAGACCCGCTGGATCGCGCGAGCGTCTGCGCAAGTCCGCCCATTCGCTTCTCCTAGGCCAATATTCTCGTGCCTCCGTATACGCGATGTGCGCCTTCCAGCCCCATGCAAGTAAGCCGTCAAGTGCCCCAAACAAACCCCGATTTGAAAGACCGCTGATATCTATAATGATGTTCTCGTTGGAAACGAGCCGCTCTGCCGCCGCGACCCATTTCCCATCGTTATGATTGTCCACAACGTGCCACCTTCCCGGCGCAACCTGTTCGGCAAGCCGTTCGAAGTCCGCACGAAGTCGATTATTCACACCACCGTCGTCAACGTACCGAGCCAGAACAATGGCCGGTAGTTCCACTCGTGTACTTGCGAGCCGTCTTAGTAGTCCCAGAGATCGATCTTCAAAACCTTCCGTCAACAACAAAGTAGGCTGATCCGAGCGCTCCCGCGAGCAGCGACCAACTAGCCTCTCATCGCTGCACCGTTGCAAATACTCGTCGATCAGCCGCTCCTCGATGCCAGCATTCGGGTCCATCATTCCCTCTCAAATAGAGATCGCGACCCTGGTTCCGGATTTGCTGCTACCACAATCGAAGTCGGATCGATGAGCCATTCCTCGTATTGCGGAATGGTCAGTGGAATGCATCCCTTCCGAGATGGACTAAATGGGAAGCAGGGTGCAAACAGCCTGCGAAAAAACAGCTTACGTGTTGGGAGTCCACTACGACTTTTGCCTGATCCTGCGGAGATCAGGACGCTGTGTCGAAGCAGAGCGTCATGAATCCGCTGCGCACCCTCAGACAGCTCCCCCGCACCTTCAATCTCAATTCGGAGCCGTTCGTCCGGATGCTCTTTCCCGCAGGAGGCCAGCAAATAGGTTTTGAGAACATTGCCAAGTCGCTCAGAGAATGCATACAGATGGGGTCCATTGTCCGCCATGCGTCGCAAGTCCGCCATCTGCCGCTGCGCAAACTTTTTGATGATTTCATCCTGTGCCTTGGGCGACAGCCGCGGTGCATCCTCCCCCCAGCGACCCCTCACAATTGCATGCAACAATTCAATAATGCCTCCTCACCAGAATCTGTGGGTAGCTTTTGGAGCCCGATGGGCAATT